>NZ_BAAAXG010000026.1:1582812-1899375 GCF_039535475.1 Streptomyces showdoensis | reverse complement strand
CGGGGCGAGAAGCTGACGCCCGCCTCCGACGTCTTCTGCCTCGGCTCCGTCCTCGCGTACGCGGCGACCGGGCGCACCCCGTTCGGCGGGACCGACAGCGGCGTGCACGCCACCATGTTCCGCATCGCGCACGACGAGCCCGACCTGACGGACCTGGCGCCCGAGCTCAGCGGGCTCATCCGGGCGTGCCTCGCCAAGGACCCCGCCAGGCGGCCCTCCGCGACCGAGCTCGTCGACACCCTCCAGGTCACCGAGCCCTGGCTGCCCGCCGACCTGCTGGCCCGGCTCGGCCGGCACGCGGCGCAGCTCCTGGAGACGGAGGCGGAAGCCACCACCGCGCCCCCGCGCGAGCCGGCCGCCGCGCCGGACCCCGCCCCCACCGCCCCGACCCCCCGGCGCCGCCGCCGGGGCCTGACCGCCGCCCTCACCGCCCTCGCCGTCGCGGGGGGCCGCCGCCCTCGGATACCTCGCCTGGCAGGGGACGGGCGGCGGGACCGGCGGCCCGGACGGCAAGGGGCGCGGCACGGGGAGCTCCGCCTCCGCGCGGCCCGCCGGGATCGTCCCGGCCGCGTTCCTCGGGGCCTGGGAGGGCGTCCTGCGGGGCGCCGCGGACGCCCCGTACGAGACCAGCCGGATCGAGATCGGCCAGGGCGCGGCGGGCAGCAGGACCGCCGTCTACACCCATGTCACCGGGGAGCGGCTGTGCATCGGCCGCGCCGTGCTGCTCTCCGCCACCGATTCCGAACTCGTCCTGGGCGAGGCCGAGATCACCGCGAGCGTCCCGGCCCAGCGCTGCACGCCGGCCGCCCGCCAGACGCTGCGGCTGCGCGCCAACGACGTCGTCGAGTGGAGCTCGGGCGTCGCCAAGAGCACGTTCCAGCGCGCCAGGACCGGCGCGGCCGTCGTCCCGGCCGCGCTGCTCGGCACCTGGAACCAGGTGCCGCTCGGCGGGGTGGCGCCCCCGGAGCCCGACCGCTGGGTCAACCGCCTGACCGTCTCCCAGGGCCCGGTCGGCGCCCCCCTGGTCCGCGTCGAGCAGTCGTACCCGCGCACCGACTCCAACGGCGACAACACCTCCGAGAACGTCCACTGCACCGCCACGGCCCTCGTCGCCGCCGCGGGCCCCCTCCTCGTCGTCGGCCCCCAGACCCGCGACCCGGACAGCTGGGACCCGGACTGCGTCGAGGACGGCTCCACCAACCTGCGCATCGTCCGCTACCAGGGCAAGGACCGGCTCCTGGTCTACGGGATGTCCGCGGACGGGGAGCCGGGGGAGTACCAGCGGGGGTAGGGGCTACGAGGCCGGCGCCGCCGCCGCCGCGGTCGCCGCGCGGGCGTAGTCGTGGACGGCCCGGCGGGGGTCGTCGGCGCGCCAGGCGAGGGCGAAGCGGCATTCCGCGATGCCGTCGACGGGGCGGGTGACGACGCCGCCGCGGGTGAGCAGGGGCGCGTTGCCCGCGGCGACCAGGCAGACGCCGAGGCCGTCGACCAGGGCCTCGTACGTCTCGTCGGTGGAGGCGATCTCGGCGCCGATCCTGGGCGGGCGGCCGCCGCGGGCGTCCACGGCGAGCCAGTGGTCGCGCAGTTCGGGGCTGCCCTCGGGGAGCGCGAGGAAGGGCTCGTCGAGGAGGGCGGCGAAGGGGACGCGGTCGCGGGCGGCGAGCGGGTGGGTCTCGGGGAGGGCGAGCAGGCGGGGTTCGGTGGCGACGACGACCCAGCGGTAGCGCTCGGCGTCGGCGAGCGGCAGCCAGACGAAGGCCACGTCGCTGGTGCCGTCGGCGAGCCCGGCCGTGGGATCCTCCCAGCCCACCTGGCGCAGCCGCAGCCGGGCCTCGGGGTGCCGTTCGGTGAAGCGGGAGCGGATCGCCGGGAGCAGGCCGCCCCGGCCGGGGCTGGTGGACATGCCGATGACGAGCGTGGACCGCCGGGCCGCCAGGGCCTCCCGCAGCGCCGCCTCCCCCTCCGTCCAGGCCGCGAGCACCGCCCGGGCGTGCGGCAGCAGGGCCGTACCGGCGCCGGTGAGCCGGACGGTGCGCCGGTCGCGGTCGAACAGGGCGGTGCCGAGCTGCCGTTCCAGGGCCCGGATCTGCTTGCTGAGCGCGGGCTGGGAGACGTAGAGCCGTTCGGCGGCGCGGGTGAAGTGGAGCTCCTCGGCCACGGCGACGAAGTAGCGCAGGTCCCGGCCGTGCACGTCGAGCGTCGTCATGCCCCCTGGCTATCACGAAGGATCTTGGACGGGCAACGCCCTTTGCCCGCAGTCTTGTTGACAGAGTTCGGACGACGAGGGGAACGGAACACCATGAGCAGGGTCTGGTTGGTCACCGGGGCGAACAGCGGCTTCGGGCGCGCCTTCGCCGAGGCCGCGGTCGGCGCCGGCGACGTCGTGGTCGCCGCCGCCCGCCGTACGGGCACCCTGGACGACCTGGTCGCCGCCCACCCCGACCAGGTCGAGGCGGTCGCCCTGGACGTCACCGACCACGCGGCCGTCGAGCGGGTGGTCCGCGGGGTCGCCGAGCGGCACGGGCGCATCGACGTCCTGGTCAACAACGCGGGCCGGACCCACGTCGGCTCGGTCGAGGAGACGGACGACGCGGAGCTGCGCTCGCTCTTCGACGTGCACGTCTTCGGGCCCGCCGCGCTGACCCGGGCCGTCCTGCCGTACATGCGGGCCCGCCGCTCCGGCGCGATCGTGCAGCTCAGCAGCGTCGGCGGGCAGATGTCGATGGCCGGATTCGGCGCCTACAGCGCGACCAAGTTCGCCCTGGAGGGCCTGTCGGAGGCGCTGGCCGCCGAGGTGAACCCGCTGGGCATCCGGGTCCTGATCGTGGAGCCGGGCGCCTTCCGGACCTCCCTCTTCGGCAACGGCAGCCTCAGCACGGACACCGTCGCCGACTACGCCGACACGGTCGGCGCCACCCGCGCCTTCGTCGAGGGCGGCGACGGCGGGCAGGCCGGCGACCCGGCGAAGGCCGCCGCCGCGGTCCTGGCCGCCCTGGCCGCCGAGGAGCCGCCGCTGCGGCTCGCGCTCGGCCCCGACGCGATCGACGCGATCCACGCGCACCTGGAGCAGGTGCGGGGGGACCTGGCGGCCTGGGAGAAGGTCGGGCGGGAGACGGGCTTCGACGCGTAGGGGCACGGCGACGCGGGACAGAGCGGAGCAGGCCGGGCCAGGCCGGGCCAGGCCGGGCCAGGGCAGGGCAGGGCAGGGCAGGGCAGGGCAGGGCAGGGGAAAGGGCCCGCACCCCTCGGGGTGCGGGCCCTTCCGTCATGCCTGGAGGCCCCGGAGGACCCGGATGGGCCTAGAGGAACGAGTTGATCTCGATCGTCTCGGTGCGGCCCGGGCCCACGCCGATCGCGGAGATCGGGGCGCCGGACATCTCCTCCAGCGCCTTCACGTACGCCTGCGCGTTCTTCGGCAGGTCGCCGAAGGTCTTGGCCTTGGTGATGTCCTCGGACCAGCCCGGCAGCATCTCGTAGATCGGCTTCGCGTGGTGGAAGTCGGTCTGCGAGTAGGGCAGCTCCTCGACGCGCTTGCCGTCGATCTCGTACGCGACGCAGACCGGGATCTGCTCCCAGCCGGTCAGCACGTCGAGCTTGGTGAGGAAGAAGTCGGTCAGGCCGTTGACACGGGTCGCGTAGCGGGCGATGACCGCGTCGAACCAGCCGCAGCGACGGTCACGGCCGGTGGTCACACCGCGCTCGCCGCCGATGCGCCGCAGGGCCTCGCCGTCCGCGTCGAAGAGCTCGGTCGGGAACGGGCCGGCGCCGACGCGGGTCGTGTACGCCTTGAGGATGCCGATGACGCGGCTGATCTTCGTCGGGCCCACGCCCGCACCCGTGCAGGCACCGCCGGCGGTCGGGTTCGAGGAGGTGACGAAGGGGTACGTGCCGTGGTCGACGTCGAGCAGGGTGCCCTGGCCGCCCTCGAAGAGCACGACCTTGTCGTCGTCGAGCGCGTTGTTCAGGATCAGCGTGGTGTCCGCGACGAACGGCTTGATCTGCTCCGCGTACTGGAGCATCTCCTCGACGATCTGGGCGGCGTCGATCGCGCGGCGGTTGTAGAGCTTGGCGAGCAGCTGGTTCTTGCCCTCCAGCGCCGCCTCGACCTTCTGGGTGAGGATCGACTCGTCGTACAGGTCCTGGACCCGGATGCCGACGCGGTTGATCTTGTCGGCGTAGGTCGGGCCGATGCCGCGCCCGGTGGTGCCGATCTTGCGCTTGCCGAGGAACCGTTCCGTCACCTTGTCGAGGGTGACGTTGTACGGCGTGATCAGGTGGGCGTTGCCGCTGATCAGGAGCTTCGACGTGTCGACGCCGCGCTCGTTGAGTCCGCTCAGCTCGGAGAGCAGGACCGCCGGGTCGACGACGACACCGTTTCCGATCACCGGGGTGCACCCCGGGGAGAGGATTCCGGAAGGGAGAAGATGCAGCGCGTACTTCTGGTCGCCTACGACGACCGTGTGGCCGGCGTTGTTGCCGCCCTGGTAGCGCACCACATAGTCAACGGATCCACCGAGGAGGTCGGTGGCCTTTCCCTTGCCCTCGTCACCCCACTGAGCACCGAGCAGCACAAGTGCGGGCACAGGCGTACACCCCTTCCGGGTGGGGCATGTCCAAGGTCAGGGGGCGTACGCCGCCTCACCGGTGTGCCCCGGAATAGACGAAGCCCCTGGCGCAATAGCGCAAGGGGCTCTTGCACAAAGATGCTACCCGAGGAAGGACCGAGGTGTCGGATACCGACCAGCTGCTGGTCATCATCGACCCGGTCGCCCGCCGATTGGACGGCGAGTCCGTGCGCATCGCGAAGGATGTGCTGTCAGCCGGCGCGGAAACGAAGATCTGCCTGCCGGACGGTCCGGAGGAGTTCGCCCGGCTGCTGGCCAGGCGGGGTTCCCGGCGCCCCGTGGTGCTCGGCGACGACCGCGCGCTGCTCCGCACGGTGACCCTGCTCCACCGGGAGCGCGACCCCTCCCGCGCCCCCCTCGCGCTGGTCCCGATCGGCGTCCCCGACCACCTCCGGGTCGCCCGCGCGCTCGGCGTGCCGCCGGGCACGGTGGCGGCCGCCCGGACGGTCCTCGACGGCGTGGCGCGCCGCCTGGACCTGCTCGTGGACGACAGCGGCGGCGTCGTCCTGCACCGCCTGGACGTCCCGGCCTCCCGCGTCCTGGCCACCGCGCCGCCGACCGTCTGGGACACCTGCCGCTCCCTGGTGCGCACGCTGGTCCGCCCGGCGCCCGCGCCCGCGCACGCCGTCGACCGCGCCCACCGGCTGCGAGTGGAGGCGGACGGGGTGCTGCTCAGCGACGTGGACACCCCGCTGGAGGGGCTGACCGTGCGGGCCCTGGGCGGCTCGGCCGCGCTGACCCTCGCCCCCGCCGGCGCCCCGGCCGTGCACGCCACCGCCCAGGTCCTGACGGTGACCGGGCCCGACTTCCGCTACCGCGCCGACGCCACGGTCTCGGGACCGGTGCGGCGGCGGGAGTGGACGGTCCGGGCGGGGGCGTGGGCGCTGACGCTTCCCCGGGAGGCGGGCGCGGTCTAGCCTCCCCGGAGGCACGTGATCATGCGGGGAGCGGGGGGTCGTGGTGGGGTGCGCGCTGGACCGGGAGGAGACCCGGCAGGGGCTGGGGCGGTACCGGGGACAGGCGGTGCGGGGCACGACGGCGGGGGCGGTCCTCACCGCCCTCGGCCTGGTCTTCGCCCTGCTGCCCGTCGAGGCCTCCTGGTCGTCGGAGCCGGCCGCCGGTCTCGGCACGACCGGTCTGATCCTGCTGGCCATCTCCCTCAGCGCCCTGCGGAACGCCGGGCGGATCCGGCGGGCGCTGGCGGCGGGCGCGTGGTCGGCCCACCCCGCCGTGGCGGTCGTCCGCGGGGGCATGGTGCCCCCGTCGGTCGTCCTGGGCGACCGGGCCGCCGGGCGGGCCTGGCCGGTGGACCTGGCGGCGTCGAAGCACCGGTACGAGCGGGTCCTGCCGGGTCCCGACGGCGTCCTGTGGTGGTGCGGCGATCCGGACCGGGGCGGCGTGCTCGCGCCGCCCGGCGGCGGGGATCCGGTCTGGGCGCGGCCGGTACGCGGCCACCACACCCGGCAGCGGACCCTCCACCTGGCAGCGGCCGCGGGCCTCTTCGACCGCCCGTCCCCCGCCCAGCCGCAGGGCCCGGGGACGCGGGACGCGGCAGCGCGGGCCGCCGGGCCGCTCGACACGGACGCCGAGGCCGGGGCCGGGGCCGGGGCCGGGGCGCAGGGCCCCGGGGCCGGGGCGCGGGCCGCCGGGCCGCACGACGCCGCCGAGGCCTGGACCGGCGCCGGCGGCGGGGCCGGGGCCGCCACAGCGGGCACGCCCGGCACCACCGGCACCACCAGCGCCGAAGACTGGGTCCGGGGCCCTCGCCCCCTCACGTACGCGGTCCTCTCCGCCGCCGCCCGGCGGCAGGTCCTGCCCGGGACCGGCCGGCCGCACCGCGAGGCGGACGTGCGCGCGGTGCCGTGGTGGCGGGTGCGCTCGCTGCGGTGGGTGGCGGGCGTGCCGAAGCTGCTGGGCGCGCCGGTCCTCGTGGGGACCGGGCTGCTGATGCTGCTGAGCCGCTCGTCCGACTACCCGGCCGTCGTCGCGTACGCCGTCATCGCGTTCGGCGCGGGCTTCCTCCTGCACTCCGGCCACCGCTTCCTCACCGCCGGCCGCCCGGCCGCCCGGCTGCTCGCGCGGGCCGCGCGGGGCCCCGTGCCCGTGCCGAAGCGGTACGCGCTGCTGTTCGACCCGCACGGCGGCGCTCCGGTCCTGGTGCTCTTCCCGGGCGGCGACGGGGCGGCCGACCTGCCCGAGGCGGTGCTCCCGCTGCGGCTGCCCGGCACCCTGAAGCAGCCCCGGCGCGGGGTCCCGTCGGCCCCGGCCGGCCCGGTCGAGCTGCGCGGCGTGACGGACGGCGCCGGGCGGCCGGTGGTCGTCCCGTGGATCGAGGGGCGCCCGCTGTGGCCCTCCGGGCCGTACGAGGAGCTGCGCGCGGGTGATCGGGCCGCGCGGGAGTACCTGGAGCGGCTCGCGCCGCCTCAGGAGGCGCGGGTCGTCCCGGGGTCCCCCGCGGCCTGAGCCTCCTTGTGGGCCCGCCAGCGGTCCATCAGGCCGAGCATCTCCTTCTGGAGGAACTCGAAGAACTCGGCCGTCTCCGCCGTCCGGGTGCCCGCCGCGGTGTCCGGGCCGAGGATCTCGGAGCCGTCCCGCAGGACCTTCTCCCAGCGGGTGAGGACCTGGTCGCGGCGGGTGAAGGTCTCGTACCAGAGCTCGTTGTGCAGGACGTAGCGCTCGCGGCGGGTCCCGGGGTCGCGCTCGCGGCTGACCATGCTGACCTGGGTGAGGTAGCGGATCGCGCCCGAGACGGCGGCCGGACTGATCTTGAGCTGTTCGGCGAGCTCGGCCGAGGTCGCCGAGGCCGTCTCCGAGGCCAGCAGGGCCGCGAAGACGCGGGAGGCCATGCGCTGCATGCCCGCCTCGGTGAGCTCGGCGGCGAAGCGCTCGACGAAGCGGGAGACCGCCTCTTCGTTGGTCGTCGTCATGCCCTCCACTATGTCACTGACTTTCTATGGTTCCTTAACTTCACAAATTTGTGAAACCCGCGTACGTTCTGAACCATGACGAAGGCAATCACGATGGCCGGGCTCCGCAAGGCGTTCGGGCGCACCCACGCGCTGGACGGCCTCGACCTCGACGTCGCGGCCGGCGAGGTCCACGGCTTCCTCGGCCCCAACGGCGCCGGCAAGTCCACCACCATCCGGGTCCTGCTCGGACTGCTCCGCGCCGACTCCGGGGACGTGCGGCTGCTCGGCCGGGACCCCTGGGCCGACGCCGTCGAGCTGCACCGCCGGATCGCCTACGTACCCGGCGACGTCACCCTCTGGCGCAACCTCTCCGGCGGCGAGGTCATCGACCTGTACGGACGGCTGCGCGGCGGCCTCGACCCGGCCCGGCGGGCCCGGCTGACCGAGCGCTTCGAGCTCGACCCGACCAAGAAGGGCCGGACCTACTCCAAGGGCAACCGGCAGAAGGTCGCCCTGGTCGCCGCCTTCGCCTCCGACGCGGAGCTGTTCGTCCTCGACGAGCCCACCAGCGGACTCGACCCGTTGATGGAGGAGGTCTTCCAGGAGTGCGTCGGCGAGGCCCGCGAGCGCGGGGCGACCGTGCTGCTGTCCAGCCACATCCTCAGCGAGGTCGAGACCCTCTGCGACCGGGTCAGCATCATCCGCAAGGGCCGCACGGTCGAGTCCGGCTCGCTCGCCGAGCTGCGCCACCTCACCCGCACCAGCGTCGTCGCCGAACTCGCCGGCCCGCCGGACGGACTCGCCGGACTCCCCGGCGTCCACGGCCTCGACGTGCGGGGCCACCGGGTGCGGCTCCAGGTCGACACGGACCGGCTCGACGCGGTGCTCCGCTCGCTCACCGGCGCCGGGGTCCGCAGCCTGACCAGCACCCCGCCCACCCTGGAGGAGCTCTTCCTCCGCCACTACGAGGAAGACGGGGCGATGGCCCGATGAGTACGGCCGCCCTCACCGGCACCGGGGCCCTCACCCGGCTCGCCCTGCGCCGCGACCGGCTGATGCTGCCGGTCTGGGTCCTGGTCACCGGCGGCATGGCCGCCAGTGGCGCGGGCTCCCTCGAAGGCCTCTACGGCACCGCCGCCCAGCGCGCCGAACTCGCCGCCTCCATGACCGCCAACAGCTCGATGCGCTCCCTGTACGGCCCGGTCTTCGACGACTCCCTCGGCGCGCTCGTCGCCTGGCGGTTCGGCACCTTCGCCGCCGTGCTCGCCGCCGTCATGAGCCTGATCATCGTCGTCCGGCACACCCGCGAGGAGGAGGAGACGGGCCGTCAGGAGATGCTGTCCGCCGCCGCGGTGGGCCGCCGCGCCCCGCTGACCGCCGCGCTCCTCACCGCGCTCGCCGCCGACGCGGCCGTCGCCCTCGTCGTGACCGCCGGGCTCGCCGGACAGGGCGCGGCCGGGGCGCTCGCGCTCGGCCTCGCGATCGGCGGGACCGGCATGGTCTTCGCGACGCTCGCCGCGATCGTCGCCCAGCTCACCGAGAGCGCCCGGCTCGCCAAGGGCCTGACGGCGGGCCTGCTCGGCCTCGCCTTCACGCTCCGCGCGGCGGGCGACGCGGGGGACCCCTCGGGCGGGGCCGTCCTGACCTGGCTCTCCCCCGTCGGCTGGACCGAGAACGTCCGCGCCTTCGCCGGCGAACGCTGGGGGGTGCTGCTGCTGATCGCCGCGGCCGTCGGCGTCCAGACGGCCGTCGCGTACGGCCTGACGGCCCGCCGTGACGTGGGCATGAGCTTCCTGCCCACCCGCCCGGGCCCCGCCTCGGGCCGGCTCGCGACGGCGGGCGCCCTCGCCTGGCGGCTCCAGCGCGGCACGCTGCTCGGCTGGTCGCTCGGCTTCCTGCTCGGCGGCCTGGTCTTCGGCGGCATGGTCGAGGGGGCGGCCGAGCTCGTCGGCGACAACGAGAAGGCCCGGGAGATCTTCGAGCGGATGGGCGGGCAGAGCGCCCTCACGGACGCCTTCCTCGCCACCATGGTCGGCCTGTTCGGGATGGTCGCCGCCCTGTTCGCGGTCGGCTCGGTGCTGCGGCTGCACGGCGAGGAGACCTCGCAGCGCGCCGAACCGCTGCTCGCCGCCCCCGTCGGCCGGCTGCGCTGGGCGGCCGGTCACCTGGCGGTCGCCTTCGGCGGATCGGCGCTGATCATGCTCCTGAGCGGGCTGGGCCTGGCCCTCGCGTACGGGCACGGCCTCGGCCCGGTCCTGGGCGCCTCGCTCGCCCAGCTCCCGGCCGTCTGGACCCTGGCCGGCCTCGCGGTGCTGCTCTGGGGCGCCGTCCCGAGGGCCGCCGTCGCCGCCTGGGGCGTGGCCGGGGCGTGCCTGGCCCTCGGCTGGATCGGCCCCGCCCTCGACCTGCCGCGGGCCGTCCTGGACCTCTCCCCCTTCGCCCACCTGCCGAAGCTGCCCGGCCAGGAGCTCGCCTGGACCCCGCTGCTCGCCCTCACGGCGCTGGCGGCGGCCCTGACGGCGGCCGGCCTGGCGGGGCTGCGCCGGCGGGACCTGACGAGCTGAGCCGGTACGTACCCGCGAGGACCCCCGCCGGGCCGATCCGACGGGGGCCCTCCCGTACGCCCGGGTGCCCGGGGTCCCGGCCTCAGACCTCGACCAGCAGCTCCTCGAAGCCCCTGATGACGTACCCCGGCTTCCACACCGGCTCCGCGACCAGCCGGAGGCCCGGTGCGCGGCGGAGGAGTTCGCCGAAGACGGCCGTCAGCTCCAGGCGGGCGAGCGGGGCGCCGAGGCAGTAGTGGATGCCGGCGCCGAAGGTGAGGTGCGGGTTGTCGGCGCGGGTGAGGTCGAGCCGGTCGGCGGTGGGGCCGAAGCGGGCCGGGTCGCGGTTGGCGGAGCCGAAGAGCAGGGCGACCTCGGAGCCGCGCGGGATGACCTGGCCGCCGAGCTCGATGTCGTCGAGGACCCAGCGCTCGAACATCTGGAGCGGGGTGTCGAAGCGCAGAAGTTCTTCCACAGCTGTGGACAACTTTTCGGGATCGGGCTCCGGACCGGGGCCGAGCTCCGGGCGGACCCCGTGCGACAGCAGCGTCCACCAGCCGTTGACCGTGGTGTTCACGGTGGCCTCGTGGCCGGCGTTCAGGAGCAGCACGCAGGTGGAGACCATCTCCTGCTCGGTCAGCTCCGCCACGCCGATCAGCGCCGAGATCAGATCGTCCCCCGGGTCCTCGCGGCGCCGGGCGATCAGCTCCCGCAGGTAGTCGGAGAACTCGATCGAGGCGCGGACCGCGCGGCGGGCCGTCTCCTCCGAGGGGTTCAGCTCGAACATGCCGCAGATGTCCGCGGACCACGGCCGCAGCATCCCCCGCTCCTCGTCGCCCTCCGGGATGCCGAGCATCTCGGCGATCACCGCCACCGGGAGCGGCTCGGCGACCGCCGCGAGCAGGTCGCCGCCCCCGTCCGCGACCAGCGCCCCCACCAGCTCCGCCGCGAGCCGCCGCACCGTCGGCGCCAGCCGCTCCACGGTCCGGGGCGTGAACGCCTTGGAGACGAGCCGCCGGATCCTGGCGTGGTCGGCGCCCTCCAGGTCGAGCAGCCCGTGGTCGTTGAGCGTGTGGAAGGGCTCGTGGGCGGCGTCCGGGGCCTCGCGCCCGAACTCCTCGTGGCTGAAGCGGTGGGTGTACGTACGCCCGAGGCGGCGGTCCCGCAGCAGCGCCGACACGTCCGCGTAGTGCGGGACCAGCCACTGGCGGGTCGGCGCGTACCAGTGGGCGCGCCCGGCGGCGCGCAGCTCCGCGTAGGCGGGGTAGGGATCGGCGACGAACTCCGGGGACCAGGGGTCGAAGGCAGCGTCCATGACCGGACGCTACCGGCCCCGCGGCCCCCGGGCCCCCCGTACGGCCTCAGCCGCCGACCTGCACCAGCCGTGCCTCGTACGCGAAGACCGCCGCCTGCGTCCGGTCGCGCAGGCCCAGCTTCACCAGGATGCGGCTGACGTGGGTCTTGATCGTGGACTCGGCCACGACCAGGTGGTCGGCGATCTCCACGTTCGACAGGCCCTGCGCGATCAGCACCAGGACCTCCGTCTCGCGCTCGGTCAGCTCGCCGATCTGCGCCATGGCGGGCGGCCGCGGCGAGACCGCCGAGCGGGCGAACTCGGTGATCAGGCGCTTGGTGACGGTCGGCGCGAGCAGCGCCTCGCCGCTCGCGACCACCCGGACGCCGTCGGCGAGCTGCCGGGCCGAGGCGTCCTTGAGCAGGAAGCCCGAGGCCCCGGCGCGCAGCGCCTGGTACACGTACTCGTCGAGGTCGAAGGTGGTCAGCACGAGCACCTTCGCGTCCGCGTCGGCGGCGACGATCTCGCGGGTGGCCTCGATGCCGTTCAGCTCCGGCATGCGGATGTCCATCAGGACCACGTCGGGGCGGAGCGCGGCGACCTGGGCGACGGCCTCGCGCCCGTTGACGGCCTCGCCGACCACCTCGATGTCCGGCATCGCGCCGAGCAGCACGGAGAAACCCTCGCGGACCATCATCTGGTCGTCGACGATCAGGACCCGGATCGTCATTCGACGACCTCCTCACGGGGGACGGGGATGTACGCGGTGACGGCGTAGCCGCCCTCGTCGGTCGGCTCGGCCGTCATCTCCCCGTTGAGCATGGCGACCCGCTCCCGCATCCCGGTGATGCCGTGCCCGGCACCCATCGAAGGGGGCCGGCGCAGCCCTCCTTCCGGGGTGGTGGCCGGGTGACGGGTGGGCTTGACCAATCCGCGGGCCGGGCCGTTGACGATCCGCAGCCCGATCCCGCCGAGGACGTGGCTCACCTCGACCTTGGCACCGGCGCCGGGCGCGTGCCGCAGCACGTTCGACAGCGCCTCCTGGACGATCCGGTACGCCGAGAGTTCCACGCCCTGCGGCAGCTCGCGCACCTGCCCGGTCACCGTCAGCTCGACGTCCAGACCGGCCTCGCGGACGTTGCCGACCAGGCCGTCCAGGTCGGCGAGGGTGGGCTGCGGGGCGTCCGGCGCCTCGTAGTCCTCCGCGCGGACGACGCCGAGGACGCGGCGCAGCTCGGTCAGGGCGGCGACGGCGTTCTCGCGGATGGTCGCGAAGGCCTGCTCCAGCTCCGGCGGAGGGTTCTCCACCCGGTACGGGGCGGCCTCGGCCTGGATGGCGACCACCGACATGTGGTGGGCGACGACGTCGTGCAGCTCGCGGGCGATGGTGGTGCGCTCCTCCAGGAGCGTGCGCTTCGACCGCTCCACGGCCGTCACCGACTGCTGGGCGGTGACCTCGGCGGCGGCCTCCCGGCGGACCTGGCGGACGGTGACGACCAGCAGGATCAGCGCGGAGAAGAACAGCAGCTGGGGGGCGTCGTTGGTGAGTCCCACCCCCACCCCGAACAGGAAGCTGGCGAAGAAGGCGTAGCCGGCGGTGATCAGCCACATCCAGGCGGCGGTGCGGGGGCGGGTGCGCAGGGCCACGATGGTGAGGACGACCAGGTGGCCGGCGAGCGAGTTCGGCTCCCAGGGCCACATGCCCGAGAACCCGACGTACGCGAGGAACGGGGTCGAGACGAGCGACACCCAGAAGGCGAAGACCGGCCGCACGAGGGTGAGCAGCACCGTCGCGGCGGGGAAGCCGGCGAAGAGCAGTCCCCGCAGGCCGTAGTGGCCGCCGGTCGTGTAGCCGATGCCGAACACGATCACGGCGAGGCCGATGACCAGGGCGTGCGGCAGCAGGCCGGCGTAGATCCGTATCCGCTCCGGCAGGAAGCGGGTCAGGCCGCGCTCCACGTTCATGCGGGGCAGCGGGCGGTAGGCGTTGGCGTCGTCGAGAAGGTCCGCCCGCAGACCGCCGAGCGCCTTCATCGTCAGGCGGAGCTCGGGGCTGCCGCTCGTTTCGGAGGTCCGGGTCGTCGAAGTCACACGAACACCGTACGGGCGGGGCCGCCCGGCGGGCGTCCCGCTGGATACGGATCCTGGCAGGTCCGCCTTGAGGACTACGGCGGCCCCGGGGGCTACCAGGCGAGCTGGGCGATCTCCTCGGCCACCACCGCGCAGGCGTCCGCCGACGGGTCGATCAGCGGGAAGTGGCCCGCGTCCTCGAGCAGCGTGAAGCCGACCGTCTCGCCCGCCCTGGCCGCCGCGTCGACGTAGGCCTCGGCGACGGCGGGCGGGACGACGATGTCCTCGCGCCCCTGGACGACGGTGGTGGCGATGCCGGTCGGGAGGAGCAGCGAAGGGTCGGCGTGCGCGGCACGCGCGGAGAACTCTGCTTCCTCGCCCAGGAGTTGGCCGACGGCGCCGCCGCACACCGCCAGCTCCACCGCGCTCCCGAAGTGCGCGATCGGGGCCAGGGCCACCACCCCGCGCAGGGCCGGCGGGGCCGGCAGGCGCCACGGGGAGCCGGCGGGCAGGACGTGCCGGGCCGCGGCCCACAGCGCCAGGTGGCCGCCGGCCGAGTGGCCGGTCAGCACGATGCGGCGCGGGTCGGCCGCCGGCAGGGCCTCGGCGGCCAGGTCCGGGACGGCGTCGAGCGCCGCGGCCACGTCGTCGAAGGTGTCCGGCCAGCGCCCGGCCACCAGGCCCCCGTTCCCCCGCCGGTACTCGACGTTGGCCACCGCGAAACCGCGGCGGGCCAGGAAGTCCGTGAAGGGCGTCAGGTGCCGCCGGTCGTAGGGGGCCCGCCAGGCGCCGCCGTGCAGGGCGACCACCAGCGGGGCGCTCCGGCGGCCGTCGCGCGGGGCGTAGAAGTCGACGACCTGCTCGGGGTGCGCACCGTACGCGGCGGAGGCGTCCGGGGGGACGGCCGGGTGCGAGAAGGCCGATGCCTCTTCGGCGGCGTCGCGCGCGGCGGGGTCCGGCATGCTGCTTCCAACCTCTCGGATACGAGGCCGAATTGGCCTGACCTGCGGGGACGGTACCAGGAGTCCGGCACCCGCAGATCAGGCGATCATCAGACCTGTGCCGGAGGCAGGTGTGCGGGGACGTCCGCCAGGACCTCCGCGAGCACCCGGGCCGCCCGCTCCGCGTCCGCGAAGCCGACGTACAGCGGGGTGAAGCCGAAGCGGAGGATGTCCGGGCGGCGCAGGTCGCCGACGACTCCGCGCCGGATCAGCTCCGCCATCACCGCGGGCGCCTCGGCGCAGCGCAGCGCGACCTGGCTGCCCCGTTCCCCGTGCGCCTCGGGCGTCACCGAGACGACCCGCCCCGCGGGGACGTACGCCTCGACGCACTCCAGGAAGAAGTCCGTGAGGGCGAGGGACTTGGCCCGTACGTCCTCGATCGCGACCCCGTCCCAGACGTCGAGCGCCGATTCCAGGGCGAGCGTGGACAGGATGTCGGGCGTGCCGACCCGGCCCCGCAGCGCGCCGTCGGCGGCCTGGTAGCCCGGGGTCATCCCGAACGGGTCGGCGTGCGAGTTCCAGCCGGGCAGCGGCGAGTCGAAGGCCGCCTGGTGGCGCTCGGCGACGTACAGGTACGCGGGCGAACCGGGGCCGCCGTTCAGGTACTTGTAGGTGCAGCCGACGGCCAGGTCGACCCCGTGCTCGTCCAGCCCGACCGGCAGGGCGCCCGCGCTGTGGCACAGGTCCCAGACGGCCAGCGCGCCCGCCGCGTGGAGGGCGGCGGTGAGCCCGGGCAGGTCCTGGAGCCGTCCGGTGCGGTAGTCGACGTGGTTGACCAGGGCGAGGGCGGTCCGGGGGCCGGCCGCGGCGGCCATCTCCGCCGGGTCGAGGGGCACGATCCGGTGACCGGTCAGGCGCGCCGCGGACGCCGCGATGTACCCGTCCGTGGGAAAGGTCGTCGCGTCGACGAGGATCTCGTCGCGTCCCTCCCCGGCCAGCCGGGCCGCCGCGACGACCGCCTTGAAGACGTTCACGCTGGTCGAGTCGCCGACCACGATCCGTCCGGGCGCGGCGCCGACGAGCGGGGCGATCCGGTCGCCGATCCGCTCGGGCGCGGTCCACCAGCCGGACTCGTCCCAGGAACGGATGCGCAGCTCGCCCCACTCGCGGGCGAGGACGTCGGCCATCCGGGCGGGCACGTGGGCGGGCAGGGCGCCGAGCGAGTTGCCGTCCAGGTAGACGCCCTCGTCGAGCACGAACTTCTTCCGGTGCACGCCGAGTCCGTCGGCCCGGTCGAGCTCGGCGGCCCGACGCGCGTAGGTGTCAGACATGGCTGCGCGCCGTCCACAGCTCGGGGAACACGTTCTTCTGCGCCCGCTTCTCCAGCCAGGCCACCCCGGCCGAGCCGCCGGTGCCGGTCTTGGCGCCCATCGCGCGCCGGGTCGCCACCAGGTGGTCGTTGCGCCAGCGCCACACCAGCTCGGCGACGTCGCTCAACGCCTCGCCGAGCCGCACGAGTTCGCCGTTCTGGTCGGGGTCGGCGTAGATCCCGGCCCAGATCCGCTCGACCTCGGGGTGCGGCTCGTAGCGCAGCGCCAGGTCGCGGCCGAGGACCTCGGCCGGGACGGGCAGGCCGCGCCGGGCGAGCAGCCGCAGCGTCTCGTCGTACAGGCTGGGCTCCTGGAGCGCCTTCTCCAGCTCGGCGTGGACCCGGGGCGCGCCCCGGTGCGGCACCAGCATGGAGGCCGCCTTCTCGCCGAGCAGGAACTCCATCCGCCGGTACATCGCCGACTGGAAGCCGGAGCCCTCGCCGAGCGCGCCGCGGTAGGCGTTGAACTGGGCGGGGGTGAGCTGGGCGAGCGGCCGCCAGGAGTGGTTCAGCGCCTCCAGCTCGCGCACGGACCGCTTGAGCGCGTCCCTCGCGACGGCCAGGTCGTCCTCGCGCAGAGCCCGGCTCGCGGTCTCCCACTCGTGGACGATCACGGTGAACCACAGCTCCATGACCTGGGTGGTGACCAGGAAGACCATCTCGCCCGGGTCGTCGGAGCGCAGGTGCTGGAGGTGGGTGAGGACGTCCGCCTGGACGTAGTCCTCGTACGGCGTGGTGCCCGCGAAGTCGAGATTCGGCGCATCGGCGACCGAACCGGCTCCGGCATCGGGGAAGGTGGACATTTCTGTCTCCTCGATACGTACTACCGGGTAGCGGTCCGCTCGTCGCCTTCCGGCACGGGAGCCCCGGTCCCCTCGGGAGGCGCGCTTCGTCGCACGGGCTCCCACGCGCATCATGACACGATCGGCCCGGAGATGTAGATCCCCTCTTCGTCATACGGAAACGCGTTCGATCGGCAGCCGTTCAGCCCCTTGATCTGCTGCATCATCACGGGGGCCGGCCTGCCCGGTCCCGGGCAGCCGAGGTGGTTCCGGAGGCCGATCTCGTGACCGACCTCGTGGTTGATGATCAGATGCCGGTACTCGGCGGCCTCGCCCGCGAAGGTCGGGGACCCGAGCACCCACCGCCGCAGATTGACCACGACACCGGCGGTGGTCTCGCAGTTCAGCTCCCCGTGCGTGTCCATGCCGTTCTCCCGGCAGAGCCGGTCGGCGGTGTCCGGGGTGGCGATCCGGATGACGAAGTCGGCGTCCTCGGAGACCAGCTGGAACCGGCCACGTCCGTGCGCCGCCCAGCCGCGCGGGTGCGCGAGGATCCGCTGGATCTCGGCGGCGGCGGCGCGCGCGGAGACGGCGACGCCGTCCTCGACCTCCACGCGGTAACGCCGCAGGGACCCCCCGCTGCCGACGGCGGCACCGGAGGCCCGCGCGACGGTGAAGGTCCCGGTCCCGGACCGCGGCACGGACCGCTTCCCGGAGGCGGCCTCGGGGGTGCGGGTGGGCCCGGGCCTCACCGTGGCCGGAGGCGGCGCGGCGGTCGCACGGCCCGTGGCGGTCCCGGCCCCCGGAGCCGCGGAGCCGGTACGGCTCCCCCGCTCACCGCCGTAACGGGCGAGGGCGACACCCCCGCAGAGCGACACGAGGACGAGCAGGAGCACGGGAAGCCGCACCCCCCGTCCGTTCCGCGGACGGCTCCGCGAGGCGACGCGCTTGCCCAAGACAGCCTTCTCCCCGTGCGTGGGCCGGGACGGGGGGAGAAGGACGTGGGGGGCCTCCGCACCGGCCGCCGGCTCCTGCGGTCCGGAGGATGCTACCGACCCTTCGAACACGCCCGAACACATCGGGCACGACGGCCGGATCTCCCCCGTCCCGCGAGCGGAGGGGGAGATCCCGGCCCGGGGGCCTCAGCCCAGGGTGTCGGCCGCGGTCTGCGAGGAGTCCCGCAGGAAGGTGGCGCAGCGCTCGTGCTCCTCCTTCTCGCCGATGTCGCCGGCCGCGCGGGCCAGGGCGTGCAGGGCGCGCAGGAAGCCGCGGTTCGGCTCGTGCTCCCACGGCACCGGACCGTGGCCCTTCCAGCCGTTGCGGCGCAGCGCGTCCAGCCCGCGGTGGTAGCCGGTACGGGCGTAGGCGTACGACTCGATGACGTTGCCGCGCTCGTACGCGTCGTCGGCGAGCTGCGCCCAGGCGAGCGAGGAGGTCGGGTACTTCGCGGCGACGTCCGCCGGAGCGGCCCCGCCGGCCAGCAGCTCGCGCGGCTCCGGGTCGTCGGGCAGGTGGGTGGGGGCCGGTCCCCCCAGCAGGTTCTCGTGGATGGCCATGCGCCCCAGTCTGCCTCAGGAACCACGCCCGGGAGTCAGCGGCCGACGGGCGCGAGGGGGCCGGGGGCGGAGCGGGGGCAGGGGTGTCCGGACGTGGCGGCGCCCGTAACGAGCGAAGCGAGGTGAAGGTCGCAGTCCGGACACCCCTGCCCCCGCGGAGCCCCCGGCCCCCGGCCCCCGCCGCACCACCGGCTTCAGGCCTTCGCACCGCCCCTGGTGATCAGGCGCCCCCTCCCCGGTGATCAGACCTCCTCCCCCGGATCCAGCGGCGGCGAGGCCATCGCGCAGTGGTACCGGCACTCGGGGTGGCAGCTCAGCCGCGGCGGCGGACGCACGAGGACCCAGGCCAGGACGGCCCCCGCCGCCAGCAGCCCGGCGAGCAGCGGCATCGCGGTGCGGAAGGTGGCGCCGAACTCCTCCGCCGAGCGGTACGCCTCCGGGCTCATCCCCGTCAGCGCGGGCAGCGCGGCCACCGCGAGCAGCCCGGCGGCCCGTGCCGCCGCGTTGTTGATGCCGCTGGCCAGCCCCGCCCGGGTCACCGGCACCGAGGCCAGCACGGTGGCCGTCAGCGGGGCGACCAGCGTGGTCATGCCGAGCCCGAGGACGAGCATCGCGGGCAGCACGTCCGTCAGGTACGAGACGTCCTCCCCGACCCGCAGCATCAGCAGCATCCCGGCCGCGCACAGCAGCGGCCCCACGGTGAGCGGCAGCCGCGGCCCGGTGCGCTCGCCGAGCTCGCCGGACTTGGCGGAGCCCAGCAGCATCAGGACCGTGGTCGGCAGCATGGCCGTGCCGGCGGCGAGCGCCGAGTAGCCGGAGACCACCTGGAGCTGGAGCGCGGCCAGGAAGAAGAACCCGCCGAACGCCCCGTACACGCACAGGGTGACCAGGTTGACCGCGGTGAAGAGCCGGGACCGGAACACCGAGGGCGGCGCCATCGCGTCCTCGCCCCGCCTGCGCTCCACGCCCACGAACGCGCCGCCCAGCACGGCCCCGGCCGCGCCCGCCCACCACACCTGCGCGATCAGCGCGTACGTCACGAGGGCGAGCCCCGCCGCTCCCAGCACCGCCCCGAGCACGTCGAAGCGCCCGTGGGCGGTCTCGTCGCGCGACTCCGGCACGTGCCGCAGCGCCACCGGCACGCAGACCAGCGCGAGCGGCACGTTCAGGAAGAAGACCCAGCGCCAGCCGGGCCCGTCGACCAGCCAGCCGCCCACGAAGGGCCCGACCGCGGCCCCCACCCCGCCGAAGCCGGACCAGAGCCCGACCGCCTTGGCCCGGTCGTCCTCGTGGAAACTTGCCTGGATCAGCGCCAGCGAGCCGGGGGTGAGCAGCGCCCCGCCGACGCCCTGGAGGGCCCGCGCCGCGATGAGGACGCCCGCGTTCGGGGCCAGCCCGCACAGCAGCGAGGCCACCGCGAACCAGACCACGCCGATCACGAAGATCCGGCGCCGCCCGTACCGGTCGCCGAGCGAGCCGCCGAGCAGGATGAGCCCGGCGAGGGTCAGCATGTAGGCGTTGACGGTCCACTGCAGGTCGGCGATGTCGGCGCCCAGGTCCTCGCCGATGTGGGGCAGGGCGACGTTGACGACGGTGGAGTCGAGCAGCGCCATGCCCGAGCCGAGGACCGTGGTGAACACGATCCAGCGCCCCGTGCCCGAGGCGAGCCGGATGTCCATGCCTGCATGGTCCCGCGAACGCGGGAACCCCGCCCACCGGAACGGTGGACGGGGCCCCTGCGAGCTCAACGCACTCAGCGAGTGAAGTTGAAGTACTTCCACGGCCCGTAGACCGTGCTGTTCACGTTGTCGCCCGAGGCGCCGTCGATGTACGACGAGCGGACGCGGAACTTGTAGCCGGCCAGGACCGGGTCGCCCTGGAAGCGCACGTACGCCTTGCCGTACCGGTCGAGCGCGAACCACTCCGGACCGAGGTCGCGCCAGGCGCCCTGGATCCACATCTGGGCGTCGTTGCGGGTCAGGCGGTTCGGGTACGCGTTGTGCCAGGTGGTGATCAGCACGTAGTTCGACGTCCGGTACGTCTGGTAGTTGACGTTGCCGATCTTCGTCCACTTGTAGTGGCGCGAGAGCGTGGTGGACACGCCGGCACGGGTGTAGACGCCCGACACCGCCTGCGCCCAGCCGTTGCGCGCGTCACCGGCGAAGACCGCGGTCACCGTGGTGTCGCGGGACATCCACATGGACGCGGAGAGCTTGCCCTGCGCGTTGACCGTGCCCCGCTTGAGCAGGCGCTTGGGCTCGTAGCCCCACGGGTCGGCCCAGATCTCCACGACGCGGTTCTTGTAGGTCGGGCCGAGGGTGGCCGTGTACGTGACCGTGGTCGCGTAGTTGTGGATGCTCTTGTTCTTGTCGAGCGTGATCGAGGTCTTGTTGTGCGAGACCTTGACCAGCGCGGTACCGGACGCCGCCGAGTGCTGCGCGTCGCCCGCGTACGCCACCTTGTAGGTGACGTTGCCGGCGACGGCCGGGGTGTCGGTGAAGGAGAACGCGCCGTTCGCCCCGAGCGGCTTGGTGCCGAGGGACTTGCCGGCCGGGTTCTCCACGTCGAAGCGGGTCACCGCGAGCGGGGTCCCGGCCGGCAGCGCCAGGGTGGCCGCGACCGAGCCGCTGACCGTCAGCGCCTTCTGCACCGGAGCGGTGGCCGGGACCCGCACGGTGACCGCCGGGGCGGACTTGGTCGGCTCGTCCAGGACGTGCAGGCGGACCATGCCGTTGTAGTTGTTCGTCACCGCGAACAGACGGCTGCCGTTCGGCTCCCAGGCGAGACCGCCGTCGGCGAGGTCGTCCCCGCCGCTGCTGGACCCGGTGCTCGGGAAGTCGTACGTGCGGACCGCGGTCTTGGTGGCCGGCTTGTAGACGAAGACGTCCTTGCCGTACGACGAGTCGGAGCCCGCCGCGACGGTGCCGTCCGGGGCGATCGCCACGGCCGCGCCGTGGTAGTCGCTCGGGAGGGTGTCGACCTCGGTGAGGTCCGAGGTCTGCCACACGTGGTGCACGTTGCCGGCGTTGGCCGTCACCAGACGGGTGCCGTCAGGCGTGAACGCCAGGTCGTTGGTGACGCCGGACAGCGTGCTGTCGTTGCGCGCGGTGCGGTTCGCCGTGCCCGAGGTCACGTCGTACGTGGCGACCTTGAAGCGGTTGTAGTACGAGGACGCCGCGGCGATCGTGTTCGGGTTGCCGGGCGAGGCGACGAGCCTCGGGGCGCCCGAGTAGTTCGTCTCGTCGTCCTGGGCGAGCTTCACGACCGGGTCGGTGCCCGAGAGGTCGAGCGAGCCGATGTCGCCGTGGTCGGTGCCGGTCGGCTCGTAGCCGAACCAGATCTTGCCGCCCGCGAGCGCGAGGTGCTTCGGGTCGGTCTTGTCACCCGTCGCGTAACGGGCCGTCTCGGTGACGGTCGTGGTGTCCACGGCGACGACGGAGTCGGCGCCCGGGACCGCGGCGTACAGGCTCGCGCCGTCCGCGGAGAGCGCGAGGCCGGTGACGCCCGGCAGACCGGTCACGGTCGCGAGCACGCGGCCCGCGTAGTCGGTCGCGACGACCTTGCCGTAGGCAGGGTCGCTGATGAAGATCTTCTGGTGGACGCCGTCCACCACGAGGTCGCCCACGGACGACACCGGCAGGAGCACGCTGCTGTCCGCAGCCGCCGAACCCGCCGTACCCGCGACCAGTGCCGCGGAGCTGAAGAGGACCGCGAGCGACGTCGCGGCCGAGAGAGTGCGCTTACGCACGATGAAGAGACCCCCCAAAAATGGCCTCCGGCCCCCAGAAACGGGGCACGGTGATCCGCAGCCTAGATCACGCCCCCGACAGCGCGCCTCCCGGTATCCGTCAAGCGCTCAACTTCACCGAATGTCGACTTGTCGCCCCTTTCAGCCGCGCAGCCGCGTCGCCGCCCGTACGAGCGCGTCCACCCCCCGCTCGGCCTTGGCCCGGGGGCAGCCGACGTTGAGCCGGACGAAGCCGGGGGTGCCGTAGACCCCGCCCGGCATGATGGCGACCCGCTCGACGGTGACCAGCTCCTCCTGGAGCGCGGACTCGTCGATGCCCAGCGGACGCAGGTCGATCCAGGCGAGGTAGCCGGCCTGCGGCGGGGACCAGACGACGCCCGGAAGGCCCTCGGCGATCCGCTCCTCCACCAGGCGCATCGTCCCGGCGACATAGCCGCGCAGCGCGTCCAGCCAGGGCGCGCCGTGGCGGTAGGCGGCGATGTGGGCGGTGAGGGAGAGCACCGCCGGGGAGGCCAGGCCCTCGCCCGTCTCCATGCGGCGGACGAACGCGACCCGCTCGTCCGGGTCGCCGAGAAAGCCGTAGGAGCCCGAGAGCGCGGGGAAGTTGAAGGCCTTCGTTCCGGAGGTGACCATCGCCCAGCGACGGCCCCGGCCCGGCTCCGCGACGGCCGCCCACGGCACGTGGCGGTGGCCGTCGGCGGTCAGGTCGGCGTGGATCTCGTCGCTGACGACGGCGACCTCGTACCGCTCGGCGAGCCGTGCGAACTCCTTGAGCTCGGCCGCCGTCCACACCCGGCCGGTCGGGTTGTGCGGGGAGCAGAGCAGCAGCATCCGGCTGTCGGGCCGGGCCAGCTCGCGCTCCAGGGCCTCCGGGTCGTCGAGCGGCACCCCGCGCAGCTCGCGCCCGAGACCGGTGACGGCCTTGCGGAAGCCGTCGTAGGTGGGGGTGTGGACGACGACGCCGTCACCGGGCCCGGTCCACATCCGCAGCAGCTGGGAGAGCTGGTTGAGCACCGAGGGCGCGTAGACCATCGCCTCGGGGTCGACGACGGTCCCGTACCGCTCCGCGTACCAGTCCCGGACGGCCTCCCGGAACGCGCCGAGCCGCCAGTCGGTGTAGCCGAAGACGCCGTGGCCGACCCGCTCGCGCAGGGCGTCGAGGACGGCCGGCGGGGAGGCGAAGTCCATGTCGGAGATGGTGAAGGGCAGCAGGTCGGGGTCGCCGAAGCGGTCCGCTATGCCGTCCCACTGCACGGACCAGGTCCCGCGCCGGTCTATCTCCCGGTCGAAGTCGAACTCGGACACCCTGCCTCTTTTCCGGATACGACGAGGGGCCCGGCCCCGTCGGAACGGTGCCGGGCCCTCGTGGACTGCCTGACTGCTGCGGCGTGGTGCCTACTTCAGCTTGGTGCCGGCCGAGCGCAGCGCGACACAGGCCTCGCCGACGCGGGCGGCCATGCCGGCCTCGGCCAGCTTGCCCCAGGTGCGCGGGTCGTAGGTGTTCTTCTTGCCGACCTCGCCGTCGACCTTCAGGACACCGTCGTAGTTGCGGAACATGTGGTCCACGACCGGGCGGGTGAAGGCGTACTGGGTGTCGGTGTCGAGGTTCATCTTCACGACGCCGTTCTCCAGCGCGGTGGCGATCTCCTCGGCGGTGGAGCCGGAGCCGCCGTGGAAGACGAAGTCGAACGGGGAGGCCTTGCCGTACTTCTCGGAGACGCCCGCCTGCAGGTCCTTGAGCAGCTCGGGGCGGAGCACGACGTTGCCCGGCTTGTAGACGCCGTGGACGTTGCCGAAGGACGCGGCCAGCAGGTAGCGGCCCTTCTCGCCCAGGCCGAGGGCCTCGGCGGTGCGGATGGCGTCGTCGACGGTGGTGTACAGCTCGTCGTTGATCTCGTGGGTGACGCCGTCCTCCTCGCCACCGGTCGGGGTGATCTCGACCTCAAGGATGATCTTGGCGGCAACGGCCTTCGCCAGCAGCTCCTGGCCGATGGCCAGGTTGTCGGCGAGGGTCTCGGCGGAGCCGTCCCACATGTGCGACTGGAAGAGCGGGTTCAGGCCGCGGGCCACGCGCTCGGCGGAGATGTCGAGCAGCGGGCGGACGTAGCCGTCCAGCTTGTCCTTCGGGCAGTGGTCGGTGTGCAGCGCGACCGTGATGTCGTACTTCGCGGCGACGATGTGCGCGAACTCGGCCAGGGCGACGGCGCCCGTGACCATGTCCTTGTTGTACTGGCCGCCCAGGAACTCGGCGCCACCGGTCGAGATCTGGATGATGCCGTCGCTCTCGGCCTCCGCGAAGCCGCGCAGGGCGGCGTGGAGGGTCTGGGACGAGGTCACGTTGATGGCCGGGTAGGCGAACTTGCCTGCCTTCGCCCGGTCGAGCATCTCGTTGTAGACCTCGGGGGTTGCGATGGGCATTCGTCCGCTCCTTGTGATGTGCGGGTGTGTGCGTTGCTAGGCCCTGACCTGGGGGCGACGTCATCGTCGCCGTCCATCTTTCCAGACTCCTGTGCGGGCTCCCACGGGCCGTACGGACACAAAGGCGGGGTGTTTCACGTGAAACACCCCGCCTTTGGATAAAACTGCAGGTCAGGACCGTATCTCCGGGGGTCCCGGGACCTAAGTCACGACTTGACGGCGGTTAGGCCAGTCCGAGATCCGAGAGCTGGTAGCCGGTGAGGTACGTCAGCCCGGCCCCGGCGATCGCGTCGGCCGCGCCCCGGTCCACGATGGTCGCCACGGCGACGACCTCGCCGCCCGCCTCACGGACCGCCTCGACGGCGGTCAGCGGCGAGCCGCCCGTGGTGGAGGTGTCCTCCACCACCAGGCAGCGACGGCCCTTGACCTCGGTGCCCTCGATGCGGCGCTGCATGCCGTGGGCCTTCTGGGCCTTCCGCACGACGAACGCGTCCAGGCGCGCGCCGCGCGCGGCCGAGGCGTGCAGCATCGAGGTGGCCACCGGGTCGGCGCCCAGGGTCAGACCGCCCACGCAGTCGAAGTCCAGCTCCGCGGTCAGGTCGAGCATGACCTGGCCGACCAGCGGCGCGGCCTCGCCGTCCAGGGTGATCCGGCGCAGGTCGATGTAGTAGTCGGCCTCACGACCCGAGGAGAGGGTCACCTTGCCGTGCACCACGGCCTTGTCCTTGATCTGCTGGAGCAGCTCAGCGCGTACGTCAGTCATGCTGACGAGCTTAAAGCCGCTCGCTCAGAGGCGACGCCAGCGCCAGGTGGTCGCGAGCTCCAGGGGGTCGATCGGGGTGACCAGCCGCGGGTCGGTGTTGAGGCCGTTCGGGGGGCCGGACTGGGGCTCGACGCAGACCGCGTCCGCCGGCTCGTCGTAGATCACCAGCCACTCGGCCCGGCTGGTCAGGCGCAGCTCCAGCTGCTCCGGCCAGGTGAGGGTGATGTCGACGCCCCCGGGCATCCCGAAGCAGTCGTCCCAGGGCCGGGGCGTCGGCGCGATGCGGCGGCCGGTGGGGAGGTGGTCCTCGCCGCGCTCCTCCTGCCAGCCGGGGGTGAAGTCGAGCTCCACCTCTCGGCCGCCGAGCGTGCGGTGGAACCAGGGGTGCCAGCCGACCTGCGCGGGGAAGGAGTCCGTCAGGGTCTCGATGCCGAGCTGGAGGGTGAGGGAGTCCTCGGTCAGCTCGAAGGTCTGGGTGACCCGGCCGGCGTACGGCCAGGGCTCGGCGAGCTCGGTGGTGAAGGCCGCGGTGGTCTCCGTGACGTGGGCGGTCTTCCACGGGACGTCGCGGACGGTGCCGTGCAGGGCGTGCGGGGCGGCGTGCTCGCTGACGGGGAGCTGGTGGACGGTGCCGCCGTTGCGGAAGCGCCCGTTCGCGGTGCGGCCCGCCCAGGGTGCCATCACGAAGGCCCCGTAGTGCGCTCCCTGGAGCAGCAGTTCGGTGCCTCCGATGCGGAGGCCGTCGATGCGGCAGCCGTGCTCGGGGTCGATGGTCAACTCGGCGTCGCCGGCCGTCAGTCGCGTCAGAGTGCTCACGTCACGACCTTATGGCCTGGCCCGACGCGGCGTCAGCGGCGCCGCCGCCAGGCCCGGCCGACGACGACCGCGGAGGCGATCGCCAGTGCGGCGGCGGGGGCGATCCAGCGCAGCGTGGCGGTGGCGCTGGAGGTCTCGGGGGCCGGGACCGGGGCGTAGCGGCCGCGCGGCGGGGCGTGGTCGACCTCCTCCGCGCTGCGGCCGATCATCGTGCGGCGGGCGTGGGCGGCCTCCGCGGCGGGCGGGGCCAGGGGGTCGGCGTCGGTGCGGGCGGCGCCGCCTTCCAGCGCCTCCGTGATGTCGAGGGCGTCCAGCGCGTCGAGGGTGTCCGCGGGCGGGGGTTCCTCCGCGCCGTCGTCCACCCCGTCGTCGTCCGTGTCGGTCTCGGCGGCCAGCTCCGCCTCCACGTCGGCCACGGCCACCAGCGCCTCCGCGAAACGGTCGAGCAGCCGGGCGCCCGCCGCGCCGCGGGCCTCGGGGTCGGCCTCGGCCAGCCGGCCGGCCGCCTTGACCCGGCCGGTGAAGGTGAGCGTGGTGCCCTCGGCCACCGGGGTGAGCGTGAGGGTCAGCTCCAGGGCCGCGGAGCCCTTGCCGCGGACCTCGCTGCCCTCGCCCTCGACGGCGAAGGCGCCGCCGTCGCGTGCGGTGAGGCGCAGGGCGCCGCGGTAGGTGATGGTGTTGCCGCCGACCCGGACCTTGAGGCGCCCGGCGAGCGGGTCCGCGTCCGTTTCGGCGTCCTGCTGGAGGCCGGGGACGCAGCGCGCGACCCGCGCCGGGTCCGTCAGCGTGGCGCGCAGGACCTCGGCCGGGACCGGGACGAACACCTCATGCTCCATGGGAGCCGAGCCTACTCAGGCGCGGGCCGCCCGTCGCCTGTTTGCGTCCCACCGGGGGCCGGGGCGGCTTCGGGCCGTGCTCAGTAGCGCGGGTGCACGAGGGTCGACGGCGGGAGGCCGGTCCGCTCGGCCGTGCGGGTGCGCTCGATGCGGGTCTCCGCGGTCGTCAGCGAGCCGGGGGTGAGGGAGCGGAGGCGGGGCGCGGTCGGGGACAGGGCGAGGAGCGGGCGGTGGGGGGTCCTGGCGGCCAGCAGGTAGCCCCAGGGGCTCGCGGGGCCGGCCGGGGGCGGGCCGGCGGTCCGCGTCGCCCGGGCGGGCGGAGCCGCGGCCGCGTACGGACGGGTGGCGAAGCCCGCGGCGCGGAGGGTCGCGTCGACGGTCCAGTAGGTGCGGGGGCGGGCGGCCGCCGAGCCGGCGTGGACGACCAGGCGGCCGCCGTCGGCCAGCCGGGCGGCGACGAGGCCGTAGAACTCCGCCGAGTAGAGCTTGGCGCCGGCGGTGAGGCCGGGGTCGGGCAGGTCGGAGATCACCACGTCGTACCGTTCCTGCACGGGCCCGGGCGGCCGCAGCAGGCGGAAGGCGTCGCCGTAGACGACGGTGACGCGCGGGTCCCGGAAGGCCTGCCCGTTGAGCGCGGCCAGTTCGGGGTCGGTGCGGACCAGGTGGACCACTCCGGGGTCGAGCTCGACGACCGTGACCGCGCGGACGTCGGCGTAGCGCAGCACCTCGCGGGCGGCCAGTCCGTCGCCGCCGCCGAGGATCAGCACGCGGGCGCGGGGCCCGTTCATCGCCGGGTGCACCAGGGCCTCGTGGTAGCGGTACTCGTCCCGGCCGCCGACCCGCAGGCGGCCGTCGAGGAAGAGGTCGGGCGGGCCGCCGTGGCCGCCGGTCACCACCACCTCCTGGAGCGAGGTGCGGACGGCGACCCGTACGTCGGGGCCGTAGACGGCGCGGCGCGCGGCCTGCTCGAAGTCGTCCGCGAGGGCGGTCGCCGTGCCGAGGACGGCGAGCACGGCGAGGTTGGCGCCGACGAGCAGCCACCGGGAGCGGGGGGTCAGGTCGCGGCGGAACAGCCAGAGCACGAGGGCGCCGCCCGCCACCGCGTTGACCGCGCCGGTGACGAGGGCTCCGGTGAGCTGGCCGAGCCAGGGCAGGAGGAGGAACGGGAAGGCCAGGCCGCCGACCAGGGCGCCGACGTAGTCGGCGGCGAAGAGGTCGGCGACCGTGCCTGCGGCGTCCTGCTCCCGCCGGGCACCCCGCTGGATCAGCGACATCAGGAGCGGGATCTCCGCCCCGATCAGCACCCCGATGGCCAGCGAGAACGCCACCAGGACGTACCGCGCCTCGCCCAGCCAGGCGAAGGCCGCGTACAGCACCATGGCCGAGCAGCCGCCGATCAGCGCGAGGCCGCACTCGACCAGGCCGAAGCCGACCGCGGCACGGCAGCGCAGCCGCTTGGCGAGCAGGGAGCCGACACCCATCGCGAAGACCATGACGGAGAGCACGACGGACGCCTGGGTGACCGAGTCGCCGATCAAGTAGGAGGCGAGCGCCACCAGTTCCAGCTCGTACACCAGACCGCAGGCGGCGCACACGAACACCACCGCCAGGACCGGGTACCGCACCGCCCGCGGCCGTTCCGGCGGCAACCGCACCGCCCGCTGGGGTGGCGGGGGCGCGGTCACGGGCGGGTCGATCATGCCCGTAACGCTACGTCACGGATCCGTTGCCACTTGTCACCCACACGAGTGCATCCGGGGTGAACGGACGGCGCATCGGAGTGTCGCGGGCTTCGCATCAGAGCATCGCGGGCATACGGGCGCCGATCCGGGTTCTGGTGACCACCAACTGCCCTTCCTGCGGGTACGCGTGCCAGGTGCGCCAGCGCACCTGGCCCTCGTGGCGCTGCGCCAGCATCGCCGTGAAGGCGTGCGGCGAGCCGGGGAAGGTCCCCGCGAGGCCGTGGGGGTGGTCGGCGACGAGCGCGAGCAACTCCTGCGCGCGGCCCGCGAACGAGCCCTGCGTCAGGGTCTCGACGCGCGCCGCGAACTCGTACTCCCACTCGCCCACCCGCTTGGACACCCCCAGCGGCAGTGGCGTGCTGCTGCCGGGCATGCAGGCGACGGTCTCCGAGCAGTTGCGTTCCGCCTCCTCCAGGAGCACCTGGTGGGAGGCGCCGAGCAGCCGCAACTGCAGCTTCGCGCCGGATAGTTCGAGGTCGAGCACGGCGAGCGCGGGCAGCGGGTCGCGCCCCAGCGCCCAGGCCAGGTCGGCCGCGCGCGTGTCGGTGTAGGAGGTCTTCAGGGTCGTGAGCATGGGTCGGCTCCGCAAACACGGTTTGACGGGTGGGCCGGGGGGCGTCCCGGCGAAGGGCTTCGACCGGGAGTGGGGATCGCCGGCTCGGGTCCACACACGGTCCGAGGGCTGGATGTTCTCAACAGCGAGGGAATCATGAACCGCGGGCAGCTCACAGCGTTTTTACCCAACTTGGCGTGGTTTCCATCCCCTCGGGGGCCCCTCGGTTCAACTGTTCAGTCGGAATCGATCGCGTGGTTCCCACACATGCCCAACGGAAGCGCGTACGACCGCCGTTGCGCGCGTCAGCTCCCGCCGCCGCAGCCACCGCCGCCGCCCCCGCCACAGGACGACCCGCAGGAGGACGAGGAGCCGCAGGAGGAACCGGTGCCGCAGCCGCCGCCGCTGCCCCCGCTCGACCAGCCGCCGCGCCGGCGCCGGCGCCGCCTGTTCGACCCGCTCCCCTTCACCGCCGAGGTGAAGCCGATGACCACGATCGCGAAGGCCACGATCAGAAACGCTTCCATGTCGTCCCCCGTACTGGTGTGCCGTTGTCGTGCGCCGTTTCCCGGCGTGCGAGGGGGATTCCCGGCCCGAACCGCGCCCAAAGCACACTTGAGCAAGTCCAGAGCTTCACCCGAGGATGACGGGCATGACACGACCGCTGCTCAACCGCCGGCTCGCGGAGTTCGGCACGACGATCTTCGCCGAGATGTCCGCGCTCGCCACCCGCACCGGCTCGATCAACCTGGGCCAGGGCTTCCCCGACACCGACGGCCCCGAGGAGATCCGCGAGGCCGCGGTCCGGGCCCTGCGCGAGGGCCACGGCAACCAGTACCCGCCGGGCCCCGGCGTCCCCGAGCTGCGCACGGCGATCGCCGAGCACCAGCTGCGCCGGTACGGCCTGGAGTACGACCCCGACAGCGAGGTCCTGGTCACCGCCGGGGCCACCGAGGCGATCGCCGCCGCGCTGCTCGCCCTGGTCGAGCCGGGCGACGAGGTCGTCGCCCTGGAGCCGTACTACGACTCGTACGCCGCCTGCATCGCCATGGCCGGCGGCACCCGCGTGCCGGTCACCCTCCGCCCGCACGACGGCGCCTTCGCGCTCGACCTGGACGAGCTGCGGGCCGCGGTCACCGAGCGGACCCGGCTGATCCTCCTCAACACCCCGCACAACCCCACCGGCACCGTGCTCAGCCGCGCCGAGCTCACCGCGATCGCCGAACTCGCCCAGGAGCGCGACCTGCTCGTCGTCACCGACGAGGTCTACGAGCACCTGGTCTTCGACGGCGCCGAGCACGTGCCGATCGCCTCGCTGCCCGGCATGCGGGAGCGGACCGTCACCATCGGCTCCGCCGGCAAGACGTACTCCTTCACCGGCTGGAAGGTCGGCTGGATCACCGCCACCCCCGAGCTGACCGGCGCCGTCCGCTCCGCCAAGCAGTTCCTGACCTACGTCTCCTCCGGCCCCTTCCAGTACGCGGTCGCCGAGGCGCTGCGCCTGCCCGACGCCTACACCGACGGGCTGCGCGCCGAGCTCCAGGCCAAGCGGGACCTGCTGAGCGAGGGCCTCGCCGCCGCGGGCTTCGGCGTCCACCGGCCGGCCGGCACCTACTTCGTCACCACCGACATCCGCCCGCTCGGCGAGACCGACGGCTTCGCCTTCTGCCGGGCGCTGCCCGAACGCGCGGGCGTCGTCGCCATCCCCAACGCGGTCTTCTACGACCACCGGGAGGAGGGCGCGCCCTTCGTGCGGTTCGCGTTCTGCAAGCGCGTCGATGTGCTCCAGGAGGCGGTGGACCGGCTGAAGGGGCTGGCCTGAGGACGGTCCCGGTGCGCGGGTAGGGTCCCCCTCGCCCTGATCGCGAACGATCACGGCGCCATGACCATGGGGGGTACCCGCACATGTCCACACCGAAGTCCTCACCCAGCCGCAGGGCGACGCTGCTCGCCTTCGCCGGGGTCGCGGCGGGCGGCGCGCTGCCGCTCGCCGCGACGGCCCCGGCGGCCGCCGCCCCGGTCCCCACGGCCGACCCGCCGCTGGTGCCGTCGCCGCTGCCCGGCCTGCCCGACCCCCGGCGCCCGCTGCACACCGATCCGACCGACGCCTGGCACTTCGCCCCGCACCCGGCGGGGCCGCTGACCACCCGCGCGATCGCCGGCGGCCTGGAGGTCAGCGACGGCGCGGGCGTGCTCGCCACGCTCACCACCGGAGCGCGGACGGTGACGGTGCGCGGGCCGAAGCGCTGGTTCACCGAGCAGAAGCAGCCGGTCCTGGACGACTTCGGCCGGGTCCCGCCCAAGGGCGGCTGGGGCATGTCGCCGGGCGGCGGCGGCTGGTCGCACATCAACGGCGCCGACGCCGACTACACGGTGGAGGGCGGCCAGGCCGTCATCACGTTCACCGCCGCCGACAGCAGCCGGTTCTCGCTGCTCCCCGACTACGCCATCGGCGATGTGAACGTCCGCGCCCGGTTCTCCTTCGACAAGCGGCCGGTGGGCGCCAACGTCTCGCTCGGCCTGGTCTTCGGCGCCGAGGACGTGAACAACCACTACCGGGCCCGGCTGGTCCTCACCCCCGCGGGAGAGGTCCAGCTCGTGCTGGAGAAGGAGCTGGCGGACCAGGCGTCCACGCTCGGCGCGGCCGTCACGGTCGGCACCGGCTACGCCGCCGGCGAGCAGTGGTGGGTCCGGGTCGAGCGGACCGGCGACCTGATCCGGGCCCGGGCCTGGAAGGACGCGACCGAGCCGGCCGCCTGGACGCACACCGTCACCGACGCCTCCTTCCCGGTCGGCGCGGTCGGCGTCCGGGGGCTCGCCCACAAGAACGCCACCGTGCCGCTGCGGGCCCGGGTCGACGCGTTCCGGATCGAGACGGCCATCTGGCCCGACCCGCCGCTCGTCACCCACGACACCTGGGTACGGGTCCTCCCGGAGCCCTTCGCGGGCGCCTGGACGACGGCCCTGGAGCAGCGGATCACCGCCTGGGCCGGGGACACCTCGCCCGACGCCCTCGCCTACTGCGCGATGTACCAGCCCTACGCCCCGGCCGTCACCCGGGACGGCCGGCAGGTGCTCGGCACGTCCGAGTACAGCAAGGCCGACCCGGCCACCGGGCTGCGCACGGTCGGCGCCGACTTCCAGGAGTACCTGGGGATCCCCTGGTCCTTCCCCGTCTTCGGGGAGCGCGACCCGGAGCCCGAGTTCTTCCGCTGCCTCGACTGCTCGGGCTTCGTCCGGATGGTCTTCGGCTACCACCTGGGCCTGCCGATGCTCCACGAGTCGGCGGACGCCGGCAGCAGCGGCCTGGCCCGCACGTCCTCGAAACTGGCGGTCGCCGCCCCCGGCGTGAAGATCGCCGAGAGCGCGGTCGGCGAGACCCCGCCGCTCGACGGGCTGCGCATCGGGGACACGGTCTACTTCGACACCGACACGACGACCGACGAGCCGGGCGGCCACGTCGGCATCTACCTCGGCCCGGACGCGTACGGCAAGCGCCGCTTCGTCTCCAGCCGCAAGTCGCCGAACGGGCCGACCCTCGGCGACGTCGGCGGCAAGTCGATCCTCGACGGCCGGCCCAACGTCGTCGAGAACGGAAAGATCGTGAAGAAGGGCGACGTCTACACCGTCACGCTCCGGGTGATCCGCCGCTTCTGACCCGCGCGCCCCCTCCGTGCCGCGGCGTTGATCCGGTAAACCGACTTGTCGGGTATGAACGGATTCCCCGCGCGCACGGAGGTGCCCCCTGTCCGCCGAGACCCTCGACCGCCCGGTGTCCGCCGCCGTCCCGGTGCCGACCGTCCGGCGGGTGCCCCGCTGGCGGGCCTCGCTGCACCGGGCGGCGCCCGCGCTCGGGCTGTTCGCGGCCGCCCGGCTCACCGGGACACTGGTGCTCGCGCTGTGGGCCTGGCACGTGGGGCGGTCGCCGCGGGCGCTGCTCGCCAAGTCCTGGGACTCGGACTGGTACACCCGGATCGCCGCGCACGGCTACGGGCGCACCCTGTTCTGGCCGGACGGGGGCGCCCAGTCGGACCTGGCCTTCTTCCCGCTCTACCCGGGACTCGTGCGGGCCGTGGCGAGCGTGCTGCCGGTCGCGTACGGGACGGCGGGGCTGCTGCTGTCCTGGCTGGCGGCCGGGGCGGCGGCCTGGGGGATCTACCTGGTCACCGAGCGGATCGCGGGGCGGCCGGCGGCCGTCGTGCTGGTGCTCCTGTGGGGGTTGCTGCCGCACGCGGTGGTGCTGACCATGGCGTACACCGAGCCGCTGATGACCGCCTTCGCCGCCTGGGCCCTGTACGCCCTGCTGACCCGCCGCTGGCTGCTGGCCGGCGCCCTCGCCTCGCTCGCCGGGCTCTCCCGGCCGAACGGGGTGGCGGTCGCCTGCGCCGTCCTCGCGGCCGTCGCCCTGGAGCTGTGGCGGCGGCGCGGCCGGGCGGGGTGGCGGCCCTGGGCGGGCGCCGCCCTGGCACCGGTGGGCTGGGCCTCGTACGTGCTGTGGGTGGGGGCGCGGCGGGGCGATCTGCTGGGCGGCTACTTCGCCGTGCAGGAGGGCTGGACCTCGCGCTTCGACTTCGGGCGGGGCGCGCTGCGCTTCGTACGGGACATGGTGGCGAAGGGCCCGACCGAGTTCGGCTTCGTGATGGCGCTGGTGATCACGGGCGTCGGGGTGCTGCTCTTCGCGCTGCTCGCGCTGGTGGAGCGCCCGCCGCTGCCGGTGCTGGTCTACACGGGCGTGCTGGTGCTGATCACCGTGGGCGGTTCGGGCTTCTTCGAGTCGAAGCCGCGCTTCCTGCTGCCGGCCTTCCCGCTGCTGCTGCCGGCGGCCCTGGCACTGACGAGAGCCCGGCCACGCGCCGCGATCCTGGTGGTCGCGGGCCTGGCCGGGCTCTCGTTCGGCTACGGGGTGTACGTGCTCACGCTGGCACGCATGGCCCTGTAGGAGTCAGGAGCGGCGATTCACTCGCCGGCCTCGCCGGACTCCTTGCCCTCCGGGGCCTCCAGACCGAACTGCTCGACGACCCACTTGTCGAACTCGATCGACGCGCGGACCCAGCTGACGGTGGAGGACACGAAGTGCTCCAGCGACACGCCGGTGCCGATCAGCATCTGGGCCTCACCGATGAGACGGAGGGTGGCGGAGCCGTCCTCCTCCTCGTGCAGGTGGGTGTAGACCTTGGGCCACAGGGTGCGCCGGTTCCAGTCGTCGATCGCGTCGAGGACCTTGGCGCGGTCGTCCGCGGCGTGCGGACGGTCGTAGAACGTGCGGACGGAGAAGACCTGCTGGTCGTCCTCGCCGCGGAACATGAAGTACGTGCGGAATTCCTCCCACGGCGCCGCGAGGTCACCCTCGTCGTCGACGACGTACTTCAGCTCCATCTGGTCGAGGAGCTGCTTCACCAGGTCCTGGTCGGGAACGACGGGGCCCGCCGGTCCTGCGGCCTGAGGCTGGGGCTGTCCCCCGAAATTCGGAATCGAGGACGGGTCGATGCTCACCGGGATTTCCCTTCGTACGGATGTGGCCATCCTCCCTCATGCCGGGCGGGGCGTGGCAAGCCCCCACGGCGCGTATCCGCTGCAAGCTGATCCGCGCCGCGGGGGCCGCCCCCGAGGGGCCGCTCAGACCGAGGCCCGCCCCACGATCAGACCGTCCTCGAAGCGGTCCACCCGGACCGTGTCCCCGTCGCGGACCTCGCCGGACAGGATCTCCCGGGCGAGCCGGTCGCCGATCGCGGTCTGGATCAGGCGGCGCAGCGGGCGGGCGCCGTAGGCCGGGTCGTTGCCCTCCTGGGCGAGCCAGGCCAGGGCCTCGGGGGTGACCTCCAGGGTGAGCCGGCGGTCGGCGAGGCGGCGGGCCAGGCGGTCGATCTGGAGCCGCGCGATGCGGCCCAGCTCGTCCTGGTCCAGGGCGGAGAAGACGACGATCTCGTCGAGCCGGTTCAGGAACTCGGGCTTGAAGCTGGCCCGCACCACGTCCAGGACCCGCTGCCGCTTCTCGTCCTCGGGGGTCCCCTGGTCGACCAGGTACTGGCTGCCCAGGTTGGAGGTGAGGATCAGGATCGTGTTGCGGAAGTCGACCGTGCGGCCCTGGCCGTCGGTGAGGCGCCCGTCGTCGAGGACCTGGAGCAGGACGTCGAAGACCTCCGGGTGGGCCTTCTCCACCTCGTCCAGGAGCACCACGCTGTACGGGCGGCGGCGGACGGCCTCGGTGAGCTGGCCGCCCTCCTCGTAGCCGACGTAGCCGGGGGGCGCGCCGACGAGGCGGGCGACGGAGTGCTTCTCGCCGTACTCCGACATGTCGATGCGGACCATGGCCCGCTCGTCGTCGAAGAGGAAGTCGGCGAGGGCCTTCGCCAGCTCGGTCTTGCCGACGCCGGTGGGGCCGAGGAAGAGGAAGGAGCCGGTGGGCCGGTCGGGGTCGGCGATGCCGGCCCGGGTGCGGCGCACGGCGTCGGAGACGGCCCGGACGGCCTCGCTCTGGCCGATCAGGCGGCGGCCGAGCTCGTCCTCCATGCGCAGCAGCTTCTGCGTCTCGCCCTCCAGCAGGCGGCCGGCCGGGATGCCGGTCCAGGCGCCGACGACGTCGGCGATGTCGTCGGGGCCGACCTCCTCCTTGACCATGGTGTCCTTGGCGGCCTCGCGCTCGGCCTCGGTGGCCTCGGCCAGCTCGCGCTCCAGGGTCGGGATCTCCCCGTAGAGCAGCTTGGAGGCGGAGTCGAAGTCGCCGTCGCGCTGGGCGCGCTCGGCCAGGCCGCGGAGCTCGTCGAGCCGCTCCTTCAGCTCGCCGACGCGGTTGAGGGACTGCTTCTCCTTCTCCCAGCGGGCGGTGAGCCCGCGCAGCTCCTCCTCGCGGTCGGCGAGGTCGCGGCGCAGCTTCTCCAGGCGCTGGAGGCTGGCCTCGTCGGTCTCCTTGGAGAGGGCGAGCTCCTCCATCCGGAGCCGGTCGACGGAGCGCTGGAGCTCGTCGATCTCGACGGGCGAGGAGTCGATCTCCATGCGGAGCCGGCTGGCGGCCTCGTCGACGAGGTCGATGGCCTTGTCGGGCAGGAAGCGGGAGGTGATGTACCGGTCGGAGAGGGTCGCGGCGGCCACCAGCGCGGAGTCGTTGATCTGCACCTTGTGGTGGGCCTCGTAGCGTCCCTTGAGGCCGCGCAGGATGGCGACGGTGTCCTCGACGCTCGGCTCGGCGACCAGGACCTGCTGGAAGCGGCGCTCCAGGGCGGGGTCCTTCTCGATCCGCTCGCGGTACTCGTCGAGGGTGGTGGCGCCGACCATGCGCAGTTCGCCGCGGGCCAGCATCGGCTTCAGCATGTTGCCGGCGTCCATGGCGGAGTCGCCGCCGGCGCCCGCGCCGACGACGGTGTGCAGCTCGTCGATGAAGGTGATGATCTGGCCGTCGCTCTCCTTGATCTCGGAGAGGACGGTCTTCAGCCGCTCCTCGAACTCGCCGCGGTACTTCGCGCCGGCGACCATCGCGCCGAGGTCGAGCGAGACCAGCCGCTTGCCGCGCAGCGACTCGGGCACGTCGCCCTTCACGATCCGCTGGGCCAGGCCCTCGACGACGGCGGTCTTGCCGACGCCGGGCTCGCCGATGAGGACGGGGTTGTTCTTGGTGCGGCGGGAGAGGACCTGCACCACGCGCCGGATCTCGTGGTCGCGGCCGATGACCGGGTCCAGCCTCCCCTCGCGGGCGGCGGCGGTGAAGTCGGTGCCGAACTTCTCCAGGGCCTTGTACGAGCCCTCCGGGTCGGCGGTGGTCACCCGGCGGGCGCCCCGGCTCTTCTCGAAGGCGTCCTGGAGCCGGGCGGCGGTGGCGCCCTGCCCGTCGAGGACCTCGCCGGCCCGGCCGCCCTTGGCGGCGACGCCGATGAGCAGGTGCTCGGTGGAGACGAAGTCGTCGCCCAGCTTCTTCGCGCGCTCGGCGGCGTCGGCGATCACCGCGAGGAGCTCGCGGCTGGGCTGCGGGGGCGCGACCGTGGACCCGGTGACGCTGGGCAGGGCGGCGAGCAGCCGCTCCGCGCCGGAGCGCACGGCGGCCTGGTCGGCCTCGACCGCGGCGAGCAGGTCCGTGAGGTTCTCGTTGTCCGTGCCTGCCAGCAGGGCCAGCAGCACATGTGCGGGGGTGAGGTCGGCGTGCCCCTGGGACACGGCGCGGCTGCTCGCCGCGTTCAGCGCGTCCCGGCTCCTGTTGGTCAGTTCGGCGTCCACGTGCGGTGTCTCCTCCTGCGAGCTCTGTGTTCCTTGCCTGACGGTGTTGCCTCATCCAACATACACAAAGTTGAGCCTATTCCGCTCAAGGTATCGGCAAGGGTCTCCGCGGAGGTAGTTTCCGGGCATGGCGACTGACCCGAGGAACCCCGGCGACTCGTATCTCAGCTTCTGGCGCGAGTACCACATGTGCACCCTGACCACCCCCCGGCCGAACGGCACCCCGCACGTGGTGGCGGTGGGCGTCACGTACGACCCGGAGAACGGGCTGGCGCGGGTGATCACCAACAAGCACAGCCGCAAGGTCGCGAACGTCCTGGCGGCGGGCCCGGAGGGCGCGAAGGTGGCGGTCTGCCAGGTCGACAAGGGGCGCTGGGCCACCCTGGAGGGCGTCGCCGTGATCCGCACCGAGGCGGACGTGGTCGCGGACGCGGTGGACCGCTACGCGGAGCGCTACGGCCGGGTCCCGGCCCCGAACCCGGACCGGGTCGTCATCGAGATCGCGCTGACCCGCGCGATGGGCCGGGCCTGAGGCGCGGCCGGGGCGGGCGAGGCGCGCCCGGCACCCGGCACACCCGGCACCCGGCACCCGGCACCCGGCACCCGGCACCCGGCACCCGGCACCCGGCCGGAGATGCACAACGGCGCCATCGCGTTTCAGGTCCGCGATGGCGCCGCTGTGTGGGGGAAGTACCTGAGCGATCTACAACGACGGGGGAATCGCTCAGGCACTGCGGGGGGTGGCGGTGATGGTCTCGGGTTCGACCAGCTGGTGGTCCCGCTGGTCGAGGTTGACGAAGATCATGCCGTACCGGATGGCACAGCGGACGGGCTGCGGGGCGCCTCGGGGCCGACGCAGGCACCGGTAGGCACGGACGTCCTCGTCCTGCTCCCGGGCCACGACGATCGGTTCTCCGAAGAGGGTGACCATCAGCGAGTCGCCACGGTGGGGGATGGCCGTGACGAGATCGACGAAGTGCCACCCGGACCGGTAGGCCGAAGCCATCTCCCGCCGGAAGGTCCGGTCGTCCGGGGGCACGGTCATGCGTCCGCGTCCGCCGGGCTGGAGTCCCACACGGGGTCGAGCTGGCCGGCCGGGGCGAAGTCCCAGACGGGGTCGATCGGTGCCGCGACGACCTTGGCGGGCGTGCTGTCCCACACCGGGTCGCTGACGGCCAGCGCTCCTACTGCCGCCGCCCCAATGAAGACGGAAGCAAGTATCGAGCGAAGCAGTTTCGTGGACATGAGCGGCTTCGACCTCACTTGATGGTTTCCTCTCCCCCGCGTACAAGACGATGGCTCAGTCTTTGCGCTGGCACCACTGGGGCAATGCATCATGTTCCTGAAATACAGGATCCTGGGGGGTGTGCATATGCCGCAGAAACCGACAGACCCGACACATCCTCACGGGCATGTCGACCTCTGTGCAGCCGGAACGGACTTGTACGCAAGTGCGTTGCGGATCGGACGAATAACCAGGAGTGAGGCAGAAGCCGCACCCTGCCTCATGGATCTCGACCTGTTGCATCCGGATCCGGACGATCCGTCCTGGCTGCGACCCGTCCCCCCCTCCGCGGCGCTCGCCCGGCTCGTCCAGCCCCTGGAGCGCGAGATCCAGGACCGCCGGGCCATGGCCATGGGCCTGTCCAGCACGTTCGAGCCGTTCATGGCGATCAGCGCCCAGGACCCCTCGACCACCCACGCCATCACCGTGCTCGAAGGCATCCACCGCATCGACGCCGTCCTCGGCCGGGCCACCGCCGAGTGCTCCCAGGAGCTCCTCACCGTCCAGCCCGGCGGCGGACGCAGCGAACACACCCTCAGCACCGCGCTCAACCGCGTCCAGCCGCTCCTCGACCGCGGCGTGCGGGTGCGCACCCTCTACCAGCACACCGTCCGCCACAGCCCCGGCATGCAGGTCTACCTCGAACGGGCCGGCATGGACCGGCTCCAGGTCCGCACCCTGGAGGAGAGCATCGAGCGGCTCATCATCATCGACCGCTCCGTCGCCCTCATCCCGGCCCGCCAGGACCGCCAGGTCGCCCTGGAACTGCGCCACCCCGGCCTCGTGGAGTACCTGGCGACCGTCTTCGAGCAGTCCTGGGCCCGCGCCACCCCCTTCGGCGAGCAGGTCCCGGGCGCCCAGCGCAGGGACGGCATCAGCGGCGTCCAGCACTCCATCGCCAAGCTCCTCGTCGAGGGCCACGTCGACGAGGCCATCGCCCGCCGCCTCGGCATGAACGTGCGCACCTGCCGCGCCCACATCGCCAAACTCGCCGCCACCCTCGGCAGCGGAAGCCGCGCCCAGCTCGGCTTCCTCATCGCCCAGTCCGGCATGCTCGACGAGGCCCCCTCCGCCGATGGGGAGGGGGCCTCGGGAGCGCTCTGAGGGCGCCGGGAAAAGGCCGCGGAGGGCTGCGAGGGGCTACTCGCCGCGCTTGTGGCCCGGGCGCCAGACGACCAGGGCACTGGCCTGCTGGACGTCCGTGTACGGCACCAGGTCGCGCCGGTACGAGGCGTGGACCTGGGCCTCGCGCTGGCGCATCGCCGCCGCCGCGCCCTCGACCGCGGTCGACAGCTCGGCGATCCGGCTCTGCAGCGCCGCGACCTGGTTCTCCAGTTCGATGATGCGCTTGATGCCGGCCAGGTTGATGCCCTCGTCCTGCGACAGCTGCTGCACCTGGCGGAGCAGCTCGATGTCGCGGGCCGAGTAGCGGCGCCCACGGCCCGCGGTGCGGTCCGGGGACACCAGGCCCAGGCGGTCGTACTGACGCAGGGTCTGCGGGTGCAGGCCGGAGAGCTGGGCCGCCACCGAAATGACGTACACCGGCGTCTCGTCGGTCAGCTGGTACGGGTTGCGGCGGCGGTCCATGTCCTCAAGCTCCCTTCGCGGCCTGGAACAGCTCTGCCCTGGGGTCCTCGTCCGCGGTGGCCTCGCGGTAGGTCTCCAAGGCCTCGCGGGCCTTGTCGTCCAGGTCCTTCGGCACCGCGATCTCCACGGTCACGAGGAGGTCGCCGCGCGTGCCGTCCTTGCGGACGGCGCCCTTGCCACGGGCCCGCATGGTGCGCCCGTTGGGCGTGCCGGCGGGCAGCTTCAGGGTGACCGGGGGGGCCGCCCAGCGTCGGCACCCTGACCTCGCCGCCGAGCGCCGCCTCGTCGAAGCTGACGGGCACCGTGACGGTGAGGTTGTCGTCCCTGCGGCCGAACACCGGGTGGGCGTCGACGTGCACGACGACGTACAGGTCGCCGTTCTGCCCGCCGCGCTCGCCCGGGGCGCCCTTGCCGCGCAGCCGGATCTTCTGGCTGTCGCTCACGCCCGCCGGGATGCGGACCTGCATGGTCCGCGAGGACTTGGCCCGGCCGCTGCCCTTGCAGACCTCGCAGGGGTTCTCCGCGATCAGGCCGCGCCCCTTGCAGTCCACGCACGGGTCGGTCAGCGAGAAGCCGCCGCCGCTGCCCCGCGAGACCTGCCCGGTGCCGACGCAGGTCGGGCACACCCGGGGGGTGCCGTTCTTGTCGCCGGTGCCCGAACACGCCTTGCACGGCTGCTGGCTGGACATCCGCAGCGGCACGGTCGCGCCCTCGATGGCCTCGGTGAAGCTGAGCGTCACCTCGGACTCGATGTCCTGCCCGCGGCGCGGCTGCGTGCGGGTGCCCGCACCGCCGGCGCCCCGGTTGAACAGACCGCCGAAGACGTCCCCGAGACCGCCGCCGCCCCCGAAGCCACCGGCTCCGCCGGGGCCCTGGGCACCGCCGAAGAGGTCGCCCAGGTCGAAGTTGAACGAGCCGCCCGCCCCGCCGGGGCCGGCGCGGAAGCCGCCGTTGCCGAACAGGGCGCGGGCCTCGTCGTACTCCTTGCGCTTCTTGGGGTCGCCGAGGACGTCGTTCGCCTCGGAGATCTCCTTGAAGCGCTCCTCCGCCTTGGCGTCGCCCTTGTTGGCGTCCGGGTGGTTCTCGCGGGCGAGCTTCCGGTACGCCTTCTTGATCTCGGCGTCGGTGGCGTCCTTGGGGACGCCGAGAACCTTGTAGTAGTCCTTCTCGACGAAGTCCTTCGTACTCATCGACGTCCCTCCTTCCGGACGGTCACTGCGTCACCCCTCTTCGGGGGCACCGCTCTCCTCGTCGGCCTTCTTCTCGTCCTTGCCGGCCGGGGCCGCGCCCGGCTGGGGCTCGGCGACGGCCACGCGGGCGGGCCTGATGGTCCGCTCGCCGATCCGGTACCCCGGCTGCAGGATCGCCACGCAGGTCGTCTCGGTGACGTCCGGCGCGTACGAGTGCATCAGGGCCTCGTGGATCGTCGGGTCGAAGGGCTCGCCCTCCTTGCCGAACTGCTGCAGGCCCATCTTGGCGGCGACGGTCTCCAGCGACTCGGCGACCGACTTGAAGCCGCCGAGCAGCTCGCCGTGGTCCCGGGCCCGGCCGATGTCGTCGAGCACCGGGAGCAGCTCGGTCAGGAGGCTCGCCACGGCGATCTCCTTGACCGTCACCCGGTCCCGCTCCACGCGGCGGCGGTAGTTCTGGTACTCGGCCTGCAGGCGCTGGAGGTCCGCCGTGCGCTCGGTGAGCGCCGTACGGGACTGGTCCAGCTGTGCCAGCAGGGCCACATCACTCGCGTCCCCGGCCGGGGCCGCCCCCTCCGCCTTGTCGGCGGGGGCGGCGGCAGCGGCGGTCTCGGGCTCCTCGGGCGTGCCGTCGGCGGGGACTTCGGGCTTCTCCTCGAAGCCCGGGGTCTCCTCCGACATCAGGCAGCGCCGCCCTTCGGCTTCTCGTCGTCGACGATCTCGGCGTCGACGACGTCGTCGTCGGCCTTGGCCTGCTGGGCACCCTCGGCGCCGGCGGCACCCTGGGCGGCCTGGGCGTCGGCGTACATCGCCTGGCCGAGCTTCTGGGAGACGGCCGCGACCTTCTCGGTGGCGGTGCGGATCTCCGCGGTGTCCTCGCCCTTGAGCTTCTCCTTCAGCTCGGCGACGGCGGTCTCGACCTCGGTCTTGACCTCACCGGGGACCTTGTCCTCGTTGTCCTTGAGGAACTTCTCGGTCTGGTAGACGAGCTGCTCGCCCTGGTTGCGGGTCTCGGCGGCCTCGCGGCGGCGGTGGTCCTCCTCCGCGTACTGCTCGGCCTCCTCGCGCATCCGGTTGACCTCGTCCTTCGGCAGCGAGGAGCCGCCGGTGACGGTCATCTTCTGCTCCTTGCCCGTGCCCAGGTCCTTCGCGGTCACGTGCATGATGCCGTTGGCGTCGATGTCGAAGGCGACCTCGATCTGCGGGACGCCGCGCGGGGCCGGCGGGAGACCGGTCAGCTCGAACATGCCGAGCTTCTTGTTGTACGCCGCGATCTCGCGCTCGCCCTGGTAGACCTGGATCTGCACGGACGGCTGGTTGTCCTCGGCCGTCGTGAAGATCTCGGACCGCTTGGTCGGGATCGTGGTGTTGCGCTCGATGAGCTTGGTCATGATGCCGCCCTTGGTCTCGATGCCGAGGGACAGCGGGGTCACGTCGAGGAGCAGGACGTCCTTGACCTCGCCCTTGAGGACACCGGCCTGCAGGACGGCGCCGATGGCGACGACCTCGTCCGGGTTCACGCCCTTGTTGGCCTCGTTGCCGCCGGTCAGCTCCTTGACGAGCTCCGCGACGGCCGGCATGCGGGTCGAGCCGCCGACGAGGACCACGTGGTCGATCTCGGACAGCGCGATGCCGGCGTCCTTGATGACGTTGTGGAACGGGGTCTTGCAGCGGTCCAGGAGGTCCGCGGTCAGCTGCTGGAACTGGGCGCGGGTGAGCTTCTCGTCCAGGTGCAGCGGGCCCTCGGCGGAGGCCGTGATGTAGGGCAGGTTGATCGTGGTCTCCGTGGAGGAGGAGAGCTCGATCTTGGCCTTCTCGGCGGCCTCGCGCAGACGCTGGAGGGCCATCTTGTCCTTGGACAGGTCCACGCCGTGGCCGTTGGCGAACTGCTTCACCAGGTAGTCGACGACGCGCTGGTCCCAGTCGTCACCACCGAGGTGGTTGTCACCGTTGGTGGCCTTCACCTCGACGACGCCGTCGCCGATCTCCAGGAGGGACACGTCGAAGGTGCCGCCACCGAGGTCGAAGACGAGGATCGTCTGGTCGTCCTTGTCGAGGCCGTAGGCCAGGGCGGCCGCGGTCGGCTCGTTCACGATGCGCAGGACGTTGAGGCCCGCGATCTCACCGGCCTCCTTGGTGGCCTGGCGCTCCGAGTCGTTGAAGTACGCGGGGACGGTGATGACCGCGTCGGTCACCTTCTCGCCCAGGTACGCCTCGGCGTCGCGCTTCAGCTTCTGCAGGATGAACGCCGACATCTGCTGCGGGTTGAAGTTCTTCCCGTCCAGCTCGATCTTCCAGTCGGTGCCCATGTGGCGCTTCACGGACCGGATGGTCCGGTCGACGTTGGTGACCGCCTGACGCTTGGCGACCTCGCCGACGAGCACCTCGCCGTTCTTGGCGAAGGCGACGACGGACGGCGTGGTCCTGGCGCCTTCGGCGTTGGTGATGACGGTGGGCTCGCCGCCTTCGAGAACGCTGACGACGGAGTTAGTGGTGCCCAGGTCGATGCCGACCGCACGTGCCATTTCGATTCCTCCAGCTGACTGACTTGAGTGGAACTGACTCAAGGATGCACGAGGACCCGATCCGAGTCAACAGACCTGAGTGGGGTCGACTCAACTCTTCGCCCTCTACATCGCTCAAAGACCCCACTCGAAGGGTCTCAGAGGGCGCGTCATTCCCCGATAAGCACGGGTGGGCCGTGAGAGAGTCCGGACATATCCCATGATTCTCGCCGGAAGGTGTGAGTGCATGACGGCGAAACGCGCGGTCGACGTGGCGGGCGGGCTGACCCTGCTGGCCGTCCTCTCCCCGCTGATCGCCCTCGTCGCCCTCTCCGTCGCCCTCGGGACCAGCAGCACGCGCGGAGTGCTGCGCCGCCGCCCGGTCGCGGGCCGGGGCGGCCGGACCTTCACGATGCTGACCTTCCGCACGAAGAGCCCGCTGGCCACGCTGCCCCTGCTGCTGCACGTCGTACGGGGCGAGATGTCCCTGGTGGGACCGTGCCCGCTGACGCCCGGACACCGGGAGTCCACCGGGGACGGGCGGCGCCGGCTCTCCGTACGCCCGGGGATGACGGGGCTGTGGCAGATCAGCGGGCGCTCGGAGCTGCCCTGGGAGGAGCGCGAGCTGCTCGACCTCCACTACGTGGACCACCACTGGCTCGGCATGGATCTGGTGATCCTTGCGCGTACGCTTCCTGCAGTCCGACGCCGCCGCCACGCGGAACCGGCGGCAAGGGTTGCCTGAGCGACACAGATCACCGTGAGCTCCGCTACAGTGCGGCGTCGCGAGCGGGTAATCTCGGCACGGACTGAATAAGTTACCGCTTAGTAGGCCCGACTGGCCCCCCGCCCGAGGAGCCCCTCATGCAACTCGCCGCGATCATCGTGTCGCTGGCCCTGACCGTGGTCGGCGTTGCCCTGCTCGCTCGCGCCATCGGTCAGTTCGTCCGCTACTTCAAGCTCGGCCAGCCGGTCCCGGCCGGCACCCGGACCGACAACCCCTACCAGCGCAGCGTGACGCTCGTCCGGGAGTTCCTGGGCCACACGCGCATGAACCGCTGGGGCATCGTGGGCTTCGCCCACTGGTTCGTCGCCGTCGGCTTCCTGACCCTGCCGCCCACCCTGGCGCAGGCCTTCGGCCAGCTCTTCCAGGCCGACTGGACGCTGCCGGTCATCGGCGGCTTCCTGCCGTTCGAGCTGTACATCGAGTTCATCGGCGTCATGACCATCCTCGGCATCGCCGTGCTCATGGTCATCCGACTGCTGAGCCTCCCGGGCCGGGCCGGCCGCAAGTCGCGCTTCGCCGGCTCCAAGGCGGGCCAGGCGTACTTCGTCGAGTACGTCATCCTCACCATCGGCCTCGCGATCTACGTGCTGCGCGGCCTCGAGGGCGCGATCCACCACGTGGAGCACTACGAGGCCGCGTACTTCGCCTCGTACCCGCTGGTCCTCGCCTTCAAGGGCCTGAGCGTCGCGACCCTGCAGAACCTGATCTACTTCACCGCCATGGTCAAGATCAGCACCTCGTTCATCTGGATGATCGTGGTCTCGCTGAACACCAACATGGGCGTCGCCTGGCACCGCTTCCTCGGCTTCCCGAACATCTGGTTCAAGCGCAACGCGACCGGCGAGACCGCCCTCGGCGCGCTCCAGCCGATGACCTCGGGCGGCAAGCCGATCGACTTCGAGGACCCGGGCGAGGACGACGTCTACGGCGTCTCCCAGGTCGAGCAGTTCTCCTGGAAGGGCCTGCTCGACTTCTCCACCTGCACCGAGTGCGGCCGCTGCCAGTCGCAGTGCCCCGCCTGGAACACGGGCAAGCCGCTCTCCCCCAAGCTCCTCATCATGTCGCTGCGCGACCACGCCCACGCCAAGGCGCCGTACCTGCTCGCGGGCGGCGGCAAGACCATGGAGGGCGAGGAGAAGGCCTCCGAGGAGCAGCTGAAGGACGTCCCCGCCGCGGCCCTGGCCGAGGCCGAGCGCCCCCTCATCGGCACCGCCGAGGAGAACGGCGTCATCGACCCCGACGTCCTGTGGTCCTGCACCACCTGCGGCGCCTGCGTCGAGCAGTGCCCGGTCGACATCGAGCACATCGACCACATCGTCGACATGCGCCGCTACCAGGTGATGATCGAGTCCGCGTTCCCGTCCGAGGCGGGCACGATGCTCAAGAACCTGGAGAAGAAGGGCAACCCCTGGGGCCTGGCGAAGAAGCAGCGCGTCGAGTGGACCAAGGAGGTCGACTTCGAGGTCCCGATCGTGGGCAAGGACGTCGAGGACCTCTCCGAGTTCGACTACCTCTACTGGGTCGGCTGCGCCGGCGCCCTGGAGGACCGGGCCAAGAAGACCACGAAGGCCTTCGCCGAGCTGCTCAACATCGCGGGCGTCAAGTTCGCGATCATGGGCGGCGACGAGAAGTGCACCGGTGACTCCCCCCGCCGCCTGGGCAACGAGCCGCTGTTCCAGCAGCTCGCGCAGGAGAACGTCGCCATGCTGAACATGGCGTTCGGCGAGGACGACGAGGACGAGTCGACGAAGAAGCCGAAGTCGGCGAAGAAGATCGTCTCGACCTGCCCGCACTGCTTCAACACCATCGCCAACGAGTACCCGCAGCTCGGCGGCGAGTACGAGGTCATCCACCACACCCAGCTGCTCCAGCACCTCATCGACGAGGGCAAGCTGGTCCCGGTGACCCCGGTCGACGGCCTGATCACGTACCACGACCCGTGCTACCTGGGCCGTCACAACAAGGTCTACACGCCGCCGCGCGAGATCATGTCCGCCGTCCCCGGCCTGCGCCAGCAGGAGATGCACCGCCACAAGGAGCGCGGCTTCTGCTGCGGCGCCGGCGGTGCCCGGATGTGGATGGAGGAGCGCATCGGCAAGCGCATCAACACCGAGCGCGTCGACGAGGCCCTCTCGCTCAACCCGGACATCGTCTCCACCGCCTGCCCGTTCTGCCTGGTCATGCTCACGGACTCGGTGAACGGCAAGAAGAACGACGGCAAGGCGAAGGAGAGCCTCCAGGTCGTCGACGTGGCCCAGCTGCTCCTGGAGTCGGTGAAGACCCCGGTCGACCCGGAGCCGGCCGCCGAGCCGGAGCCGGAGCCCGAGCCGGCCGCGTAGCTCCCGTACGAGAAGGGCCGCCCCCGCAGCAGATGCGGGGGCGGCCCTTTCCCGTGTCCGTACGCGGGTCAGTCCCGCTGCGCGCGGCGGTGGTGGAGGGCGAAGCCGAGCCCCGCGGCACCGAGGGCGGCCATGCCGCCGCCCGCGCCGAGCAGGGCGGCCTGGTGGGAGCCCTCGGCGACGTTCTCGGCCCCGGCCCGCACGGCGCCCTTGGGCACGGTGCCGCGCGGCACGACGACGGTGTCCCCCTGCTTCGTCTGCCCCTTGTACGAGGCGACGAGCCGGCCGTCGAAGTCGTACACCCAGCTGTTGCCGCCCTGCTTCGGGGTGTCGACGACGACGAGGCGGTGGACGCCCTTGCCCTGCGGGACGAGCTTGTAGGTCCAGCCGTCGTGGCTCAGGACCGGCTTCTGCCGGTCGAGCGAACCGAACCGGAACTCGACGCGGGGCCCCTTCCTGTAGAGCCTGGCGACGTTCCCGTCGGGCAGGGTGACCCGGGCGTCCGCCTGGTGCGGCGCGGGCTTGGGCTTCGGGGTCGGCTTCGGGTCCGGGGTGGGCTTCGGGTCAGGCGTCGGCTTCGGGTCCGGGGTGGGCACCCGGTCCGTCCAGGAGCGGACGGAACCGTCGGGGTTCAGAACGACGTGCAGCCCGTTGTTCTCGCCGTACGCGGCCCGGCCGCCGGTGCTGGTGAGGGTGTCGAGCAGGGTCCCGCCGGACCGGATCTCGGCCGTGAAGGCGTCCGGGCCGGTCTGGTAGACCTTCGCGACCGACCCGTCGGCGAGCCGGTACGACTGGACGAAGACGCGCTGCCGGCCCTGGTCCTGGTCCTGGTCCTGGCCGACCGGCGCCGGCGCCGGGGCCTCGTCGGCGAAGGCGGCGGCCGCGGGGAGGGCGAGGGCGGCGATGGTGCCGGTGGCGAGGGCGGCGGTACGAAGGGTCCGACGGGCGATGCGCATGGAATGTTCCTTTTGCGTAGCTTGTGCGGCGACATTTCGAAGGTAGGACCCTCATGTGTGGGCATTCCGTCGGATATGTAACGACCCCCGCAGGGCTGTCCATCGGCTCGGTAACCCCTAGGGGATGTCACAGCTCTGCCGCACTCCGGCTCCGAGGAGCGAACGCCCGTCGGGACCGGGTACGTTCATGGACGTGGCTGGATTCAGGAACGGACGCGGCCGGGCCGGTGGCCCCCCGCAGCAACCGCAACAACCGCAGCGCCCTCAGCGCCCGCAGCAGGCTCCGTACGGGTACCAGGCGGCCCCGCCGCCGTACCCGCAGCAGCAGTACCCACCGCAGCAGCAGGCGTACGGCGAGCCCGAGTACTTCGGCGACCCGCACGCGCACCCGCAGCAGCACCAGCAGCCGTACGCGGCGGCGAACAACCCGGGCCACACCCAGATGTTCAGCGTCGACGACCCGTACGCGCAGGGCGGGCCGGCACCCGCGCCCGTGCCGACGGGCCCCCGGCTCCCCTGGAAGCAGCTCCTGAGCGGCATCGTGCTCCGCCCGGCCGACACGTTCCTGCAGATGCGGGACCACGCCGTGTGGGGTCCGGCGCTGATCGTCACGTTCCTCTACGGACTCCTCGCGATCTTCGGCTTCGAGAAGACCGGCGACGAGACGGTCGACCCGACGGTCTCGGCCGCCCTGATCACGGCCCTCGCCTTCGTGCTCGGTGGCCTGATCCTGGGATCGGTGACCCACACCCTCGCGCGCCAGCTGGGCGGCGAGGGGGCCTGGCAGCCGACGGTCGGCCTGTCGATGCTGATCATGTCGATCGCGGACACGCCCCGCCTGGTCTTCGCGGCCTTCCTGGGTGGCGAGAACGGCCTGGTGCAGGTCCTCGGCTGGGCGACCTGGCTGGCGACCGGCGCGCTGTTCACGGTGATGGTGAGCCGCTCGCACGACCTCCCGTGGCCGAAGGCGCTGGGCGCGTCGGCGATCCAGCTGGTGGCACTGCTGAGCCTGATCAAACTCGGCACGCTGTAGACGAGAGAAGGCCCCCGCCGCGATCGGTGGGGGCCTTCTCCATGCCAGGGGGGCTCAGGCGTCGAGGACCTGGCCCTCGCGCTTCACGACGGGCGGCTCGACGCTCCACGGGAAGTTGATCCACTCGTCCGTCTTCTTCCACACGTACTCGCACTTCACGAGGGAGTGCGACTTCTCGTAGATGACGGCGGAGCGGACCTCGGCGACGTGGTCGACGCAGAAGTCGTGGACGAGCTTCAGCGTCTTGCCCGTGTCGGCGACGTCGTCGGTGATGAGCACCTTCTTGTCGCTGAAGTCGATCGCGTCCGGCACGGGGGCCAGCATGACCGGCATCTCCAGGGTGGTGCCGACGCCGGTGTAGAACTCCACGTTCACGAGGTGGATGTTCTTGCAGTCGAGGGCGTAGGCCAGACCGCCGGCGACGAAGACGCCGCCGCGGGCGATGGAGAGCACGATGTCGGGCTCGTAGCCGTCGTCGGCGATGGTCTGGGCGAGCTCGCGGACGGCGGTCCCGAAGCCCTCGTACGTCAGGTTCTCGCGTACTTCACTCATGCCTGCGGCCGCCTCACACCTGGGTCCGATGGAAGTTCATGTAGGAGCGGGAGGCCGTCGGCCCCCGCTGGCCCTGGTACCGGGAGCCGTAGCGCTCGCTGCCGTACGGGAACTCGGCGGGCGAGCTCAGCCGGAACATGCACAGCTGCCCGATCTTCATCCCCGGCCAGAGCTTGATCGGCAGGGTGGCCAGGTTCGACAGCTCCAGGGTCACGTGTCCCGAGAAGCCGGGGTCGATGAACCCGGCGGTCGAGTGCGTGACGAGCCCGAGCCGTCCCAGGGAGCTCTTCCCCTCCAGGCGCGAGGCGATGTCGTCCGGCAGGGTGATGACCTCGTAGGTCGACGCGAGCACGAACTCGCCGGGGTGCAGGATGAACGCCTCGTCCCCCTCCGGCTCCACCTCGCGCGTCAGGTCCAGCTGCTCGATGGCGGGGTCGATGTGGGGGTGGCGGTGGTTCTCGAACACCCGGAAGAAGCGGTCAAGCCTCACGTCGATGCTCGAGGGCTGCACCATGGATTCGTCGTACGGGTCGATGCGCACCCGTCCGGCGTCGATCTCGGCCCGGATGTCCTTGTCTGAGAGAAGCACGCTCCCACGATACGCAGAGGGTGCGGAGCTCCCCCAATCGGGAAGACCCCGCACCCTCCGGACAGGTCAGCGCTGCCCGATCTCCACGGGCACCGCATGCCGCAGCCGCGCGCATCGCGGACACCGGACGAGCCGCCCGGGCCCGATCCGTCCCGCATCGAGATGCTGCAGCGGGAACGAAGCGGTGCTGAAAACGTGCCCCTCGGCACAACGGACGACGGTGCGCTCCATCGAACCCATCAAGTCCCTTCCCCGACAAGTGGTGGACGAGACAGCCACATTAGGGGATCAACGGGACAGCGCTCCACGCGGCACTCCGCGCGGCGGAAGGGGCGCGAGCTTCGCCTCGAGTGGCGCATGGGGTACAGTGTGCAACGATGCCGCACCGATCTTCGGGGCGACCATGCGGATGTAGTTTAATGGTAGAACATGAGCTTCCCAAGCTTATAGCGCGGGTTCGATTCCCGTCATCCGCTCGTGAACGAAGCCCCAGGTCAGCGACCTGGGGCTTCGTCGTTGTTCTCGGGGCCGCTGCTCACCGGCACTCGTCGCCCCCGCGGTGCGTCGGGTCGGGGGCGCACAGCCAGCCGTTGACGGCGAAGCGGCTGTCCTCGTGCTGCTTTCCGGGGCATACGACCGGGCGCACCTCGTGCCAGGCGGTGGGCAGGAAGAAGACGACGCTGTCGTGCTCGGGCTCCCAGTCCCGCCAGGTACGTTCCTCCCACTCCCCGGTGGTCTCGGTGTGCAGCGGCAGGGCGGCGTCGAAGACGCGCAGCTCGCCGCCCCCGAACGGCCGGGGCGTGCGGTGCAGGTAGTACACGAAGGTGAGCAGACGGCGGGGGGAGTACGCGACGCTGGTGTCCTGGTGCGGCCCGTAGAAGTCACCGTCGTTGTGCACGTTGAGACCGTAACTGGGCTCGGCGCGGCGGCAGTCGACTCCCAGAACGTGCTCGACTGCCTCTCGTACGTCGTCGATGGCCGCCAGTAGCTCGGGTGCCTGAAAGTCCGAGCACGACCGGGATCTGCGCAGGTCAGGGGCCAGCTCCCGGTCCCGGACCAGGGAAGGCTTGAGCCGGTCGCCGGTGGAGGCGATGGCACGCTCCAACAGGAGGCCGGCCGTCCTCTCGCCCAGGAACCCGGTGATGCGGCAGACCGTCACCGGGAGCCGCCAGATCGCATCCGTGGACACCGGCGACAGACCCTGCGCCGTCATCGCCCCGCCCCGGACGGAGTGCCCGCCACGGCCTCGCGCAGCACGGCGACTTCGGCCCTGAGATCCTCCACGTGGCGCTGGAGCGCCTGGATGCAGACCAAGGACACGCCGAGGCCGTCGACGACGGGGATCCTGGTGTCGTCCGGGTTGAAACCGAATGCGGCGTGCCAGTCCTGGGCCATCGGCCCGAGGTGACGGACGCCCTCGGGCTCCCAGAGGTAGCGCCAGGTGCCGACCGGCAGCGCGGCCACGGCGTCCAGGACGGCGAAGCCGTTGACCGCGCCGACCGGGGACACGACGATGCTGTCCCGTGGACCTGCCGCAGAAGGGTCCGGAGAGGCGTCGCCGGCCGCCCGGGGCCGCCTGCTGAGGATCCGGATCCGCATCGTCACCGGCTCCAGTCGACAGGGACCACGTCCTGCTTGAGCCCACGGTCACTGCAGAGCGAACACGGGGAGCCCGGCACCCCGGGCCCCTGGTCGGTACCGACGGTGATCGCCCCGTGGGCCCCGACGGGAGCGTGCACGCCGTCGCCGACGAGCGCGGCTTCGTAGCCGCCGAGCAGCTCCTGAAGGGTTCCGGGACCCAGGTTCTCCGGGGCGGTGATCGAGGCCACACCGTCGTAGTCGGTGAAGGCGGCCCCCAGCGTCCGGCCGCCGACGGTGGCGAACACGATCTTCGCTCCCCGGACGGGCTCCCCGGTGATGGCGTCGGAAGCCATCGCGTGGATGTTCTCCAGTTGCATCTGGGTGACGTTCAAGGTGGCCTGGCTGGTCGTGAGCCTGACCGGCTTGAGGCTGGGGCATTCCGCGCCGCTGCACGGCGCGGGCGACGAGGGGGTCGCGGTCGCGGCGACACCGCTTCCCGCCCCCATCGACGCCAGAGCGGCTGCCATCACCGCGACGGTCCTACGACCGACAGAACCCATGTCCACTCCCTGGGAGCCGCTCGGGCGCGCTCCGCACCGGCGTGAAGGCCGGGACGGTCCTGGCGCATGCGGCACTCGACCGATGCCGCCCCCGTGGGACGACGCGAACGACCGTAGCCACACCCGTCCGGCGTGGGTGCCCGATGAACACGAGTACGCACCATCTGATGAATCGCCGACGGCGCCGTGACGAACGCGGACGATTCATACCGGCCGACGGGGGGCCGCCCTGAGCACCGGTCCTGAACCGACGTGCCCCGTGGTTTCCCGCCGCGGGCGTCCCGCACGCACCGGCCCCGCCGTCGCTCCCTCAAGGAGGACGGACACCGGGCGTTGCCGGGTGGGGAGGCCGGCGCGGACCGTGGCCATGGCCGGTTCGTCGGTGCTGGTGTCGACGTAGACGGATTCCAGTTCGCCGATCCCGTGGTCGCCGGGGTCCACCACGTCCTGGTTGCGTCGCTCGCGGATGTCCGCTGCCCGGATCATGCCGCTCCTCCCCGCTCGGTCGCCGACGGGGGAAGCGTGGCACCGAGGAGCTCGGTGGCCTGCGTGATGTTGTCGGCGTGGACCGCGCGGGCCATGGCCGCGCGGGCGGCCTCCGGTGGTGTGTCCGGCGGGACGACCATCAGGGAGAAGTGGTCGTTGTCGCCGCGGGTGATCAGGACGGTGTCGTCGCCGACGGGGAAGGAGTCGAGGTGCACGACCCGGCCGTCGACCACCAGGCGGGTCGGGATGCCGTTCCAGGCGGAGGCGTCCAGGCCGACCCGGGTGACGGGCCCGAGGTACTCGGTCAGGGCGGTGAGCAGCGACGGGAGCTCCCGCTCGACGTCACGCGAGCGCGGCCACCACGCGCCGTCGAGGAGGCTCTGCCGGGATCCCGTCGTCTCCATCCGGAGCAGCGCGGTGCCCGGCCCGACCGACCGGTGGATCTCGTCCGGCAGGAGGCGCTGGGGCGCCGGGACGTGGTGGGGGGAAACGTTCGCGTCGGCCATGGTGGTCCGCCCGTCCACGGGTGTGCCGCTTCCGCCCGGGTCGGTGCCACGGCGGACGCCGGGCCGGCGGGCGGGGCGACGGCCCCGCACTTTCACCGTACTCCGGGAGGACGCGCGGACGCGCAGCTCTCCGTCGGGGAACCGATCGGCTCCCGGGCTTCGGACGTACCGCGGACGTATGGGGCGTACCCGCCTCACTTCGGTCGCCCGGGCAGGCCCCGATGGGAAGGACGGTGACGTCCTGGACCGCAACGAGCCGGACGCCGGAGCCCCGTCGCCGCCGGGGACGCCGAAGTCAGGATCGTCTCCGCCTCCACGGACGCCGCCCGCAGAGTGGCCGACACCCTGCGCCACCGTCTCGCCGACGGTCAGCGGTGCGGCTGACCCGCCCCGGGCAAGGGCACCCGCCTGCGTCTCGCCGTCGACACCACCCGCACCGCCGGGCCGGTCCTGGCTGACCACCGGCCGTCCCCAGCGGGGCACCGGGCCCCACGCCGAGGGACCCTGACCGGGCAGCCGGAGTCGGCGGACGCGCGTGGCGGCCCCGGCCTCCGCGAAGCATCCTGGAAGCCGCACCGCGATACCGCCGGATCGGCCCGTCGGCACCGGTCCACAGTGTCGCCCCGCCGCTCGCCTGGAGGCCCCGGATGACCGTCGGACGGTACGAGGACGGGGATCCCGACCGCTCGGAGAGCTTCGGGGAGATGCTGCTGGGCGGGCTCCTGGACCACGCCCACGCGCTGCCGCCCGACCGGGTGGGGCCGGCTCTCGCGGACGCGATCGTACAGATCGGGGGCCGCGAGGTGCGGATCCTGCTCCAGGACTACGGCCAGCGGAATCTGGTCCCCCTGGCCGGGGACGGACTGGCGGACGGCGATCCCGTGCCCATCGACGGTTCGGCGGCCGGTCGCTGCTTCCTCACCTCGCGTCCGGTCGAGGTACCGGTGGTCGAGGGGGTGCGGGTCCACGTCCCGCTGCTCGACGGCGGCGACCAGGCCGGCGTCCTGGCCGTCACCCTCGACGCGGTCGACGACGACACCCGCCGCCTCCTGCGCAGGCTGGCGGCCCTGGGCTCCGACATCATCCGGACCAAGAACGGCTACACCGACCTCTTCTTCCGCACCCGCCGCGGCGAACCGATGAGCGTCGCCGCCGAGATCCAGTGGTCGCTCCTGCCGCCGCTGGCCATGACGATGCCCCGCGTCGCCGTCGCCGGAGTCCTGGAACCCGCCTACGACGTGGCCGGCGACAGCTTCGACTACGCCCTGAACGACGACGTCCTCCACCTCGCCATGATCGACGCCATGGGCCACGGCCTCGACGCCGCGACCATGGCGACCGTCACCATCGGCGCGTACCGGCACGCCCGCCGCACCAGCGTCGAACTCTCCGAGATCTACCTCTTCATGGACCGGGCCGTCGCCGAACAGTTCGCCCCCGACCACTTCGCCACCGCCCAGATGCTGCGGCTCGACACCGGCACCGGCCGCCTCCAGTGGGTCAACGCCGGGCACCCCGCCCCCATGCTGATCCGCCACCACCGCGTCGTACGCCGCCTCGACAGCCCCACCACCCTCCCCGTCGGCTTCGGCGGAGACCAGCCGCAGGTCAGCGAGGTGGCACTCGAACCCGGGGACCGGATCCTATGCTTCACCGACGGTCTGGTCGAGGAACACGAGAGCGGGCAGGAGGAGTTCGGCGAGGACCAGCTGATCAACTGGGTGAATCAGCTGGACAGGGCGGACCGGGAGGTACACGCGGTGGCGCGGGACCTGTCCCACACCCTCAAGCGGGCACGCGGCGAGGCCACTTCGGACGACGCCACGCTCCTCCTGGTCGAGTGGCGCGGGTGACGGAGGGACGTGCCGCGAGCTGAGGTCACCGACGCCGACCGGGCGGATGCTCCCGGCCCGGGAAGTCGGCCGGACGGACACCACTCGTCCGCCCCCGGCGCGGAGTAGGCTGAAGGTACCGGGAGTAACTCGAACACCCGCTCCCACGCGGACGTCGTTTCCGGCGATCAAGACACTGGGCCGCCCTGCAGGGCGGCCCGGAGACGGGTCTGGCGATCATGACCGCCACCCTCGCACCCTCGTATTCGGCGCGCCTGTCGCTGACGCCGAAGACCACACTCGCCGGTCTCCTGGACGGCGCCTGGTGGCCTCGCTCGCGTGACCTCGCCGCTGAGCTTCCGCCCCTGGTCGACGCGCTGGAAGAGTGCTTCGGACGCATCACACGGGTGACGGTGAACCCCACCCGCTGGCCCGTCGTCCCGCACAAGGTCGCCGTCGCCGGGCACACCGTGCACGTCGGCTGGTTCACCGAACAGGATCCCGACAAGATGATCCTGCTCTCCTACACCGTCGGCCGCGTCGACCTGCTGGTGATACCGCCCGAGACCGAACCCGCCGCGGCCACTCGGCTCATGGCGGCCGCCGCCGTCCCCGGCAGCGTCCTCACCGCCGGTGTCCTGATGTCCGACGAAGCAGCGACCGGCCGCCGCATGCGCGACGCCCGCAGCAGCGAGGACGTCTGGGAGACGGACGGAGGAGCCGCCCTGCCGCCCCTCCGGCACCCGGTCGTCGGCGCGCGGATGATTCCGCTGCCGAAGAACACGCGGTGGTGACGACATGGAGACCCTGATCGCACTCGCGGCCGTCGCCGTGCTGATCACGCTCGGCGCGCGCCTCGTCCACCGGCTCAACGCCCAGCACGACGCACGCATCGCCGCCCGCCACTACAGCGACCCCTTCCCGGCCATCTTCCGACCGCCCGGTCACAGCCCCCAGACGCCGACAGAGCAAGCCGCCCGCCGCAGGGTCATGGGCACCTGGCCCTGACCGCTCCAGAGACCACTCCTCCGGCCGAAGGCCGCGGGTGGGGCACCCGACATCCGGGACAACCCACCCGCCGGCCTCTCGCTCACCCGTGAAGGGACCACGCCCCTTGTACCGCACCGACGCCATCACCCCGCCCTCGGCCGGACAGGCCGAGATCCGCATCGTCGCCGCCACCCCCGAAGCCGCCCGCGCGGTCGCCGAGGTGGTCCGCCGCTCGTTCGCCGGGACGGAACAGCGCAGCTACCCCGTCCTCGACGGCGGCACCCGGCTCCACCTCACCGTCGACACCGAAACCGCCGCAGAGCCCGCCCGCTCCTGGCTCACCGCCAGCAGATCGTCTCCTCTCACCGGCACCCACGTCGACGAAGTCTGAGCGGAATCGGACCTTCACACGACGAAAGGACCCGGTCATGGCCACACTCCACGAGCGACAGCTCTACCGCGAGCGGGTCCTGACCGCCCTCTACGAAGCCACCGAAGGCAACCGCCTCCTCGGCATCACGGGACGGAAGCTGCGCAACGACCTGCGCATCCCGGAGGAAGACCTGGCCGCCGCCTGCACCTACCTCACCGGCGAGGGCCTGATCAGCGTCGACTGGGAACCGGGCAACACACCCGCGATGGTCTCCCTCACCCACCAGGGGATCCTCCGCATGGAGGCCGAAGAACAAGAGCGCGGCTGAGCCGGACCACCCCGACGTCCCGCTCTCGCCCGGCCCGCCCGGGCGAGAAGTCGTACGATTGAACATGGATCGAGCACGCTCACGTGTGGCGATCCGGAAGGGCGGCCCCGACGGAGTGAATGCGCCGGGGCCGTTGTGACGACCGCCGCCAGGCCCGCGCACCCGGCGTCTCGGACGTGGCGCCGGCAGGTGCGTCGGCGCCCGTCGTCCCTCGCGACGCCAGTCCGTCGGTCCGGAGATCCGCCGTCGGGGCCCGCGCGCTGTCGCGGGCCCCAACCCCTTCCGTCGTCTATTGCATGGCGCAGTGGAGCGGGGGCGCCAGGCGGCAGTGGATCAGAGTTCTGCGAGGTGCGGGGCGCGGAGGCGGGGCGGGACGGCGGTGCCCTGGTTCGCACGGTTCCCCGTGTGCAAGGAGAACCGCTGCGAGCATCGGGACGCAGGTCAGGAGCAGGAACGTCATGACCGGCCTGCCGCCGTCAGGGAGCCTGCATGGGCCCGCTGCCGTCGTGCTGGTGCAACGGCGTTCAGAAGGTGCTGAACGGCCCGGGAGGGGTTCGCGAGTCTGAGACGACGTCCCTGCTGGGGCCACCAGTCGAGGACGGCCAGGAAGCCGGAGTCGCAGAAGGTGACCCGGGAGGCGTCCAGGACGAGCCCGGTGCAGCCGTCGTCGGCCGCCGAGGCCAGCAGTGCCCGCAGCGGGGCGGCGGTGAAGTGGTCGATCTCTCCGGCGAGGCGGACGACCAGGGTGGTGCCGAGGGTGGTGCAGGAGTCGACGACTATGACGCCGGGCGCGGTGTCCGCGCCCGAGTCGTGCACGACGGGAGGAGCGGGGGCGGCGAGAGCGGCGGACAGTATCGGTGCGGCGCTTGAAGTACTCACGTCCCCATCAACGCCTCCCGCCCGGGGCCGGGGAACGAGCCACGCGACCCTTTCACCCCATGTGACCAGCACTGATCCCCGACAAGGGGGAAAGATTCCATCCGAACGAGGCAGGCGGACGTCCATGACGCGACCGCTGTCCTCCGGAATCGCCGCGACAGCGCCCCGAGTGGGAGCGGCTGTGAGGGGGAGCGTCTCCCCGGGCACCCTGCGACTGGAGTCCTCGATGGACCGTGGACTTCGGCCGGAGACCTGTTGCGTGCCCCATCCGTGCCCTTCAAGGCGGTGAACAGCGGTCACCAGGAGGCGGGGGGGCGGGCGGAACCCCTCGGAACACCCTGCGAAGATGCTTGCCCGCAGGTCAGAGGCCATGTGGGCGGCCAAGGCGACGGTGATTCCCAAGCTTATAGCGCGGGTTCGATTCCCGTCATCCGCTCTTGCAAGAAGGCCCGGGTCAGCGACCTGGGCCTTTGTTGTTGTCTAGACCTCTCGGGGCCTGGCGCGCCCTCCGCGTGGGAGCCAGACGCCGCCACAGCGGGTCGGGACGCCAGGGCACGGTGGCGCCCCGACCAGCCCATTCCTCGGCGAGCCGCGCGTACAGGGGGGTGTCCGCATCGGCCAGGAGGGCACCCCGAGCCTCCCGGGGCGGGACCAGACGAAGGGCATCGACGTGGGCGTCGAGCCGGGTGAGCCGGCGCTCCAGGAACAGCGCTCGCCAGATCCCGGCGGGTGATTCGTGACGCGGTACGGGGTCAGTGATCGGAGTAGCTGAAGTCGCCCATGGTCCAGGCGCTCACGTCCGCGATCGAGACGCGGTACATCCCGCCCGTCTCCGGGATCCCCACCGTGCCCTGAAGGATCCGCGCCAGGTGGAAGTGCAGATGGGTGGGCGGTCCGTCGTTCCGGGTGGGTGCGGTGAAGACGGCGGAGAACTCTCCCAGGCGGGCGGAGTCCGCCAGGACCTCCGAGACCCGCTGCCTCCATACCGCTTCGGGCGCCAGTCGGCCGGTGATGACCGTGCCACCGACGACCACCGTCAAGGACATCTGATTGCTCTGCCCGGACTCCACCAGGGTGGCAACGTCCACGAGCAGCTCGTCAAGCTTCGCCATGAGAGCCGATACTATTCACGGCTCGTCCCGTCCCCTCAACGGGTCATGCCTTCCGGAGAGAAGGGCCGCCACCGCTTTCCCTTCAGCGGACGTCATGGCCTTCAGGCTCCTGCACCTGCGCCCCGTCCCCGCGACGGTTCCCCCGTCCCTCGCCTGACCATGGGCCACCCGAAGCCTCCAGTTCCGCCGTCGAGGCCGGGGGTACGCATGCGCGGGGCATGGGGGCTGGGGTCGTGCACGGCCACCATGCCGCCCGGACGGGCGGCCAAGTCCAGGACGCAGATGCCGCCGCCGTGCCGCAGGGCATTGGTGACGAGTTCCGAGACCACCAGGACCACGGTGTCGGCGGCCTCGGACGCGAGCGCCGGCATGAGCCCGTCGAGGAAGGACCGGGCCCTGTCACGCGCCCGGGCGATGGAACCCGCAGGGTGGTCGATCGCGATGCCGACGCTCATCGTTTCCATCGGATCCCCCTGGTCTGCGGATCACTCATGCCCGTTCCTCCCCGCCCGCCGCATCTGCCCCGAGAAGCGGCGATCAACCAGGTGCGACCGCCCTGCGCCCCACCCGCGTCATTGCCCGAAGCTGATTACCTCACTGCCAGGCTCGCGAAAATCTATATTGGCCAGAGTAGACATTGGGCAGTGGCGTAGCTATGGTTTCTTCCGTAGCCGAGAAGGACAGCAGGGCCTGGCAGAGACGAACTGCCGGCAAGCAGTACCAGCAGTACAGGTAGTTGCAGTTCGCAGGACGGTGCGGCGGCGGAGTTTCGAAGCCAGGGTTGTTGCAGGACGGCGACGGGACTGGCGGCCGGACCGGGTGGCCCGCAGTGATCAGGGGCCGCCATGAGCGGGACCGCGGTCATGGCAGACGCGGTACCCGTGCGTGCAGTACGCAGTACCCCGCAGTGAAGTCAGTGAGCAGTACCCCTGGTGAAGGCGTCGGCTGCGGGCGCGCGCACCGGGACGTTCGGCAGTGGGGTTCCAAGCCAGAGCAGACGCAGGACGGGCAACGGGGCTGGCTGCCGAAGAGTGGCGCTGACACAGGCCACTGAGCAGTTCGCATCACCAGCAGTACCAGCAGTACCAGCAGTACCAGCAGTACCAGCAGTAGAGCAGTACCAGCAGCACGTAGTACCCCAGTGGTAGGTAGTTGATCACCGAGGGAAGAACGGAGGAACGAAGCACCATCAGGATCGCCCGGACGGAAGACTCGAGTCCGGGTACCGCAGGACATCGATAGTGAGGTGGTCTCCGGTCAAGCAACCGCGATCCCCGCACGCCCGACAGCTACTGGGTCGGGCACGCGGACACGGAAGGCCGACGCAGTATCACGGTCGGCATGTGGTGTAGAAGTTCCTTCGGGGCCCCGGTGCCAGTACGGCACCAGGGCCCCTCCACGCGTTCCAGAGAGAGGTGCAGATGACAGCAGATGACTCGTACGACCGTCTCGACGACGACGACTATCCCGCCTACACGATGGGCCGGGCCGCCGAAATGCTCGGCACCACCCCCGCCTTCCTGCGGGCCCTGGGTGAGCACCGTCTGATCACCCCGCTGCGCTCCGAGGGCGGCCACCGCCGCTACTCCCGCTACCAGCTGCGCATCGCCGCCCGCGCCCGGGAACTCGTCGACCAGGGAACCCCGATCGAAGCCGCCTGCCGCATCATCGTCCTGGAAGACCAGCTCGAAGACGCCCAGCGCATCAACGCCGAATACCGCCGCGCCATCGAAACGGTCCACCCGTCGGCCGCGGCTTGAGGGGGTTGGACCGCGTGGAAGACCTCGTGGAAGCCGAACCAGCGAGGCGAGGGGTCGGGGCGCTGGAGGGCGTAGACGACCGCCCCCGCGCTGTAGAGAAGCCCGCCGGCCCGGCGTGGAGCCAGCCCCTCATCCCACATGGTCTGTCCGGTCGCGTCGCGGTTCCGGTCCTGGTGCCGGCGCCTGGCCGTCCTTTGAGCAGCTCACCTCCTGGAACGGACCCGTCACGGACGTCATGTCCGCCACCGGCGTAGCCCACTCGGCACGGCCCTGTGCGGACCCTTTCGGCGAGCCCCTTCTCGGCTACCACGCGCTGCGGACATGAACAGCCACAACTGATACGCGTGGGCGCATACTGGCAGCAATGACAAAGCCCAGTGCACCGAAGCGCTTCTTGCCCACCAGCCCCTTCAAAGCCCCGGTTACGCCGCCCCCCAAGCAGTTCGCCGTAGGCGACCAGGTCACACACGACGTGCACGGCCTCGGCCGGGTCACCGGCATCGAGGTCGGGATAGCGGCGGTCGTGGATTTCGGCTCAGTGCAAGAGCGGATCCCGAGTCCGTACGCCAAGATGAGCAAGTTGTAGGGCCACCCTGCCCGGTCACAGCGCACCAGATCCATTCACGGACCCCCATGAAGAGGACCCCTGTCATCGACCTGACCTCGCCGTTCTCCGCTCCGGTAGAGACGTCCCCCTGCGCCGCCACAGCATCGCCGCACCCCACCACACATCTCTTCCAGGCGCCCGACTTCGGGGAGATCGAAGCGTTCCTGTTTGACGAGGACGCGCACGTGTCCGCCTCTGGCACGAGTGCGGCTCGACGCGAGGCAGGCTAGCCCCCACCCGTGACGACGGCTTCGGCGTCGGGCGACGAGGCGTATCCGTTTCCGTCTCCACCTGCGGCGTGCGCCGACCGGCTCCGCGCGGGCCCGGACTCTGATGCGTCACCAGACGAGGCGGCGGTTCGCGGGTTCGATTCCCGTCATCCGCTCTTCAATGAAGGCCCAGGTCAGAGACCTGGGCCTTCGTCATTGTCCAGACCTTTTGGGGGCTGTCGTGCCCCGCGGCGGTTCGAAGGGTCGGCGACCCGGGGCTTCGTGGTCGTCCGGGGACGCACTGCCCGACGGGGCTGCGGCGTGGGGGAGTTCGGCGAGGAGGATGTCGGCGGCCCGGGTGACGTTGTCGGCGTGGACCGCGCGGGCCATTGCCGTGCGGGCGGCCTCGGGCGTGGTGGCGGGCGGGACGACCATGAGGGAGAAGTGGTCGTTGTCGCCGCGGGTGATCAGGACGGTGTCGTCGCCGACGGAGAAGGAGTCGAGGTGCACGACCCGGTCGTCGACGGTCAGGCGAGTGGGGAGGCCGTTCCAGGCGGAGGCGTCGAGGCCGACTCGGGTGATGGGCCCGAGGTGTTCGGTCAGGGCGGTGATCAACGGGGGGATCTCCCGCTCGGCGTCGCGCGAGCGCGGCCACCACGCGCCGTCGAGGAGGCTCTGCCGGGATCCCGTCGTCTCCAGCCGGAGCAGCGCGGTGCCCGGTCCGACGGCCCGGTGGACCTCGTCCGGCAGGAGGCGTGACTGCTTGGAGGGAATGCCTGTGTCGGTCATGACCGGTCCGCCCGTCCACGGGTGGTGCCGCTGCCGCCCGGACCGGTCCCCGGCGGACGCCGGGCCGGCGGGCGGGGCAACGGCCCCGTTCTTTCACCGTACTCCGGGAGGCCGCGCGGAAGCGCCGCTCCCGGCCGGGGAACCGGTCGGCGCCGGCGGCTTCGGACGCACCGTGGGCGTACCGAGGCAGTGCCCGCTCCGGGCGTGCGCGGGCGGGTCGCAGCGCAGCCGCACCACCCCGGCGGTGGCACCCGCCTCCCGCGGTCGCTCCTGCCGCCGCCGGCCATGAACGGACACCCCGCCCCCCATGGCCCGGCCGACCGGAGCGTACGGCCGTGACACGCGATCTGTCCCACACGCTCGGACCGGGCCCGCGGCGAGGCCGCCGCCCCCGTCCGGCTCCGGCGCAGAGTACGTTGGAGGTACCGGGATCACCTCGTACACCCGCTCTCACGCGGACGTCGTTCCCGGCGCTCACTAGGCCGGGGCGCCCCGCGCGCCCCGGGGACGGGTCCCGGTCTCATGACCAGCACCACCGCTCCCACCCGCCGGGCCCGCCTGGCCCTGACCCCGAACACCTCCATGGCCGGCCTGCTGGACGGCGCCTGGTGGCCGTACTCACGCGACCTCGCCACCGAGCTGCTCCCCCTGGTGGAGGCGCTGCGGGACCGCTTCGGACGCGTCACGCGCATCACTGCGAACCCGGCTCCCTGGCCTGTCGCCCTGCGCAAGGTCCCCGTCGGCGGCTACGCCGTGCACGTCGGCTGGTTCACCGGCCAGGACCCCGACACGATGATCCTGCTGTCGTACGGCCACGACCGCTGCGACCTGCTCGTGATCCCCCCGGAAACCGGGCCCGCCTCCGCCACGCGCCTGATGGCCGCCGCGTCCGCCCCGGGCAACGTCCACACCACCGGCACCCTGATGTCCGAGGAGAACGCGACCGGTCGGCTCCTTCGGGAGGCAGGGGCCGGTGAGGACGCCTGGGAGACGGACGGCGGCGCCTTCCCGCAGCCCCGTCCCCGCCCCCACCCCGTCGTCGGGGTACGCATGATCTACCCGCCCCAGGGCATGCCGAGATGAGGCCCACGCGGTCGACGAGGGCGCCGGCCCTCCGGAAAACTCCGCTCAGGGTGAATCAATATCTGCGCCCGCGGACCGAGAGTTCAACGACTCCCGCAGGGAGAGTATTTACTCCGACACCCAGAGCGGGAAATTACTTCCGCACCGAATCCCCGTGGCGTGCTACTGTCGATCTCAGTTGCAGTTTTGGTACCCGAAAATCCAGGCATCCCTGTTCGATCTTCATGCGATCTGCGTGACACAGGAGATGCTTTGCACTTCCGGTCATCTTCCGGTCAGGGCATCATCGCGGCGACACCGAGCCCGCACAGTGCGGACTCCGGCGTAATGCCCAAGGGAGAAATAGCATGGCTAATGGCACCGTGAAGTGGTTCAACGCGGAAAAGGGATTCGGCTTCATCGAGCAGGACGGTGGCGGCCCCGACGTGTTCGCCCACTACTCGAACATCGCCGCCCAGGGCTTCCGCGAGCTGCTTGAAGGCCAGAAGGTCACCTTCGACATCGCGCAGGGCCAGAAGGGCCCGACGGCCGAGAACATCGTTCCCGCCTGAAACTGACGCGCAATTCGTAGCTGGGGCCCGCATCCCTCGGGGTGCGGGCCCCAGCTGCACGCATTTTCCGGCAGCGTTCCACCGGCAGGGCGTCCGCCGAAGACCGCTGCCCACGGGCCCGGGGACGACGCCGCTTCGCACGCGTGTCCCGCGGTCGCCCCGGAACCTCGACACCCGTTCGACGGAACTCCTTTTCGCATTTCAGCGCCTGTGCGCCGGCACGAATCACAGGCTCACGGAATTTTTTCCCCATTCCCATCGGCCCGTTCTTGCGGTTCCCCGCACTGCTCCGATCCTGGGGGAATTCCTTGGTGACGTGCCGCATCAAGGAAGGTTCTGGATGAACCCCACCCGTACGAACAGCCGCTCCTCGCGCGGCCGCCGACGCACCGGCGGCTCCGGGTTCGGTCCCACCGCCGCTCCCGTCCGGGCCGGCCGCTTCGGCTCGTCCGCCCTCGGCCGGGCCGGAAGTCCGAGCCGTTCGGGCGGCCACAGCCGACGACCCGCCGCGGTGCAGGGCGAGTTCGCCCTCCCGAAGACGATCACTCCCGCGCTGCCTTCCGTCGAGACCTTCGGCGAACTCGGGATGCCCAGGGAGCTCCTGGCCGAGCTCACCGCGCAGGGCGTGTCCGTGCCGTTCCCGATCCAGGGCGCGACCCTGCCGAACTCCCTCGTGGGTCGTGACGTACTGGGCCGCGGCCGGACCGGCTCCGGCAAGACGCTCGCCTTCGGCCTGGCGCTCCTGGCCCGCACCGCCGGGCAACGCGCCGAGCCCCGTCGGCCGCTCGCCCTGGTCCTCGTGCCCACACGCGAACTGGCCCAGCAGGTGACCGACGCCCTCACGCCCTACGCGCGCGCCGTCAGGCTGCGCCTGGCGACCGTGGTCGGCGGCATGCCCATCGGACGCCAGGCCCGTGCCCTGCGCGAGGGCGCCGAAGTGGTCATCGCCACGCCCGGCCGCCTGGGGGACCTCGTCGACCGGGGCGACTGCGCGCTGAGCCAGGTCGCGGTCTCGGTCCTGGACGAGGCCGACCAGATGGCCGACATGGGATTCATGCCCCAGGTCACCGCCCTCCTGGACCAGGTGCGCGCCGAAGGCCAGCGGATGCTGTTCTCCGCCACCCTGGACCGCAACATCGACCTCCTGGTCCGCCGGTACCTCACCGATCCCGTCGTCCACTCCGTCGACGCCTCCCAGGGCGCGGTCACCACGATGGAACACCACCTCCTGCTCGTGCACGCCGCGGACAAGCACCGGGTGACAACGGAGATCGCGGCGCGCGAGGGACGGGTGATCATGTTCCTGGACACCAAGCACGCCGTGGACCGGCTCACCCAGGACCTCCGCGACAGCGGGGTGCGCGCCGCGGCGCTCCACGGCGGCAAGTCCCAGCCCCAGCGCACCCGCACCCTCGCCCAGTTCAAGACCGGACACGTCACCGTCCTGGTCGCCACCAACGTCGCCGCCCGCGGCATCCACGTCGACAACCTCGACCTCGTCGTCAACGTGGACCCGCCCACCGACCACAAGGACTACCTCCACCGCGGCGGCCGCACCGCCCGTGCGGGCGAGTCCGGCAGCGTCGTCACCCTGGTCACCTCCAGCCAGCGCCGCGGCCTGACCCGCCTCATGGACGACGCCGGCGTCTCCCCCCGGATCACCCAGGTCCACTCCGGCGAGGAAGCCCTCCACCGGATCACCGGCGCCCGGACCCCTTCCGGCGTCCCGGTCACGATCACCGCCCCGGCGCCCGCACCCTCGCCCGAGCGGCGCAAGCGCGGCCCGGTGTCCCGCGGCCGGAGCGGCGCCGCCGCAGCCCGCCGCGCGAGCGCGCAGCGGTCCGGCACGTGAGTCGACGGCGGTCCACGACCGTCCCGGCGGTCCGCGCACCACGTGATCAGGTAACCGACCCCTCTCCGCAGGAGGCATTGTGACGCTCGTTCAGACGCGGTCCCACCCGGTGGACGCCACCCCCGCGGACAGGGAGGCGGACAGGAGGGCGGACTGCGCCACGGACACGGCCGCACCGCGGGTCGGTGACGACATGACCGTGGAAGTGGCCCTGTCCGTCGTGATCAGTGCCCGCACGGAGCATCTGCTCATCTGTGACGACGACGGCCTGTGCACCCGGCTCGTCACCCGGGCCCAGCTCGCCACCGTCCGTGACAGCAGCGCGTACACGGATCGCATCCGGCTGCGCGACATCCCCGGCGACCGCGGGCCGTCCCCGGCGCCCCACACCCCGACGGCCTCCGCCGGACAGCCGACGGGAAACGGCCGGAGCGGCACCCCGCCCGCGTCGGCCGGCCAGGGCCGCGCTCCGGTCGTCCTCGCCCCCGTCTGAACCGACCTCCCTCAGCCGGTCCCCTCTCCCGCTCCTCCTCCCTCTTCTCCCCCTTCTCCCTGTGAGGCAGCATGCGTTGTGTCATCGCCCGGTACCCGTTCGACCTGACCAAGGGCGGCGTCCTGGAGTCCATGAAGGGCGTCAAGCCCGAGCCGGTCACCGGCGCATCCGTGATCATCGGCCGCCGCGCCTACCCCGCCATGCAGGTCGGCCAGGTCATCACCCGCCAGGACCGCCGCGACTTCAGCGCCGGCGAGGTCCTGAGGGCCATGGCCCGGCTCGGCTTCACCTGCCGCGGGCCCCACGAGGCCGGAGCCCCCGCTCCCGGCCTCACCCCGGTCCAGCAGGCATCCACGCTGCTCGGCTCGCCGGCCGTCGCCTGACCGGGCGGCGCGCCACGGCCCGGACCGGTCACGAAGGACTCCCTTCCCCCGCCGTGCGTGAAAATCTATGTCGGCCAGAGTAGACATCCCTGTGTCCCGCGAGTACGGTTTTTCTCGTAACCGAGCGAGACAAGAAGGCTCGGCAGAGATGAACTGCCGGGCAGCAGTACCCGCAGGTGCAGTTGGCAGGACGGTGCGGTAGCGGAGTTCCGAAGCCGGGATCGTTGGAGGATGGCGACGGGACTGGCGACCGGACCGGGTGGCCCGCAGTGATCAGGGGCCGCCGCGAACGGGACCGCTTCATGGAGATCGCGGGCCCGCGAGTGCAGTACGCAGGAGAGCGGGACCAGCAGGACGCCCGCTGGAAAGAGTCGAACGCCGAGGGAAGAACGGAGGGACCGAACGCCATCAGGATCGCCCGGGCGTAAGCCTTGAGCCCGGGTACCGCAGGACATCGATAGTGAGGTGGTCTCCGGTCAAGCAACCGCGATCCCCGGATGCCCGACAGTTTCTCGATCGGGCGCACGGAAACACAAGGCCGGTGCAGTACCGGTACCGGCAGATGGTGTAGTAGTTCCTCGGGGCCCTGGTGTCAGTACGGCACCAGGGCCCCTCCACGCGTTCATCGGAGAGGTGCAAGTGACAGCAGACAACTCCTACGACCGTCTCGACGACGACGACTACCCGGCCTACACGATGGGTCGGGCCGCCGAGATGATCGGCACCACCCAGGGATTCCTGCGCGCACTCGGCGAAGCGCGCCTCATCACTCCGCTCCGCTCCGCAGGCGGCCACCGCCGCTACTCCCGCTACCAGCTGCGCATCGCGGCCCGCGCCCGGGAGCTGGTCGACCAGGGCACCCCCATCGAGGCTGCCTGCCGCATCATCATCCTCGAAGACCAGCTCGAGGAAGCCCAGCGCATCAACGCCGAGTACCGCCGCGCCGCCGAATCCTCCTCCACGCCGCCCTCGGACTGAGTCGAGCGGGCCGGCCGGTACCGCCGAGCGGCCCCGGACAGTCCGCCTCCCCCCTCGGCGTCCGTTCTCTTCGGGCTCGCGCACCGCTGGGGCGGCCGCGGGCGGTCAGAACTCCAGGACCTCGCGGTCGAGCGGGTAGCGCGCACGGTGGGGTCCGTCGTACGGGGAAGGCGTGATCGGGAGGACGCCGGTGGGCTGCAGGCCCAGGTTGTCGTCCCAGATCCGGGGGTCGACGTGTCCGACGACGCGGAACCTCCGGAAGGTGAACGGGGGGCTGTCGGTCGGGAAGAACTCGGGCGTGGTCATCACCTGGAAGTGCAGGTGCGGCGTGGTCGAGTTGCCGCTGTTGCCGATCAGCCCGAGGACCCGGCCGGGTGCGACGTGGTCGCCCTCCCGGACCCTGAGCGAACCGGGCTTCAGGTGCGCGTAGAGGAGGTAGCGGCCCGGGCCGACCTCCACGGTGACGTGGTTGCCGACGGTCTCCTCGATCGGGGGGACCGGCGGCGTGACGGGCGGCGTGTTGTCCGGGATCCCGTCCTGGACCTCCACCACCCTGCCGCCGGCCGCCGCCACGACGGGCTGCCGGTAGCTCAGGTAGCTGGTGAGCCGCGCGGGGTCGCCTTCCCAGGTCCGCCCCCGCTCACCGACCCGGTACCAGTCGATCGCGAAGCGCTGCGGGACGTAGAGGCGTCCGTCGATCGGGCCGAGGCCGCGGCGGTGGTGGGTGTTGCCGCAGCACGACTCGCTGGAGTACCAGGTGCCGGGGCGGACCGGCGCGTTCAGGTCCATCGGCGCGGTGCGGTCGGTCGGAGTGACCTGAACCGTCTCCTCGAACGGGGAGGGGCCGGAGGCCGTGAGGACGGCGCCGGTGAGGTGGTGCTCGAGGAGCTCGGGCACCCGCCGGCCGCGGTCGAGGGCCAGGTCGATCCAGACGACCCACTGCTGGGAGCCCGGGATCACGGTCGGCGTCGGCCCCGGCGGCGCCGGCGTGTACCCGTCCGCACCCGGCAGTGGGTCGCCCACCGGGTTGGCGGCATCGGCCAGCGCCTGCCCGCTCAGCGAGCCCACCACCCGGTGGGTGCGGGCGTCCCGGACCTCGACACGGTCCAGCCGCACCCGTGCGCTGCTGGGCAGCGCGTTCGTGGTGAGCAGTTCGTACGAGAGGTGCGTCGTGCCGTCCGTGGCGTCGAACGGCGCCGGTTCGGTCATCACGGCCGCCGTCAGCGGCGTGAACCGGGGTCCGGGCACCGGCGCGGCCTCGCCGAGGCCGTATCCGGGTGGCGTCGAAGCCGTCAGCAGGCCGACCGCGAGCACGGCGGCGGCGAGCCCGCGACGTAGCGGGCGGCGGCCGGTGCGGTTGCGAGGGTGGCGCTCTGCCATGGTGCTCTTCCAGTCGTCGGGTCCGGGACCGCGAAGGGCACCGGCACGCCCCGCGCCGAGGCGCAGGCCCATGTAATCCGGCGACCCGGCACACCCGGCGCACAGCGCCGGGGCAGGTGCCGAACTACACCCGTCCAGCCGCACCGGCCCCCGGGCCTCGCCTCGCGGAACCCTCGGCCCCGGGTCGGCGACGGCCTACCGCACGCGGGCGCCGGACCTTCATACTGGCGCCCTGGTTTCCGGGTGGGGGAGGCTTGGATGGCGTCGGAGCGCGGTACCGCACGGGTCCCGGACGCGTTACGCGTCGTGGCGCGGGAGCACGGACTGGGGGCCCGCAAGGGGCTGGTGCAGAACGAACCGAAGCGCTTCCCGTGGGGTGGCGTGCTGCCCGTGGGCGTGCTCGGCGCGTTCCTGGGGTGGCTGGCCCTGTCGTACGCGATCGAGGACCAGCGGGAGCAGGGCGCCTGGTACTACTCGCTTCCCCTGCTCGTCCTCGCGGCGATCCCGCTGGGGTTCGTCGGGTACGTCCTCTTCGCCTGGCTGTTCCGTCCCCGGCCGCCCCAAATCTGGGTGGCCTGGTACGAGCACGGCGCCCTCTGGCACGTCGACCGCGGGGGGACGTCGGCGTACACCTGGGACGAGATCGCCTCCGTCACCCGGCAGGACGTCAAGGTGACCAACGGGGTCACCAGCGCCACCACGCACCGGCTGACGGTGACGTCCGAGGACGGTGCCGAGATCGTGGTGGGGGACGAGTTCAGCGGGATCGTCCCGTTCGCCGAGGGGCTCGTCGACGCGTTCAGCCGCGCGCGGGTGCCGCGGGACGCCGCCCGGCTGGAAGCCGGGGAACGGATCGGCTTCGGCGCGGTCGACATCGACGTCTCCGGCGTCGGGCAGGGCAGCCGCCGGATCGGCTGGCGGGAGGTGGAGCGGATCGAGGTGAAGCAGGGCCGCGTGGAGATCCGCCGTCGCGGCGAGCGCAAGCCGTGGATGACGCTCGCGGCTCCCGGCTTCCCCGACCTGCCCGTCTTCCTGACCCTCGCCGACGCGCTACGGCGGCAGCACGAGTCCTGAGGAGCCGTCACGCCCCATCGTGCGCGGGCTTCACGCGCCGACGAGCCGCCGGACCGGTCCGGGCCGGCCCTGCCCCGCGCCGGCCGAGGGTCAGCTCTGCGCGGAGCCGTCGTCCGTCTGCGCGGCCTCCTCGGCCGCGCGGGCCTTCTCGCGCATCTTGCGGACCAGTTCCGCCTTCTGCTCGGCGGCGCCCCGGCGGTCGAGGTTGCGGTGCGGGCCGTTGTTCTGCCGTTCGGCGCGGGACTGCCGCTTGCGCTGGCCGCCGCCCTGGCCCACGGGGTTGTTGATGTTCTTGCTGTCGGTCACGGGTTCTCCCGGTGGTGAGGTGACGTGAGTGCCCTTCGGAGCGGTCGGCAAGGGTCACCGCGGGTGTGGGAAGTGCGTACCGCCGGACCGCCAGCTTACGGCCCGGGCTCGCGCCTGGACGCAGCCCCAGGTCAGCGGCCTGGGGCTACGTCCAGCCCCGGACCTCAGGAGGTGGCGGCCCACCAGGTCGCGGGGGCCGCGACGGCGTAGCCCAGGGACTCGTACAGCGGCCTGCCCAGCTTCGACGCGGTGAGCGTGACCGGCAGGTCCGCCAGGTGGGCGAGGGCGCCGAGCATGACGGCCCGGCCCACGCCGCGGGAGCGGAAGTCCGGCGAGGTGCCGACCCAGTAGTGGCTGCCGACGCCGTCGTCCACGACGCTGACGCAGGCCCCCGCGGCCACGCCCTCGTGCAGGGCGACGAAGACGTCCACGCCCGGCTCCCCGATCAGGGCCGCCGGGAAGAGCTCGCCGGGGCGGTAGGGCTCGAAGCCGGTCAGCTCGAAGCCCGCGATCACGATCCGCTCGGCCGCCCGGAGGTCCTCGGGCCGCCGCACCCGGATCACCTCCAGCGCCGGTTCGGCGACGGGCCCCGGGGTGCGCAGCATCACCGGCATCTGCCAGCTCCGCATGCCCAGGTGGCTCAGGTCGGTCGCGCCGAACGGGTCCTCGGCGTTCACCGGGCCCGCGGCCCGGCGGACCAGCTCGCCCAGCTCGGCCAGCTCGCCCGGGTCCAGGTCGGGCTCCTGGACCAGGACCCGCGTCCCGGCCCGCTCATCGCCCTCGACCGCGACGAACCCGCGGCGCCGGACGACCTCGTGCCCCCGGCTGCGGCCGGTCGCGGTCCAGAGGGCGGCGGAGTTGCGGGCCTGTCGGGTCGGGGCCTCGGCCAGGGACACGGATACGGGGGCGGGGGCGGGGGCGGGGGCCGGTGCAGGGCCGTCAGGAGAAGTCGATCTTGTTGTCATCTCGCCTACGGTAGTGCGCAGTTGACCTCCCCCACAGGCCGATTCCCCGCGAAGCGCCTGGGCCACCCGGCGTTATTGGCCCGGTCTTGGACGTCCGCTGTACGCGGGCTGGACGGGTGCTTGCCCACGGGACGTGAGGCTGGGGACGTTCCGTCGGTCCCTTCCCCCTGGAGTTGCCTTGAGCCGTCGTACGTTCAGCAGGAGTGCCGTCCTCGTCATCGGGGCCGCCGGCCTCGTCGTCGGCACCATCGGTACCGTCGTGGCCACCGCCGAGCCCGCGGAGGCCGGGTCCAGGCCCTCCGAGAAGCAGATCGCGGGCCTCTTCGACACGTGGAACAAGGCCCTGCAGACCGGTGACCCGCAGAAGGTGGCCGATCTCTACGCCGCGGACGGGGTGCTGCTGCCCACCGTGTCCAACCAGGTCCGCACCGACCGCGCCGAGATCGTCGACTACTTCGAGCACTTCCTGCAGAAGAAGCCGGTCGGCAAGAAGGTCGAGACCATAGTCGAGGTGCTCGACAGGAACTCCGCCATCGACACCGGCGTCTACGAGTTCACGCTCACCGACCCGAAGACCGGTCAGAAGAGCACCGTCGCGGCCCGCTACACCTACGCGTACGAGAAGCGCGGCGGCGCGTGGAAGATCGTCAACCATCACTCCTCGAAGATGCCCGAAGGGTGATGACCACCCACAGGCCGCCGCCCGGGGCGTCCCGCAGGGTCACCGTGCCGCCGTCGTCCGTCACCAGCTGCTTGACGACGGCCAGGCCCAGGCCCGAGCCCGAGCGGCCCGTCAGGCCCTGACCGCGCCAGAAGCGGTCGAAGGCGCGGGACTTCTCCTGGTCCGGCATGCCGGGGCCCTGGTCGAGCACGGAGAGCCGCATCGCGGCGTCCCCGGGGTCGATCCGGACGGTGATGGTGCCGCCGTCCGGTGAGACCTCCAGCGCGTTCGAGAGCACGTTGTCCAACACCTGCTCCAGGTGGCCGGGGCCGGCCAGCACCTGCGGCCGGCCGCCCGCCGTCTCGATGAACTCGATGGTGACCGCCCGCTCCTCGGCGGCCGCCCGCCACACCGAGAGGCGCTCCTCCACGACGTCCAGGAGCGGCACCGGCTCCGCCGCCGTCACCTTCGCCTCCGCCCGCGCCAGCACCAGCAGGCCGTTGACCAGGCGGCTCATCCGCACCACCTCCGCGGTCGCCAGCTCCACGTCCTCCCGTACGAACTCGTCGTCGACGCCGTCCGCGATGTTGTCCAGCGAGAGCCGCAACGCCGTCAGCGGGGTGCGCAGTTGGTGCGAGGCGTCGGCGACGAAGTTGCGCTGCGAGGCGATCAGGGTGTCCAGGCGCTCGCCGGCCTGGTTGAGGGTGCGGGCGAGGGTCTGCGTCTCCACGGGGCCCTCCACCGGGGAGCGCGCGGTCAGGTCGCCGTCGCTGAACTTGCTCGCCATGTCGTTGAGCTGGCGCAGCGGCCGGGTCAGCCGGCGGGCCACCATCGCGCCGATCAGGGCGGCCACCCCCAGCACCACCACGGCCAGGCCGGCCCGGAAGCCCCAGATCGTCCACAGCCGGTGGTTGAGGCTCTCGGTCGGGTAGACGATGCGGACGGCACCGACGATCCGGTCCCCGTCCTTCGCGGGGACGGTGACCACCAGGTCGCTGCCCCAGATGAAGTCCGAGCCCCAGTCCGCCGTCGCCCGCCCGTCGTCCAGGGCCCGGTCCAGCGCCGTGCCGGGGGCCGGCTCGGGGAGGTCCGTCGCGCAGGCCGCCGTGGGCGTCACCCGCACCCGGGCGCCGGTCTGCCGCTCGTACGCCCGCGCCATCTCCTCCAGCGCCCGGCAGGAGCTCGCGTTGCCGTTGCCGGCCAGCAGGGCCATGGTCGTCGCCTCGCGCTTGGCGAACGCCTCGGTGTCGTTGCGCAGCTGCGCGGTGAGCGTGAAGGCCACCGGCACGGTGAACAGCAGGATCGCCACGGCGACGAGCAGGATGTAACTGACGATGAGCCGACGGATCATGAGGCGGCGTCGCCCCGGCCCTCGTGCCCGCGCTCGCTCCCGCCCTCACGCCCGCCGTCGGCCCCGCCCTCGTGCACGACGAGCCGGAAGCCGACCCCCCGCACCGCCTCGATGGAGATCGCCCCGGCGAGCTTGCGCCGCAGCGCGGCCACGTGGACGTCCAGGGTCTTGGTCGGGCCGAACCAGTTCGCGTCCCAGACCGCTTCCATGATCTGCTCCCGCGACATCAGCGCGCCGGGTTCCTCGGTGAGGAAGGCCAGCAGGTCGTACTCCTTGGGCGTGAGCGCGACCTCCTCGCCGTCCAGCCGCACCCGGGCCGCCCTGCGGTCCAGGGTGAGCCGGGCGCCGTACCGGTCCTGGACGGCCGCCGCCTGGCCGCCCGCCGGGATCGACGGCCGGGGCTGCGCGCGCCGCATGACCGCCCGTATCCGGGCGATGACCTCGCGCACCCCGAAGGGCTTGGACACGTAGTCGTCGGCGCCCAGCTCCAGGCCGACCACCCGGTCCGTCTCGTCGCTGCGCGCGCTGATCACGATGATCGGTACGTCGCTGCGCTCGCGCAGCGCCCTGCACACGTCGAGGCCGTCGGTGTCGGGCAGCCCGAGGTCGAGGAGGACGACGTCGTACGGGCCCTCGTGGTCCAGCGCGGCGCCACCCGTGGTGACCCACTCGACGGCGAAGCCGTACCGGTTCAGGCCGCGGAGCAAGGACTCGGCGACCGGCTCATCGTCTTCCACCAGAAGTACGCGCACACCGCGCACCATATGTCAGCGCGTCGGCGCGACCCGGGCCGTGGCGGAGACCGTCCCGCCCACGGTCCCCGTCGCCGTCCCGGTCGCCGTATCGGCCGCCTTCGCCGTCCCGGTCGCCAGCCGGGCCGTCGCCGCCGCCAGGAAGCACAGGCCGCCGCCCGCCGCGACGGTGAAGGCCAGGACCGAGGCCGCCGAGGCCAGGAAGCCCGCCAGGACGGCCGCCGGCGCGAGGCGGGCGGCGAGGGCCCAGCCGCGGTGGCCGCGGGCGGCCAGCGGCCGGGCCAGGACCGGGAACGCGGCGCACAGCGCGAGGTAGCCGACCATGCCCGCGGCCATGTGGGCGGCGCCGTGGCCGCTCATCGTCGTCGCGTCGGGGGCCCCGGCGGGAAAGCCCGCCCCGGCGTCGGCCGGGAAGAGCGCGGCGGCCCAGAAGGAGAGGGCGAAGACGCCGACCAGGACCGGGCCCCACGTGCCGCCCGCGGTGCGGCGCAGGCCGGCCGCGCCCACGAGCAACAGGGCGCCGGTCACGAGGAAGTTCACCGTCTGGACCCAGCCCGCGTCGCCGAGGGCGAGCTGGCTGAAGGCGTTGCGCGTGAAGTCGAAGCCGTCCCGGGAGAGCCCCTGCGCGACACCGGCCGCGAGGAAGAGCGGCCCCGCGACGACCAGGCCGAGCACGGGCCCGCGCCGGGCCGGCCGCGCGGCGCGGGGGGTGTCGGTGTCGGGGCGGGCGGTGAGGGTGGCGGGCATGGCGGGCCTCCGTGTTCGGGTCCGGCGGGGCGGTCGGGGCGTACGTACGTATGACCGGCGCCGGACCGCGAACTCATCGGCCGGGAGCGGAAGATCCGGACGGGGCCGAGGGGCGGAGGGGGCGGAGGGGGCGGAGGGGGCGGAGGGGGCGGAGGGGGCGGAGGGGGCGACGGCTCAGACGAACGCGAAGGCGACCGCGGTGCTCGCGCCGAGGGCGGCTCCGGCGATGGTCTGGGCGACCGTGTGGTAGGTCAGGGCGACGCGGGACCAGCACACGGCGATCGTGAGGACGTAGGCGAGCAGCCACCACGGGGAGTGCACCGCGGCCAGCAGGGCGACCACCGCGGAGGCCACGGCGGAGTCGACCGAGATCTTCCAGACGGTGTTCACCGCGAGCAGCCCGATCGTCATCACCCAGAGCGCGAGCATGGCGACCAGGATGGGCGTCGGAGCCCCGCCGAGGAGCATGACCAGCGAACCGGTGCCGAGGGAGCCGAGGATGACGAGGAAGATCGGTGCCCGCTGGGTGCGGTCGACCACGTGCCGGTCGCCCCAGGTGCCCCGCTTGCGCTCCCACTCGATGTAGCCGGCCGGGATCAGTCCGGCGCACAGGGCGCCCAGCAGGCCCCACAGCAGACCGGTCCAGTGGCCGGCCGCGGCCAGCCCGAGGCCGAGCATGCCCGCGAGGAGGGCGTTGCGGGGCTGGAGGACGTCGGTGACCACGCGGGCGACGGTCGTGACGGTGGCGGTGGCGGTGTTCGTCGGGTTCACGCGGCCGGCTCCAGGGCCGCGCCGAGGACCAGGCGGGTGCGCTGTTCCGGTATGCCCTTGTACGCGGCGGCGACCCGGACCAGCCAGGCGACCTCGCCGTCCTGGTCGGTCGCGGGCTTCGTCTCGAAGGCGGCGGCCTTCCCGGCGGCCGCGCCGTCGGCCTTCGCGGCCAGGGCCGCCTTGATCCAGTAGGCGTCGGCGAGCGCGTCGGCCTTGCCGGGGTCCGCGGCCTCGCCGGCGGCGGCCTCCTTGGCGGCGGTCAGCAGGCTGTCCGGCACGTAGTGGCGCAGCTTCTCGACGGCGTCCGCGATGTCGGCGGCCCAGCGGTCGACGCGCAGGTCGGCGGGGGTGTCGAAGCGGGTCAGCTCGCGGGCCAGCGAGGCGGGCGGGGCGAAGGGCTGGTCGGGGAAGGCCGTCATGAGCTCGCGCCACAGGGGGTGCAGGTTGACCTGGGCCCGCCACAGCCTGGCCCGCCGCCAGCCCTTGCTGAAGGCCGGGAGGGAGGCGCCGAGCGCGAAGAAGGCGAAGAGGACGACCTGGGCGGCCTCGGTGGCCTCGTCGAAGGCGAGCGCGAAGCCCTCGCTGGGCTGGTCGATCACGCTGATCCAGAGGAACAGCGTGCGGCTGAGGGTGTAGAAGACCCCGATGAACATCGCGAAGGTCATCATCCCGAGGCCGACCCGGAGGTGGAGCAGCTTGGCGTCGGCGGTGGCCAGGGCCCACTGGTAGGCACAGACGGCGGAGGCGGCGCCCAAGTACAGGTAGAAGACGCTCATGTAGAGCGTGGCGCCCCACTGGCCGGCGTGCTCGGCCACGAAGCGGTCCGCGGGGACGGAGCGGTCCACCACCGTGAAGAAGAGCACGGTGAGGAGGACGAGGGTGACCACCGAGGCCTTGGCCGCCACCTGCTGGACGAGGCGGGCGAAGCGGACGTGGCGGGGGACGGGGCCGCCCTCGGGGAAGTGGCCGTATATGGCGACGATGTAGCTGAGGATCGCCAGGATGGCGATGGTCGAGGTGTAGTGCTTGATCAGCACCGCGAGGTCCACGACCGGGCTGTTGTTGAGGCCGGTGCGGACCACCTGGGTCTTGGTCCACAGGGCGGCGGCGAAGCCCGCGTAGCAGCCCCACAGGGCGCGACGGCGCTTGTCCTCCTCGTCGCCCCAGAGTGCGGCCGGCATCCGCCACAGGGCGACGGCGGTCATCAGACCGGCGATGAGGTAGCCGGCGAGGTCGAGCGCGGTCACGTGGGTTCCTCGGGTGTTCTACGGGGTCGGGGGGCGGAGGTGCGGCGGTGCGGGCGGTGCGGGCGGTGCGGGCGGTGCGGATCGAGGTGGAGTGGGGCCGGCCTGATCGGAAAGACGCGGGCTAGGGGCGGCGGAAGAAGCCCCGGCGGCGGTTGGCCACCGGCCGGGAGAGCGAGTTGGCGAGCCGGCCCACCATGTCGTCGCTGGTGACGTCCCGGGCCATGCGCGGGATCAGGGAGGCGCCGAACTCGGCGACCCGCTCGTCGTGCGTGTCGTACTGGGCGCGGGCCTGGACCGTGTCGGAGGAGAGCACCCGCTTGATCAGCGAGGTGTCGAACACCGGCAGCAGCTGCCGCAGCCGCTCCGCGTCGAGGCTGGTGCCGTGGTCGAACCACTCGTGGCACAGCTCGTGCAGGATCACGTGCTGGGTCTGGTAGGCGGTGGGGCGGCGCCGGTAGAGCACGTAGCTGGTGGTGCCGGACTTCAGGCGCAGGCCGCAGGCGGCGTTGACGCGCGCCAGCCGTTCGGGCAGCTCCTGGAGGACGATGGTCCGGCCGCGGGCCGCCTCCATGTTCGCCACCAGGCCCTCGATGGTGAAGGGGGCGGGTATGGGAAGGTCAGCCAACCCGGCTTCGCACTCTTTGCGCAGTTCACGCAGGGACATTGAGGCCTCTTGGTCGTCGTCACGCGTGTGTGACATGCGGTCGGCGATTTTAGCCAACGCGGGTCGCCGACACGGAGGCGCGTGCGTCAACTCCCGGGATGCGCGTCCCCGGTGCCGCCCGGGCGCTGCTCGGCCTGGGCGTCGGCGAGCAGGGAGAGCGCGAACTCCAGCAGCTCCGGCGGCAGTCCGTCGTCCGCGACGCCCCGGCCCGCGACGCCGCTGATCTCGCCGGTGCGCCGCTTGGCGAGGAAGCGGAGTCCGGCGACCACGTCGCCGACGACCTCCGACTCCTCCTTGAAGAAGCGCCAGTCCACGCCGAAGCCCAGTCCGAGCGCCTTGAGGATCTCCTCGGAGGGCTGGGTGACCTTGCCGGCCAGGATGTTGGAGAAGTAGCTGTGGGAGAGGGAGCCGCCGCGCTCCTTGACCAGCTCGGCGAAGGTCCGTCCGGACACCTTCTGGCCGGGGAAGGTCTTCTCCAGCATGTACTCGACCTTCTGCCGCAACGACTGCAGCTCAGGCACGTGTTCGTCGCCGATGTCCATCCCGGTTACCTACGTTCACATCCCGCACCGGCGCAAGTGCCGGGCTTGCGTAAACACTCTACGTCACTGTTAACTGCAAAAAACACGGCCAGGGCACCACAGGGGAGTGCCCTGGCCGTGCTCGTCTTCCGCGCCCCGCTCCGGTCCGGAGCCGGCCCGCACAGGGGTGTAGCCCTTCGCGACGGGGGATGCGCGAAGGGCTACCCGTGCAGTATGCCAGCCCCCGGCCGCCGCTCCACAGCGCACCCGCCGGGCGCCGGGCGTCGCTCCCCGCACCCCGCCGGAGCACCCGCTCCGCTGTTCCCGATCGTCGCTTCTTGATCATTTCGGCTCTTACCCGCCGAACGCGGAGGAAGCGGAGGGAACCCCGCCGGTTTTCCTCCCGTCATCCCCCAGGGGGAAGAGGTCCGGCGTCCGCCGTAGGAGTGACACAAGGCGGACCTCGCTCGTTTAACAGCCAGACGGTTCACAGGATCCGCACACTGGGGGCGAACGATGAAGGTCCCGACTCAGCCGACGGTCTCCGTTGTCCTGCCTGTCTACAACGCCATGCCCTACCTGCGGCTGACGCTCCGTTCGATCGAGCAGCAGACCGTGGGCCTGGACGCCCTCGAGGTCGTCGCCGTGGACGACGGCAGCACCGACGGCAGCGGCGAGGTGCTCGACGAGTGGGCAGCCCGGCACCCGGGGCGGGTGAAGGTCGTGCACCAGCAGGCCTCCGGCGGCCCCAGCCGGCCGCGGAACGTCGGGCTCGACCACGCCACCGGCCGGTACGTGTTCTTCGTGGACGGCGACGACTGCCTCGGCCCCGAGGCGCTGGAGCGGCTCGTCGCCATGGCCGAGCGGAACGGCTCCGACACCGTCCTCGCCAAGCTGGTCGGGGTCGGACGGCGGGTGCCCAAGCAGGTGTTCGCGAAGAACGTCGACCGGGCCGACCTGTCCCAGGGCGACGTCTACTACACCCTCATGCCGTTCAAGCTGTTCCGGCGCGAGGTCATCGAGCGGCACGGGCTGCGCTTCCCCGAGCACATGCGGATCAGCGAGGACCAGCACTTCGTCGCCCGCGCCTATCTGCACAGCAAGGTCATCTCGATCGTCGGCGACTACGACTGCTACTACGTGGTCAAGCGGGGCGACGACGGCAACATCACCGCCCACGGGATCGAGTTCGAGACCGCCCTCCGGCAGGCCGCCGAGATGGTCGAGCTGGTGAAGGGGCTCACCGGGCCCGGGCCGCTGCGCGACCACCTGGTCGGGCGGCACGTCAACGTCGAGATGATCCGGCGCTTCGACCAGGGCTTCCTCGACGCCGACGCCGACACCCGCAAGCTGCTCGTCGAGCTCGCCCGGCCCTTCGCCCGGGAGTGGATCGGGCCGGGCGTCCTCGCCCGGATGCCCGTCCAGGAGAAGCTGGTCGCGCACTGCCTGCGGGAGGGGCTCGTCGACGAGCTCGCCGAGGTCGTCCGCTGGCAGCTCGCCGGACGGCCCGGCAAGGCGCTCGTCCGGGACGGGCGGATGTACGCCGCCCCGCCGTACCCGCCGGCCGACTCCCCCGCGTACGAGGAGCTGTGCGAGATCACCGGCCAGACGCTCGGCGCCAGCCCGCGCCGCCGGGTCGACCGGCTCGCCTGGCGCGGCACCGTGCTCGACCTCTCCGGATACGCCTACCTCGACCAGGTCGACACCGACGACCTGGTCACCGAGGTGGTCCTGCGGCACACCGCCACCGGCCGGGAGCTCGCCGTCACCGCCGAGCAGACCCCCTCGCCGCACCTCACCGTGAGCCGCGGCAAGGAGACGTACGACTACGGGCGGGCCTGCTTCCGGGCCTCCGTCGACCTGGCCCGCGCCGACGACGGCGGTCCGCTCCCCAAGGGCGACTGGCAGCTCTCCCTGCGCTGCACCGCCCACGGCCTGACCGCCCGCGGCGCGCTGGGCAACGCCCTGGGCGGCAAGGTCAGCAAGCGGGCCGACGAGCACGCGCTCGCCCTGCCCGGCGCGGCCAAGCGCCTGCACACCGTGCGCGTCGGGCCCAGCGGCGGCGAGCTGCTGCTGCGGCTGCGGCCCGCGCCTTCCGCCGTCTCCGCGTACGCGGTGAGCTTCGGCTGGAAGGCCGCGCGGGCCGTCCGCTCCCGGATCAACTGGAAGTGACCGGGCCCCCCCTCGCCGTCCGGGCCGGCACCGGCTCCGTCGGCCGGGGGAGCCGGCGGGGGCGGTGGTGCGGGCGGCGTCGGCGGGGCCGTGCCGGCCGGCTTCCCGCCCGGCTCCTCCGCCAGGAACTCCACCACCGCGAAGGCGAAGAGGAGGGCGAGCGCCAGGCCGACCACCACCCAGCCGGTGGGGTACGACCAGAGGACGTACGCGAGCACCGCGGCCGCCACCAGCACCCAGGTGATCCACGTGCGGTAGCGGCCGAGGAAGGGGCCCACCGGGCCGGTGCGGAAGCCCGCGTGGTCGGCGCTCGTCCGGGCCCCCGAGACGCCCGAGTGCCACACGCCCCGCACGAGGAGGGCGTACTTCCCGGAGCCGGAGAGCCAGGCGGCCAGCGCGACGACCACGCCGAGGACCGCGACCATCCGCACCGAGGTGCGCAGGTAGCGGATGAGGATGTCGTAGACGGAGCCCGCGGCGGCCGGGGAGACCCCGTCGGGCAGGTTGTTGAGGTAGACCGTGCGGAAGACGGTCAGGCCGATCCCGAGGACCAGCGCCCCGGCGACCACGCCGAGGGCCGCGGCGACCAGGCTGCGGCGCCGGTGGGCGGCGAGCAGGACGCCGCCCGCGACGAACAGCACGGCGATCACCGGCAGCCAGAAGCCCATCTTCTGCAGGAGCGCGAAGCCGGTCTTCGCCTTCCCGATGTCGTCGGCCTGGACGAGGGTGAAGTCGGTGTGGACCTCGGGGATCTTGGCGGCCACCGTCAGGCCCGAGTCGACCAGCCGCTGCTTGACCTGGTCGACGACCGGACCGAGGTCCAGCGTCACCGTGTTCTGGTCGATCTTCACCGCGCCCTCGTCGCTGCCGGTGAGGGCCCGGTCGAGGGAGGTGTGGACGGCCCGGTTGGCCTCCTTCCAGATGTTCTCGAACTGGTCGGAGGCCACGACGTCCTGCGCCTTGTCGTGGACGAAGCTGCCGACGGCGCCTTCGAGGGAGTCGCCCAGCTTGCCCAGGGCCTTCTCCAGGACCGGGCGCTGCTCGGGGGCCACTCCTTCGAGGAGGTCCTTGAGGTCGATGCGCGACATGACCTCGTTGGTGACCCGGGTGGCGACGGCCGCCTGCACGTCCGCGTCGGAGGCCAGCGGGGCGACCGTGGCGACGTAGCGGTCGGTGTCGCCGAGCAGGTCCGCCGTCCAGGCGGCGACCAGGCTCAGCGGGGCCAGGACGCAGCCGATCACGATGAGGAGGGCCGAGAAGAAGGAGCGCACCCGGTGGTGGGCGCGGGCCGGCGGGCGGGCCTTCGCCTCCGCCTCCAGGGCGGCCACCCGGGCGCGCAGCACCGAGAGTTCGTCGTCACCACCGGTCGTCATGGAGCCTCCGGAGTCCGTCCGGTCCCCGCCGGGGGAACCAGGGCCGATCATTCCGATTGTGTGCGGGATGCGGACGTCTGTCGCTCCGGGCTGGTCCGTTTGCGATCATCCGGGCATGAAGCTGCGCTGTGCCGTACTCGACGACTTCCAGGGCGTCGCCCTCTCCTGTGCCGACTGGAGCCCGCTGGACGACCGGGTGGAGGTCCGCGTCCTGCGCGAGCACCTCGCCGACCGGGACGCGCTGGTCGCCGCCGTCGAGGACTGCGAGATCCTCGTGGTGATGCGCGAGCGGACCCCGATCGACGCCTCCCTCCTCGACCGGCTGCCCCGGCTGCGGCTGATCGTCACCTCGGGGATGCGGAACGCCTCCATCGACGTGGCCGCCGCCCGCGCCCGCGGGGTCACCGTCTGCGGCACCGCCAGCGGCTCCGAGCCGCCCACCGAACTGACCTGGGCCCTGATCCTGGGCCTGGCCCGGCAGGTGCACACGGAGAGCCGGGCGATGCGCGAGGGCGGGCCCTGGCAGTCGACGCTCGGCCTGGACCTGTCCGGGCGCACCCTGGGGCTCGTCGGCCTCGGCAAGATCGGCGGCCGGGTGGCGCGGATCGGCCTCGCGTTCGGCATGGACGTGGTCGCCTGGAGCCCGCACCTGACCGACGAGCGGGCCGCCGAGCACGGCGTGCGGCGGGCCGGAAGCCTGCCCGCCCTGCTGGGCGCCGCCGACGTGGTCTCCCTGCACATGGTGCTCTCCGACCGCACCCGCGGTCTGCTCGGGGAGCCGGAGCTGCGGGCGATGCGCCCGGGCGCGTACCTGGTCAACACCTCGCGCGCGGGTCTGGTGGACGGGGCGGCGCTGCTGCGGGCGCTGCGCGAGGGCTGGATCGCGGGGGCCGGGCTCGACGTGTACGAGACGGAGCCGCTGCCCGCCGACGACCCGCTGCGGACCCTGCCGAACGTGCTCGCGCTGCCGCACCTCGGATACGTGACGGAGGCGAACTACGCCCGCTACTTCGGGGAGGCGGTCGAGGACGTCGAGGCGTTCCTGGCGGGGGCGCCGGTCCGCGAGCTGGACTGACCGCGGCGGACACGGGGCCGGACGCGCGTCGGCCCCGTACCCCCGGGGCGGGGATACGGGGCCGGTGACCGCGTACGGGACGCGCGGGCTCAGGCGGCCGGGGCCGGCTGCACCGTCTGCGCCGCCGGGGCGGGACGCGGGGCGAGGAGCCGCTCCGCGAGCAGGCCGAAGGCGAGTCCGAAGACCACCCACAGGCCGGCCTGGATGCCCAGGGTGGCGAGCCGGAACTCCCACAGCACGGCGGCAGGGAAGGACGCCTGCACCGCGTCCTCGTTCCCGGGCAGGAACAGGCACGCGACGGTGACCGCGGCGACGAAGCCCGCGCCCGCCACGACGGTCGCGTTCCAGTTGCCGAGGCGCGGGGCGAGCCTGCGGCCCGCGACGACCGCGGCGACGCCGAGCAGCACGCTCAGCAGGATCATCAGGAAGAACAGCGTCGTGCGTTTCCCGATGGTGTCCGGATTGCCGACGGCCGGCGGGGTCGCCGGGTACTTCAGGAACGGCACCAGGTAGACCGTGGTGAAGGCGGCCGCCGCGACGATCGCCGCGGTCGCCTTCGGGGTGAAGCGGCCCACCCGGCCCAGGACGAAGCAGAACGCCAGGGACGCGATGCCGCCGAGGGCGACGCCGTAGACGAGGACGCCGGTGGCGAGACCGGCCGTGGACTGGAGGTCCCGGCTGACGATCTCCTCCTCCTCGGCGGGCTCCGCGGCCTGCCCGTGGCCCGCGCCATGGCTGTGGGCTGCCGCGTGCTCCGCCTTGGCGGCGGCCTCCTCGACGGCGATCGAGGCGTTGACGGACGGTTCACCCGCGACGTAGGCGACGGCGAAGGCGAAGAGACCGGCGATCAGGCCCGCGAGCATGCCGCGGACGAGGAGCCGGCCCACGAGCGAACCCGTGGGCGCGGCAGGGGTGGGGACGGGGGATGGAGCGGTGGATGACATGTGCGCGGTTGCCCCTCAGTGGCAGGGGAAGCCGAGCAGGTGGCGCCCGTCGTGCACCCACTCGTGGACGTCGCTGCCCGCGAACAGGGCCGTGGCGCCCTGCTCGGCACCGACGAAGTAGAGCGCGACGAGCATCAGGATCCCGGCGAACGCCGCCCACGGGAGCACCGCGCGGACCGGCAGGGAAACCGGAACGGCGATGGACGGGGTGGACGTGACGGCGGGCGACGCGATGGCCTCGGCCATGGTGGAACCTCCTCGGGAACTCGCGTCCCATACGGTGGTGCGCGACGACGGTCGTCGGGTCTGACTCACCCGTCCCGGGGGTGCCGGGGCGGGCTCACAGTGGCGCGACCGTGCCGGGCTTGCACCGGACTTCCGTCTCGCCGTCGTCGTTCTGTGGAATTGACGCCTGACCGTACCGCGCCCGTCACTCCGCGCCAAGGGCGTCCGGGAGGCGGGCCGATGAATTGAGGGATGAATCACCCATGACCGTGCGCCCCCTGACCGTACGGCTCACGCTGGTCGCGCCCGCCATGACCACCGCCCTGCGCGAGGCCAGGTTCGACGACGCCGGGCCGGTCGAGGCGGGGCCGGCGGGCCCGCTGACGCTTCCGGCGGGGGTGCGGGTGGTGAGTTCGCCGTCCGGGCGGTGCCGGGCGACCGCCGCGGCCCTGGGTCTCGACCTCGACTCCGTCGCGTCCGAACCGGCCCTCGCGGGCTGTGCGATGGGCCGCTGGCGGGGCCGTCGCCTCGACGAACTGACCGCGGCGGAGCCGGAGTCGGTGGCTGCCTGGCTCGGCGACCCGGCCGCCGCCCCGCACGGCGGCGAGTCCCTGCGGGCGCTGCGCGAGCGGGTCGCCGACTGGCTGGACGCGCTGGAGCCGGGCGCCGTCCACGCCTTCGCCGAACCGGACGTGATCCGGGCGGCCGTCGCCCACGCGCTGGGCGCGCCCGAGTCCGTCTTCTGGCGCCTGGACGTGCGCCCCCTGCACGCGGTGGAGCTGTCGGGGCGGGCGGGGCGGTGGAACGTGCGGCTGGGAACGCCGGTCGGCTGAGGACGCCGACCGGCTGAGGACGCCTGCCGAGCCGCCGTGGCCGGGGCCTCAGTCCAGGGACGTGCGGGCCAGGTCCAGGAACTCCGCGTCCGTGACGCCCAGTCGGCGTGCCTCCGCCACCAGTTCCCGCAGCCCGTCGACCAGTTGGGCGCGCCCGGGGGCGGCGGCGCCCGGCACGATGACGGCGCCGCGGCCGCGGCGGAGCTCGATCAGCCCCTCCTCGCGCAGCCGTTGGTAGCCGCGCAGCACGGTGTGGACGTTGACGCCGAGGGAGTCGGCGAGCTCGCGCGCGGCGGGCAGCCGCTCGCCGGGGACGGCGCTGCCGTCGGCGAGGGCGCCGCGGACGCAGCCGGCGATCTGGTCGCCGAGCGGGACGGAGGAGGCGGGGTCCACCCGGAAGAGCACGGTCAGGCCCCCCGGCTTCCGTCGCGCGCCACGAGCGCGTTGAGCAGCCCCGCGGCGGTCGCCGCGTCGTCCACGGTGACGACGAACTCCCGCCCGTCCCGGCGCCGTACGGCGAGCGCGGGGCCGGAGCGCAGGATCACGCCGCCCGCTCCGGGGCGGACCCGGTAGCCCCAGCCGCCGAACTCGCCGAGCGGGTCGACGTCCCGGGCCGTGGCCCCGGTGATGTCGTCGAGCGGCACCCGCAGCCGCGGCCGGGCCGCCAGCGCCGGCCGGACGGTGAGGCCGCGCCGGTCGGCGGTCACCCGGACCCGGCTCAGCGCGGCGCCGGGCACCCCGACGGCCAGCGGGATCAGCGCGTACGGCCAGGGGGCGAGGAGGAGGACCACGGGGGCGGCGAGCAGGAAGGCCCCGGCGAGCACGCTCATCGGGAGGGAACCCGCGGTCCGCGCCCAGCCGGCGAGCTCGCCGGCGCCGAGGTCGAGCCGGGGCGCGCCGGCGGTCCCGGGGGCCCGCGGTGCCGGGTCCTCCGGGACGAGCCGGGTGAGCGCCCACCCGGCGAGGGCGACGAGCGCGGCGAGCGCCAGGGCCACGGTCAGTCCGGCGAGCGGCAGCCGGGCCTCGGCGGGGTCGGTCACGTCCAGGTTGCCGCGCAGCGTCAGGGCGAGCATCGCGGCGGCGAACCCGGCGGTCGCCCAGGCACCCCACAGCACGCGGCGCCGGACGAAGAGGGTCCAGCCGGCGCCGAGGGCGGCCAGCAGGCCGGAGCTGACGGCGAGGAAGCCGCCGGTGGCGGTGAATCCGTCGGCGCGGCCGTCACCGCCGAAGTGGGTGGCGAGCCGGTCGGGCAGCCGGTCGCGCCAGAGCGCGAACAGCAGCAGGTCGACGGCGAGCGCGAGCAGGAACGGCAGTGCGGCGAGCAGCCGCAGCCGGGTGGCGGCACGGTTCACAGGATCCTCCCCTGGCTCCCATGGGGCATGACTCTTGCTTCGTCTTGCTTCGACGGGCGACATGTTATTCCTCTTGTTTGCATCCTACTAGAACAATTACCCCCTGGCCGCCCTCGCCGCCGCCGTGACCACCGGGTGCAGCGGCGACGACGCGGCGGCCGCGGTCAAGGCGGCGAAGGACGCGAAGAACCGGTAGGGGCGCGGGAGACGGCACGAGGGCCGGGACCGTGACGTACGGGCGGCGGTGTGGGACGGTGGGCGCATGCCGGTACCCGTGATCCTCGACTGCGATCCCGGACACGACGACGCCTTCAACATCCTGCTCGCCGCGGCCCACCCGGCCGTCGACCTGCTCGCCATCACGACCGTGGCGGGCAACCAGACGGTCGAGAAGACCACGCTCAACGCGCGCCGGGTGTGCTCCGTGGCCGGGATCCACGGCGTCCCCGTCGCGGCCGGCCGGGACCGCCCGCTGCACGCCGGACCGTACGGGGGGCCGCGCGTCGCCGAGAACATCCACGGCGACTCGGGGCTCGACGGGCCGGGCTTCGGCGAGGGCGAGCCGCCCGTGCCGCAGGACCCGCGCGACGCCCTGGCGCTGACCCGGGACATCCTGCTGACCCACCCGGCGCCCGTCACGCTCGTGCCGACCGGCCCGCTGACCAATGTCGCCGCGCTGCTGCTCGCCCACCCCGAACTGGCGGCCCGGATCGAGCGGATCGTGCTGATGGGCGGGTCGACCGGGCGGGGCAACACCACGCCGGCGGCCGAGTTCAACATCCTCTGCGACCCGGAGGCGGCAGACCTCGTCTTCCGCAGCGGGATCCCGCTGACGATGTTCGGCCTGAACGTCACCCACCAGGTCCGCGCCACCCCCGAGGTGCTCTCGCGGCTCGCCGGGCTCGGCACCCCGCTGGGCCGGCTGTGCGTCAAGCTGCTGACCTTCTTCGCCGCGACCTACCGCGAGGTGTACGGCTTCGACGCGCCGCCGCTGCACGACCCGCTGACCGTGGCCCATCTGATCGACCCCTCGCTGGTCAGCCTGGTGCGGGCGCCGGTGGCGGTCGAGCTGGCGGGCACGTACACGCGCGGGGCGACGGTGATCGACCTGGACGGGGTGACCGGCCTCCCGGCCAACGCCGAGGTAGGCATCGAGGCGGACGCGGACCGGTTCTGGGACCTGATCGTGGACGCGGTACGGGTCCTCGGGGAGCGGGCCGGGGCGGCCGGGGGCACCGGAACGAACTGACGAGACGCAGCGTCTTGCGGGATGCGCCCGCACGGCGTACGGTGAGCGCATCGAGCTCGCGAGACGATACGTCTCGTCTTGCAGACTCCGATCACGCACCCCGTGATCCGTCCCTGTCGTCCAGCCCGGGAGACCGCCCTTGTTCCGTGTCCATCTCACCGTGGTCACCAAGCGCTTCGACGACCGGATCGTCCTCGACCGCGTCTCGCTCTCCGTCCGCTCCGGCGAACGGATCGGCGTCGTCGGCGACAACGGCTCCGGCAAGTCCACGCTGCTCCGGCTGCTCGCCGGCCGGGAGCACGCCGACGACGGGGCCGTCACCGTCGAGGCGCCCGGCGGCCTCGGCCACCTCGCCCAGACCCTGGACCTGCCCGGCACCGCGAGCGTCGGCGAGGCGATCGACCTCGCCCTCGCCGACGTACGGGCCCTGGAACGGGCCATCCGCGCCGCCGAGGCCGCACTCGCCCGCACCGGCGACCTCGCCGGAGACCTCGACGGCTACGCCGCCCTGCTCGCCGCCTACGAGGCGCGCGGCGGAGCCGACGCCGACCGGCGCGTGGAGAGCGTGCTGCGCCGGCTCGGCGAACGCGAACCGCTCGACCGCACCCGCCCGCTGGACACCCTCTCCGGCGGCCGGCGCTCCCGGCTCGCGCTCGCCGCGACCCTCGCCGCCGACCCCGAACTGCTCCTGCTCGACGAGCCGACCAACGACCTCGACGACGAGGCCGTCGGCTGGCTGGAGGAGCGGCTGCGCACCCACCGCGGGACCGTCGTCGCCGTCACCCACGACCGGGCCTTCCTCGACCGGGTCACCACCGCCGTCCTGGAGGTGGACCACGAGACCCGCACGGTCCGGCGGCACGGCGACGGCTACGGCGGCTACCTCGCCGGGCGGGCCGCCGAACGGGCCCGCAGGGAACGGGAGTACGCGGAATGGCGGGCCGCGTCCGCCCGCCACGCCGCGCTCGCCGACAGCACCATCGACCGCTTCTCCGCCATCCCCCGCAAGGCGCCCGCCGCCTTCAGCGGCGCCGGGGCCTTCCGGGCCCGGTCACGGGCGCACGGCGCGATGAGCCGCATCCGGGCCGCCCGCGAGCAGCTGCGCCGGCTCGCCGAGAACCCGGCGCCCCGGCCGCCCGACCCGCTGCGGTTCGCCGCCCGGATCGAGGGCCGGGCGACGGCGGTCGACCTCGCGGGCGTACGGGTGGACGGGCGGCTGCGGCTGGACGCCCTGCGCCTGGAGCCCGGCGAACGGCTGCTGGTGACCGGCCCGAACGGCGCCGGGAAGAGCACCCTGCTGCGGGTCCTCGCGGGCGAACTCGCCCCGGACGCGGGCACCGTGAGCGCCCCGGCCCGGGCCGGCCTGCTCCGGCAGGACCCGTCGGGGCGGCTCGCGCGGGACCCGCGCACCCTGGCCGCGGCCTTCGGCGAGGGCCGGGAGGAGGAACTGCTGGGCCTCGGGCTCTTCGCCCCGGCCGACCTGGCCGCCCCGGTCCGGACCCTGTCCGCCGGGCAGCGCCGCCGCCTCGAACTCGCCCGGCTGGTCACCGCCCCGGCCGACCTGCTGCTCCTCGACGAGCCGACCAACCACCTCTCGCCCGGCCTGGTCGAGGAGCTGGAGGCCGCCCTCGCGCACTACCCGGGCACCCTGGTGGTCGTCAGCCACGACCGGCGGCTGCGGGCCGGCTTCCGGGGGCGGCGGGTGGAGCTGGAGCCGTGGGCGGGCGCGTCCGCCCCGGTCAGCGCGTGCGCTTCTTGACGCCGCCGGAGCTCCCGGGACGGTACGGCTTCGCCGAGCGTCCGCCGACCCCGGGGGTGATGCGGACCGTCGAGGGCGTCGCGCCCGCGGTCGGGGCGGCCGGGCCCGGTGAGGCGGGCGCGGTCGTCGGGGACGTCGGGGTCGCCGGCTCCGTCGGAGGCACCGCGGGCGCCGACGTCGTGGGGGGCGCGGACGACGGGGCGGTCGGCTTCGGGGGGCGTGCCCCCGCCGCCCGAGCAGCCGGCCACGGCCAGGCCGAGGCCCAGCACCCACACCGTCGTCACCACTCCGCGGGCACGCACGCCCACCACCCCACCCCAGGTCCGGTCCGCCCGCGCGAGCCGCGGGCGGACCGGATCGTAACTCAGGCCCCGTCGCCGTCCGCGGCGCCTTCGAGGTCGCCCTCGGTCTCCAGGAAGACCTGGCGCAGCGCCGCCAGCGTCTCCGGGTCCGGCTTCTCCCACATGCCGCGGGACTCGGCCTCCAGGAGCCGCTCGGCGATGCCGTGCAGCGCCCACGGGTTGGCCTCCTTGAGGAAGGCCTGGTTCTCCGGGTCCAGGACGTACGCCTCGGTCAGCTTGTCGTACATCCAGTCCGCGACCACGCCCGTCGTGGCGTCGTAGCCGAAGAGGTAGTCGACCGTGGCCGCCAGCTCGAACGCGCCCTTGTAGCCGTGGCGGCGCATCGCCTCGATCCAGCGCGGGTTGACCACGCGGGCGCGGAACACCCGGGAGGTCTCCTCGACCAGCGTGCGGGTGCGGACCGTCTCCGGACGGGTGGAGTCGCCGATGTACGCCTCGGGGGCCGTGCCCTTGAGCGCGCGGACGGTCGCCACCATGCCGCCGTGGTACTGGAAGTAGTCGTCCGAGTCGGCGATGTCGTGCTCGCGGGTGTCCGTGTTCTTCGCCGCGACCGCGATCCGCTTGTACGCCGTCTCCATCTCGGCGCGCGCCGGGCGTCCTTCGAGGCCGCGGCCGTACGCGTAGCCGCCCCACACCGTGTACACCTCGGCCAGGTCGGCGTCGGTGCGCCAGTCGCGCGAGTCGATCAGCTGCAGCAGGCCCGCGCCGTACGTGCCGGGACGGGAGCCGAAGATGCGGGTGGTGGCGCGCCGCTCGTCGCCGTGCTCGGCCAGGTCGGCCTGGGCGTGCGCCCGCACGTAGTTGTCCGCGTCGGCCTCGTCCAGACCCGCGACCAGCCGGACGGCGTCGTCGAGCAGCCCGATGACGTGCGGGAACGCGTCCCGGAAGAACCCGGAGATGCGCAGCGTCACGTCGATGCGCGGACGGCCCAGCTCGTCGAGCGGGATCGGCTCCAGGCCGTTCACGCGGCGCGAGGCCTCGTCCCAGCGCGGGCGGACGCCCAGCAGGGCGAGCGCCTCGGCGACGTCGTCGCCCGCGGTGCGCATCGCGCTCGTCCCCCACAGGGAGAGGCCCACGGAGGTCGGCCACTCGCCGTTGTCCGTGCGGTAGCGCTCCAGGAGGGAGTCGGCGAGCGCCTGGCCGGTCTCCCACGCGAGGCGGGACGGCACGGCCTTCGGGTCGACCGAGTAGAAGTTGCGGCCGGTCGGCAGGACGTTGACCAGGCCGCGCAGCGGCGAACCGGAGGGGCCGGCCGGGACGAAGCCGCCGTTCAGCGCGTGGACGGCGTGGGTGAGTTCGTCGGTGGTGCCGGCCAGCCGCGGGACGACCTGCTCGCAGGCGAAGCGCAGCACCGCGTGCACCTCGGAGCCGTACGCGCCGGCCACGGACGCGATCGCGTCCACCGACCAGTCCGCGGCCTCCATGGCCTCGACCAGCTCGCGGGCCTTCGCCTCCGCCTCGTCGGCGGTGGTGCGGGTGGCCGCCGACTCGTCCAGGCCCAGCGCCTCGCGCAGACCCGGCAGCGCCTGCGTGCCGCCCCAGATCTGCCGGGCGCGCAGGATCGACAGGACCAGGTTCACCCGGGCCTCGCCGGCCGGCGCGCCGCCCAGGACGTGCAGACCGTCGCGGATCTGGGCGTCCTTGACCTCGCACAGCCAGCCGTCGACGTGCAGCAGGAAGTCGTCGAAGCCGTCGTCCTCCGGCCGCTCCTCCATGCCCAGGTCGTGGTCCAGCTTGGCCGCCTGGATCAGCGTCCAGATCTGCGCGCGGATCGCCGGCAGCTTCGCCGGGTCCATGCTGCTGATCTGCGCGTACTCGTCGAGCAGCTGCTCCAGGCGCGCGATGTCGCCGTACGAGTCGGCGCGGGCCATCGGCGGCACCAGGTGGTCGACGAGCGTGGCGTGCACGCGGCGCTTGGCCTGGGTGCCCTCGCCCGGGTCGTTGACCAGGAACGGGTAGACCAGCGGCAGGTCGCCGAGGGCCGCGTCCGGGCCGCAGGCGGCGGACAGGCCGGCGTTCTTGCCGGGCAGCCACTCCAGGTTGCCGTGCTTGCCCAGGTGCACCATCGCGTCGGCGCCGAAGCCGCCGTCCTCGGCGCGGGCGGCGATCCAGCGGTAGGCCGCCAGGTAGTGGTGCGAGGGCGGCAGGTCCGGGTCGTGGTAGATCGCGATCGGGTTCTCGCCGAAGCCGCGCGGCGGCTGGATGAGGACCAGCAGGTTCCCGCGGCGCAGCGCCGCGAGCACGATGTCGCCCTCCGGGTTGCGGGAGCGGTCCAGGAACATCTCGCCCGGGGCCGGGCCCCAGTGCTCCTCCACCTGCTCGCGCAGCTCCGCCGGGAGCTCGGCGTACCAGCGCTTGTAGTCGGCGGCCGGGATGCGGACCGGGTTGCGGGCCAGCTGCTCCTCGGTGAGCCAGTCCTGGTCGTGGCCGCCGGCCTCGATCAGGGCGTAGATCAGCTCGTCGCCGTCGCCGGAGACCAGGCCGGGGATCTCCTCGGCCGGGCCGAAGTCGTAGCCCTCCGCGCGGAGCCGGCGCAGCAGGGCCACGGCGGAGGCGGGGGTGTCGAGGCCGACCGCGTTGCCGATGCGGGAGTGCTTCGTCGGGTACGCGGAGAGGACCAGCGCCAGCTTCTTCTCGCCGTTCGGGATGTGCCGCAGCCGGGCGTGCCGGACGGCGATCCCGGCGACGCGGGCGGCGCGCTCGGCGTCCGCCACGTACGCGGGCAGGCCGTCCTCGTCGATCTCCTTGAAGGAGAACGGGACGGTGATGAGCCGGCCGTCGAACTCCGGTACGGCGACCTGGCTGGCCGCGTCCAGCGGCGACAGGCCCTCGTCGTTCTCCTCCCACGCGGCGCGCGAGCCGGTCAGGCACAGCGCCTGCAGGATCGGCACGTCGAGCGCGGCGAGCGCGCCCGCGTCCCAGGCCTCCTCGTCGCCGCCGGCCTGCGCCTCGGCCGGCTTGGTGCCGCCGGCCGCGAGCACGGTGGTGACGATCGCGTCGGCGCCGCGCAGCTCGTCGAGGAGCTCCGGTTCGGGGGCCCGCAGCGAGGCCACGTACAGGGCCTTCGCGCGGGCGCCCTTCGCCTCGATCGCGTCGCACAGGGCGCCGACGAAGGCGGTGTTCCCGCTCATGTGGTGGGCGCGGTAGTAGAGCACGGCGACGGTCGGGCCGTCGGTGACGGAGGCGGTGCGCTCCAGCGGGCCCCAGGTCGGGGCGGCGGCGGGCGGCTCGAAGCCGTGGCCGGTCAGCAGCACCGTGTCGGAGAGGAAGCGGGCCAGCTGGCCGAGGTTGCCCGGGCCGCCGTGCGCCAGGTAGGCGTGGGCCTCGGTGGCCACGCCGACCGGGACGGTGGAGGCCTCCATCAGCTGGGCGTCGGGGGCCTGTTCGCCGCTGAGCACCACCACGGGCTTCCCGGCGGCCAGGACCGTGTCCAGGCCCTCCTCCCAGGAGCGCAGGCCGCCGAGGAGGCGGACGACGACGAGTTCGGCGCCGTCGAGCAGCTCGGGCAGGTCGGCCAGCGGCAGCCGGGCGGGGTTGGCGTACCGGTACTCCACCGGGCCTTCGGCGGCGGCGTTCGCCGCGCGGGCGCTGAGCAGGTCGGTGTCGGAGTGCGACAGCAGCAGGAGCATGGCGAGCTCAGGCCCTTCCTCGGGGTTGTCCGCGCCCCGGGTGGTCGTATGGACGGCGGGAGTTCCTGACTCACCGGCCCGGGACGCGCCCGGACCGGCTCACAGTGGCGGGACCGCGCCGGATTCTCACCGGGCTTCCTCCCCGGGGTCCTGGGACCCCATGCCGCTTGCATCCTAGATCGTTCGCCGTCCCGTCGGGGGGTGGACCGGGGTCGGGCGGATCACACCCCGTGGGGCGGGGTGCGGGGCGGGTGCGGGGAGAGCTTCGCGACGGGGCCGCCGAGTGCCGCGCCGCGCGTTGCGCGGTGCGCTCCGCGGCGGGCTTCGCGCCAGGTGGGGGCGGACCCGGCCGTGGGTATGCTCGCCGCCATGTCGGCCACCCCACGCACCTCGCCCGAACCGGGCGAACCTCTCATACGGGACCGCGGCGACGCCTGTCCGGGTGCGCTGCGACTGCACGCGGCGGATGACGGGCGGCTCGCCCGACTCCGGCTGCCCGGAGGTCTGCTGACGGAGCCTCAGGTCCTCGCGCTGGCCACGGCGGCCGAGGCCCTCGGGGACGGCAGCGTCAGCATCACCTCGCGCGGCAACGCCGAGCTGCGCGGGCTCGGCGAGGACTGCGGCGCCGAGCTGGCCGCGCTCCTCGACCGGGCCGGGCTGCTGCCCTCGCCCACCCACGAACGGATCCGCAACATCGTCGCCTCGCCGGCCGCGGGCCTGGACGGACTCGGCGGCGCGGACGTGCAGTTGTGGGCACGGGAGCTGGACGCCCTGCTGTGCGCGCGGGAGTGGACGGCGGCGCTTTCCGGACGCTTCCTGTTCGTCCTCGACGACGGGCGGGGGGACGTCGCGGGCCTCGGCGGGGATGTGACCTTGCTCGCAGCGGCACCGGCCGCGGCCACGGCCCCGCACGCCCTGCTGCTCCTGGGCGGCCAGGCCTTCCGGGTCGCCGCCGACGAGGCCCCGCGCGCCGCGCTCGCCGCCGCCGACGCCTTCCTGCGGGCCGCCGCGGCCGCCGGGAACGGGGCCTGGCGGGTGCGGGAGCTGCCCGAGGGGTGCGTGCCCGACCTGGCGCAGGCCCTGGCGCGCGCCGGGCTCGCCGCGGAGCCCGTCCCCGGCCCCGTACCGCCGCTGCCCCGGGGCACCCCGCCGCTCCCCGGGCCGCTCGGGCCGGACGCCCTGTACGTCCTCGCGCCGCTCGGCCGGCTGACCGCCGCCCAGCTGCGGGCGCTGCTCCCGGCCCGCGAGGTGCGGTTCACGCCCTGGCGCGGTGCGGTCGTCGCCGCACCGCCCGGCCGGCCCGCCGAGCCGACGGGTCCGACCGGACCGACCGGACCGACCGGACTGACCGGACCGACCGGACTGACCGGACCGACCGGACCGGCCGAGCCGACTCGTCTGGCCGGGCTGGCCGCGGCCGGCCTGATCACCCGGCCCGACGCCCCCGGCACCGGCGTCGGCGCCTGCACCGGGCGGCCCGGCTGCGCCAAGTCCCTCGCCGACGTGCGGCGGGACGCGGCCCTCGCGCCGCCGGGGCGGCTGCCCGTGCACTACTCCGGGTGCGCCCGCCGCTGCGGACACCCGCACGGCGCCTGGGTGGACGTCCTCGCCACCGGGGACGGCGCCTACCTGGTGGACGGCGTCCCCACCCCCCGTACCTCCCTGTCCGAAGCCGTCGCGGCGGCCCGCGGCCCGGCGACACCCACGAGATGAGCGAGAACAACAGGATGTTCGAGTACGAGAAGGACGGGGCGGAGATCTACCGCCGCTCCTTTGCCACGATCCGCGCCGAGGCGGATCTCGCGGGCCTGCCCGCCGACGTCGCCACGGTCGCGGTGCGGATGATCCACGCCTGCGGCATGACCGACCTCGTGCGGGACATCGCCCACTCCCCCGGCGTCGTGGCCTCGGCCCGTGCCGCCCTGCGCGCGGGCGCGCCGATCCTGTGCGACGCCCAGATGGTCGCCAGCGGGGTCACCCGCAAGCGGCTGCCCGCCGACAACGACGTGCTCTGCACTCTCTCCGACCCGGCGGTGCCCGGGCTCGCCGCGGAACTGGGCACCACCCGCTCGGCCGCCGCGATGGAGCTGTGGCGGGACCGCCTGGAGGGCTCGGTCGTCGCCATCGGCAACGCGCCGACGGCGCTCTTCCACCTCCTGGAGATGATCGCGAAGGGCGCGGGGAAGCCCGCCGCCGTGCTCGGCATCCCGGTCGGCTTCATCGGCGCCGCCGAGTCCAAGGACGCGCTGGCCGCCAACGACCTGGGCCTGGAGTACCTGGTCGTCCGGGGCCGGCGGGGCGGCAGCGCCATGACCGCGGCGGCGCTCAACGCCCTCGCGCACGAAGCGGAGATCCAGAAGTGACCTCAGTGACCGGAGAAGCGACCGGAAACGCGACCGGAAAGCTGTACGGGGTCGGCCTCGGCCCCGGCGACCCGAACCTGATGACGGTCGCCGCGGTGAAGGCCATCGCCGGCGCCGACGTCGTCGCGTACCACTCGGCCCGGCACGGGCGGTCCATCGCCCGCTCGATCGCCGCCGAGCACCTGCGCGAGGACCACATCGAGGAGCGGCTGATGTACCCGCTCACGGTGGAGACCACCGACCACCCCGGCGGCTACCGGGGCGCGCTCGACGACTTCTACGAGGAGGCCGCGGCCCGGCTCGCCGCCCACCTCGACGCGGGCCGCACGGTCGCCGTCCTCGCCGAGGGCGACCCGCTGTTCTACGGCTCGTACCAGCACATGCACAAGCGGCTCGCGCACCGCTACGACACCACCGTCATCCCCGGCGTCACCTCCGTCAGCGCGGCCGCGGCCCGCCTCGGGGAGCCCCTGTGCGAGGCCGAGGAGGTGCTGACGATCGTCCCCGGCACGCTGCCGGAGGACGAGCTGACGGCGCGCCTGGCGGGCACCGACTCGGCGGTCGTGATGAAGCTGGGCCGCACCTTCCCCACGGTCCGGCGGGCCCTGGAGCGGGCCGGCCGGCTGGAGGACGCGCGGTACGTGGAGCGCGCGTTCATGGCGGGCGAGCGCACCGGCCGCCTCGACGCGATCGACCCGGACTCGGTCCCCTACTTCTCCGTCGCCGTCCTCCCCTCCCGCATCGACGCGCAGCCGCCGGTACGGGAGCGGGGCGAGGTCGTCGTCGTCGGCACCGGTCCGGCCGGGGCGCCCTGGCTGACCCCCGAGTCGCGCGGCGCGCTCGTCAACGCCGACGTGCTCGTCGGCTACACCACCTACCTCGACCGGGTCCCGGTGCTGCGCGCCGGGCAGATCCGGCACGGCTCGGACAACAAGGTCGAGTCGGAGCGGGCCGAGTTCGCGCTCGACCTGGCCCGGCGCGGCCACCGCGTCGCGGTCGTCTCCGGCGGCGACCCGGGCGTCTTCGCCATGGCGACCGCCGTCCTGGAGGTGGCCTCGGAGGAGCGCTACGCCGACGTGCCCGTCCGCGTGCTGCCCGGGGTGACCGCCGCCAACGCGGCCGCCGCCGCGGCGGGCGCGCCGCTCGGCCACGACTACGCGACCCTCTCCCTCTCCGACCGCCTCAAGCCCTGGGACGTCATCGCCGGCCGCCTGCGCGCCGCCGCCGAGGCGGACCTGGTCCTCGCGATCTACAACCCGGGCTCCAGGTCCCGCACCCACCAGGTCGCCGCCGCCCGCGAACTCCTCCTGGAGCTCCGCGCACCCGACACCCCGGTGGTCGTCGCCCGCGACGTCGGCGGCCCCGAGCAGTCGGTCCGCATCCTGACCCTGAAGACCCTGGACCCGTCCGAGGTCGACATGCGCACCCTCCTCCTCATCGGCTCCTCCCAGACGCAGGTGACCGAGCGGGGCGACGGCCGGACGATCGCGTGGACGCCGCGGCGCTACGGATAGGGGCGGAGGGACCTCGGGACGTCCGGACGCGTGGTCACCGTCCGGACGCCCCCGCTACCGGCTGAACGTCCCCAGCCCCTCCCCGTCCAGGTACTCCACGGTGAACGACGTCCCGTCCGGGGTGAAGGTGACCCCGGTGCGGCCGACGGCGTTCTCGCCCGCGGTCTCGAAGCTGAAGGTGTCGCCGGCGTAGTGCGTCAGCGGGTACGACTGGGGTTTCGGGCCCAGGTGGAGGGTGAGGGTGCCGTCCGTGGCGGCGGTGATCTCGGCGGGGCCGTAGTAGGCGTTCCGGTACGTGCCCGTGTACGTGCCGGCCGCCTGCGCGGGCGCGGCGCCGGACGGCGGGTGGGCGTAGTCGGTCTTCGAACGGCCCTCGTCCGCCTGCTGTTCGTACAGCGCGTCCACGAGGGGGATCCAGTCGCGGGTGGGCTGCCCGTGCTCGGCGATGTCGAAGAAGTCGAGGGCGACCGCGTCGGCGACGCCGGCCGGGGCGGTGTTGGTGAGGACGACGATGCCGAGGTCCTCGCCGGGCAGCATCGTGACGTTGGTGTGCGCGCCGAGGGCGAACGCCCCGGTGTGCGAGAGCTTGAGGCGGCCCGCGTCGTCGTAACTCACGTTCCAGCCCAGGCCGTAGAAGCCGGTCCGGGCGGCCGGGGCGTGCGGCGGGTTGGAGATCGCCTCGGGCCAGTGGGTGCGCTGCAGGGCCTCGGCGTCGATGATCCGGCGCCCGTCCAGCGTGCCGTCGCCGAGCTGCAGCTTCAGCCAGGTCGCCATGTCACGGGCGGAGGAGCTGACCCCGCCGGCCGGGGACTGGGCGTCCGGATCCCGGACGTACTGCGCCTTCCACGTGCCGTCGGCCGCCTTCACGTGCCCGTAGGCGCGGTCCGGGGCGTTCGCGTAGTCCGCGAAGAGCGAGCTCGTGTGGTCCATGCCGGCCGGCCCGTACAGGGTGTCGGCGGCCAGCTTCTCCCACGGCACGCCCTTCTCGTCCGCCACCGCCTGCGCGGCGGCCGTCAGGCCGAAGTTGGTGTACGCGTAGCTCGCCCGGAACGGGGCGAGGGGCTCGTAGCGCAGGTGGGACAGGATGTACGCCCGGTCGTAGCCGAGGTCTTCCAGGAGGTCCCCGGCGTGGTCCGGGAGGCCGCTGCGGTGCGAGAACAGGTCGGCGGCGGTCACGTGCGAGGTGACCCACGGGTCCTTGAGGTGGAAGTCGGGCACGTTCGGGGCGACGGGCTTCGCCCAGCCGTCGACGCCGACGGCCCCGGCGACCACCGTGGAGGCGATCGGCTTCGACACGGACGCGAGCTGGAAGACGGTGTCGGCGTCGACCGCGGCCTTCTCGCCGGCCTTGCGCACGCCGTACCCCTGCAGCTTGACCACCTTGCCGTCGTGGACGACGGCGACGGCCACGCCCGGCACCCCGGTGCGCTTCATGGCCGCCTCGACCACCCCGTCCAGCCGGTCGACGGCCCGCCGCACCTCCGCGTCGTCGAGCTGGGGTGGCGGCTGCGCCGGGGGCGGGGAGGGCCCCGGGGCCGTGGCGCCGAGGAGCGCCGTCAGTCCCGCCGCGGCAAGCCATCGAACGGTACTCATCTCTCCATTGAAGGACCTGCGGCCCGGTCTGTCGCGCGCGGACCGAGGGCCCGGACCCACCCGGCCGCCTCCTCCGGCGTCGCCGCCACCGGCACGCCCTCCGGGACCGGCGGTCGGCGGACGACGACGACCGGGACGCCCGCCTCGCGGGCGGCGGCCAGTTTGGGGGCGGTCGCGGCGCCCCCGCTGTCCTTCGTGACCAGGACGTCGATCCGGTGCCGGGCGAGCAGCTCGCGCTCCCGGTCGAGGGTGAACGGGCCGCGTTCCAGGAGGAGTTCGGTACGGGCGGGCATCGGCGCCTCGGGGGCGTCGACGGACCGGACGAGGAACCACTCGGGGCGGTCGGCGAAGGCCGCGAGCCCCATCCGGCCGGTGGTCAGGAACACCCTGCCGCCGAGGCCGCCGAGGGCCTCGGCGGCCTCCGCCAGCGAGCCCACCTCGTGCCAGCGGTCGCCGTCCACCGGGACCCAGCCGGGACGGCGCAGCGCGAGCAGGGGAACATGGGCGGTGGCGGCCGCCCCGGCCGCGTTGAAACTGATCCGCTCGGCGAAGGGATGGGTGGCGTCGATGACCGCGTCCACGGCGTGCTGCCGCAGCCACGCGGCCAGCCCCTCCGGCCCGCCGAACCCGCCGACGCGCACCTCGCCCGCCGGCAGCCGCGGCGCGGCGACCCGCCCGGCGAGGGAGCTGGTGACCCGGAGGCGTCCGCCGTCGGGACCCGCGGCGCTGTCGGCCCCGTCGGCCCCGTCAGCCCCGACGAGGAGCTCGGCGAGGAGCCGGCCCTCGGTCGTTCCCCCGAGAATGAGTACGTGCATGGGAGTCCATCCGTGAGTGCGGCGAGTTCCGGCGGCGGGCGCGAGGCCCAACTCAAGCACACCGGTCTGCGCCCCGGCTGGACGACCGGTGCCTGCGCGACGGCCGCGACGACCGCCGCGTACACGGCGCTGCTCACCGGCGAGTTCCCCGACCCGGTGACCATCACCCTGCCCAAGGGCCAGACGCCGTCCTTCGCGCTCGCCGTCGAGGAGCTGGGCCCGGACGGCGCGATGGCCGGGGTGGTGAAGGACGCGGGCGACGACCCGGACGTCACCCACGGCGCGCTGATCCGCTCGACGGTGCGGCTCCTGCCGCCGGGCTCGGGCGTCGTCTTCCGGGCGGGTCCCGGGGTCGGCACGGTCACCCTGCCCGGCCTGCCGCTGGAGGTCGGCGAACCGGCGATCAACCCGGTCCCGCGGCAGATGATGCGCGACCACGTCGCCGCGGTCGCGGCGGCGCACGGCGGGAGCGGCGACGTCGAGATCACGATCTCCGTGGACGACGGCGCGGAGATCGCCCGCTCCACCTGGAACCCGCGGATCGGCATCCTCGGCGGCCTGTCCGTGCTCGGCACCACCGGCATCGTCGTCCCCTACTCCTGCTCGGCCTGGATCGACTCCATCCGCCGGGGCGTCGACGTGGCCCGCGCGGCCGGACTCACCCACGTGGCGGGCTGCACCGGCTCCACCTCGGAGAAGACCGTCACCACGCTGTACGAGCTGCCGGAGATCGGCCTGCTCGACATGGGCGACTTCGCGGGCGCGGTGCTCAAGTACGTGCGCCGCCACCCCGTGGACCGGCTGACGATCTGCGGCGGCTTCGCGAAGCTCTCCAAGCTCGCCGCCGGCCACCTGGACCTGCATTCGGCCCGCTCCCAGGTCGACAAGCCCTTCCTCGCCGACCTCGCCCGCACCGGCGGCGCCTCGGACGCCCTCGCCGCCGAGATCGCCGGCGCCAACACGGGCCTCGCCGCCCTCCGCCTCTGCGAGTCCGCCGGCGTCCCCCTCGGCGACCTCGTCGCCACCCGCGCCCGCGACGAGGCCTTGGCGGTCCTGCGGGGCGCGCCGGTGGCGGTGGACGTGGTGTGCATCGACCGGGCGGGGGTCGTGGTGGGCCGCTCGGAGACGGCGGGACCGGAAGACAGGGCCGAGAGGTCCGCGAAGCCCTGAGGGCCGCCGCCCTCCAGCAGCCGCTCGCCGATGTCGTCCGCCCAGGACTGGGCCCACCCGCGCAGGGGGGCGGGGGCCTCGGCCTCTACCGGGTCCGGCTGGAGGGTCTCCGCCTGAGGAGTGGCAACGGCCTTCCCGCTCCGGGCTCGGCACGGCGTCGAGCATCGCCCCGACAGCCGACGTGCGCCCCCCTCCCCCCGAACCTAGGCTTACCAGGGCAAACCCCCGCAGAATCCCCACCAGACCGGGAGGAACGCCATGTCGAAGCGAGGCAACAAGCGCCGGGCGCGGAAGAAGAAGGGCGCGAACCACGGCAAGCGGCCCAACACCTGAGGCCGCTGCCGGTGGCCCCGGGGCCGCTCAGCAGGTGTGGCGGTCCCGGGCCGGGTCGTACAGGTGGCTGTCGCGGAACTCCGAGGCGGCCAGGGTGCGGCCCACGATGATCACGGCGGTCTTGGTGATGCCCGAGGCCTTCAGCTGGTCCGCGATGTCCGCCAGGGTGCCGCGCAGGACGACCTCGTCCGGGCGGCTGGCCATCGCGACGACGGCGGCCGGGCAGTCCTGGCCGTAGTGCGGGACGAGCTCGGCGACGATCCGGTCGGCGTAGCGCGCGGCCAGGTGCAGGACCAGGAGCGCGCCGCTGCGGCCGAGGGTCGCCAGGTCCTCGCCCTCCGGCATGGGGGTGGCCTGCTGGGCGATGCGCGTGAGGATGACGGTCTGGCCGACGGTCGGGACCGTGAGCTCCCGCTTCAGGGCCGCGGCGGCCGCCGCGAAGGCCGGGACGCCCGGCACGACCTCGTAGGGGATGCCCGCCGCGTCCAGGCGGCGCATCTGCTCGGCCATGGCGCTGAAGACGGACGGGTCGCCGGAGTGCAGCCGGGCCACGTCCTGGCCGGCCTCGTGCGCGGCGGCGATCTCGGCGACGATCTGGTCCAGGTCCATGCGGGCCGTGTCGACCAGCTTCGCCTCCGGCGGGCACTCGGCGAGCAGCTCGGTGGGGACGAGCGAGCCGGCGTAGAGGCAGACCCCGCACTTCGCCAGGGTCCGCGCGCCGCGCACGGTGATGAGGTCGGCCGCTCCGGGGCCCGCGCCGATGAAGTAGACGGTCATGTCGGTGTTCAACCCTTCGTTACGGACCATTGCGTGACCGGCATCGCCTGGCGCCAGCCGGTGAAGCCGCCCACCGGCACGGCGGCGGCGACCGCGAGCCGGATCAGTTCGCCGCCGTGGCGGCGGTAGCGCTCGGCGAGCAGCGCCTCGGACTCCAGCGTCACCGTGTTGGCGACGAGCCGTCCGCCCTCGGGGAGCGCGTCCCAGCAGGCGTCGAGCAGGCCGGGGGCGGTCAGGCCGCCGCCGATGAAGATCGCGTCGGGGGCGGGGAGCTCCGCGAGGCCGGCCGGGGCCGCGGCCGTCACCACCCGCAGGCCGGGCACGCCGAGGGCGGCCGCGTTGCGCGCGATGCGGGCCGCGCGCTCGGCGGACCGCTCCACGGCGACGGCCCGGCAGTCGCGGTGGGCCCGCAGCCATTCGATGCCGATGGAGCCGGAGCCGCCGCCGATGTCCCAGAGCAGTTCGCCCGGGGCGGGCGCCAGCGCGGCGAGCGTGGCGGCGCGGACGTACCGCTTGGTGAGCTGGCCGTCGTGCTCGTACGCCTCGTCGGGCAGGCCGGGGGTGACCCCGAGCCGGAGCGTCTCCGGGTCGCGCACGCAGTCGAGGGCGAGCACGTGGAGCGGGTCGGCGCTCGCGTGCGGCCAGTCGGCGGCGGTGCCGTCGAGGAGCGCCTCGCGGGGGGAGCCGAGCTGTTCGAGCACCCGGATCCGGGTGCCGCCCCAGCCGCGTTCGCGCAGCAGGGCGGCGACCCGCGCCGGGCTGTCGGCGCCCTCGCCGAGCAGCAGCAGGCGGCGGCCGTCGTGCAGCCGGGCGGTGAGGGCGTCGAGCGGCCGGGCGACGAGGGAGACCGTCTCGGTGGCCTCCAGGGGCCAGCCGAGCCGGGCGCAGGCGTACGAGACGGAGGACGGGTGCGGCAGGACCCGCAGCCGGTCCGGGCCGAGGATCCCGGCGAGGGTGCGGCCGATCCCGTAGAACATGGGGTCACCGCTGGCCAGGACCGCGACGCGGCGTCCCTCGTGGGCGCCGAGCAGGCCCGGCACGGCGGGCAGCAGCGGGGTGGGCCAGGCGACGCGGGCGCCGGGGCAGTCGGCGGCGGGCAGCAGGTCGAGCTGGCGGGGGCCGCCGATCAGCACCTCGGCGGCGCGCAGGGTCCGGCGGGAGGCCTCGGGGAGTCCGTCCCAGCCGTCCGCGCCGATCCCGACGACCGACACGCCCGCCGAGCCGTCTCCGGGTCCGGCGTCCGGGCCGTCTTCGGGTCGGGCGTCCGGGCCGTCTTCGGGTCGGGCGTCCGGGCCGTCTCCGGGTCCGGCGTCCGCGCCGTCTCCGGGTCCGGCGTCCGCGCCGTCTCCGGGTCGGGCGTCCGGGCCACCCACCCGGGCGTCCACCGGACCGTCGGCCGGGCCGTCCACCGGGCCACCAGCCGGGCCGTCCACCAGGCCGTCCACCGATATCGCAGCGTTCACGCCCGGGACTCTACGTGAGCGCACCCGGGGCCCCGCCCCGCGGTCACTTCCCGGCGTTCTGCCCGACGTAGAAGAGCAGCCACACGAAGCCCGCGAAGGCGTGCGTCGCGAAGACGTACACGAAGACGCGGAGCATCACGCCCCGCTCCTTCCAGCGCTCGTTGTCGGTCGTGTCCTCGGCCATGCCCTCCAGCCTAAGGGCCCGGGAATACCGGGGTGGGGTGCACCGTTGGACGTGATGGTTTAAGATTCAACCACTCGGTGGGAACGCCACCGGGAAACGCGAGAGGTGAGCACGATGCAGTTCGGGATCTTCACCGTCGGCGACGTGACGACCGACCCCACCACCGGCCGTACCCCCACCGAGCACGAGCGGATCAAGAACACCGTCGCCATCGCGCTCAAGGCCGAGGAGGTCGGCCTGGACGTCTTCGCGACCGGCGAGCACCACAACCCGCCGTTCGTCCCGTCCTCCCCGACGACGCTCCTCGGGCACATCGCGGCCCGCACGGAGAACCTGATCCTCTCCACCTCCACGACCCTCATCACCACCAACGACCCGGTGAAGATCGCCGAGGACTACGCCACCCTCCAGCACCTCGCCGACGGCCGCGTCGACCTGATGATGGGCCGCGGCAACACCGGCCCGGTCTACCCGTGGTTCGGGCAGGACATCCGCCAGGGCATCCCGCTCGCGATAGAGAACTACGCGCTCCTCCACAAGCTGTGGAGGGAGGACGTCGTCGACTGGGAGGGCAAGTTCCGCACCGCGCTCCAGGGCTTCACGGCCACCCCGCGCCCGCTGGACGGCGTCCCGCCGTTCGTCTGGCACGGCTCCATCCGCTCGCCCGAGATCGCCGAGCAGGCCGCGTACTACGGCGACGGCTTCTTCGCCAACCACATCTTCTGGCCCAAGCAGCACACCGAGAAGATGGTCCGGCTCTACCGGCAGCGGTACGCCCACTACGGCCACGGCACCCCCGAGCAGGCCATCGTCGGCCTCGGCGGCCAGGTCTTCATGAGGAAGAACTCCCAGGACGCCGTACGGGAGTTCCGCCCGTACTTCGACAACGCGCCGGTCTACGGCCACGGCCCCTCCCTGGAGGAGTTCAGCCGCGAGACCCCGCTCACCGTCGGCTCGCCGCAGGAGGTCATCGAGCGCACCCTGTCCTTCCGCGACTACGTCGGCGACTACCAGCGCCAGCTCTTCCTGGTCGACCACGCCGGTCTGCCCCTGAAGACGGTCCTGGAACAGCTCGACATCCTCGGCGAGGAGGTCGTCCCGGTGCTCCGCAAGGAGTTCGCGAACCTGCGCCCGGCCGACGTCCCCGCCACCGCCCCGCTCCACCCCGCCGTACAGCAGAAGCAGGAGGTCTGAGGTCATGCAGACGTTGAAGCTGGTCGCGGTCTCCGCCGGACTCAGCGCGCCCTCCTCCACCCGGCTGCTCGCCGACCGGCTGCTCCAGTCGGCCCGCTACCGGCTGGCCGAGCAGGAGTACGCCGTCGACGTGGAGGTCGTCGAACTCCGCGACCTCGCCGTCGACATCGCGAAGAACTTCGTCACGGGCTTCCCGTCCGAGAAGCTCCAGGCCGCGATCGACACGGTGACCGGGGCGGACGGCGTCATCGCCGTCACCCCCGTCTTCACCGCCTCCTACAGCGGGCTCTTCAAGTCCTTCTTCGACCTGATCGACCCGGCCGCCCTCACCGGCGTGCCCGTCCTGCTCGGCGCCACCGGCGGCACCGCCCGCCACTCCCTCGTCCTCGACCACGCCCTGCGCCCGCTCTTCGCCTACCTGCGGGCCCTCGTCGTCCCGACCGGCGTCTACGCCGCCTCGGAGGACTGGGGTTCCGGCGGCGACGAGTACACCGAGGGGCTGCCGGCCCGGATCACCCGGGCCGGGTACGAGTTCGCGGACACCGTGGCGGCCCGGCCCGCCCGGAACACCGTCGAGGACGAGATCGTCCCCTTCGAGAAGCAATTGGCCGATCTGCGACTGGATTGATCCGTTTGTTACGTTGGTCGGGAGGCCTCCGCACGGGGCCTCCCGACAGCGAAACCAGCGAAACGGAGGTCGGTCATGGCCGGCGGCAGGATCGTGGTGGGCGTGGACGGCTCGGCGCCGTCCCTGAGGGCACTCAGGTGGGCGGCGGCCCAGGCCGCCCTGACCGGGGACTCGCTCCAGACGGTGATCAGCTGGGAGTACCCGGCCTCCTGGGCCACCCTCATGCCGGGCGTCCCGCCCGAGTTCGACCCGGAACGGCTGGCCAAGCAGATCCTCGACGAGTCCCTCGCCAAGGGCCTCGCCCCCGACACCGCCGCCGCGGCCACCCGCACCATCGTGAGCGGCAACGCGGCCCAGGCACTCATCGACCAGGCCGAGGGCGCGTCGCTGCTCGTGGTCGGCGACCGCGGCTACAGCGGCTTCAAGGCGGCCGTCCTGGGCTCCGTCTCCTCCCACGTCACCCAGCACGCGCCCTGCCCGGTGGTGGTCGTCCGCGGGGAGATCCCGGGCGAGGAGTAGGCGCCCTCCGGCATGCGGCGGGGCGCCGGCGGCCACATGATGCCCCCATGGACATCAAGCTGGAGCTGATCGGCGTTCCCGTCACCGACATCGACCGGGCCAAGGCCTTCTACGAACGGGCCGGCTTCCACGCGGACCACGACGTGACCGTGAGCGAGGAGATCAGGTTCGTCCAGATGACCCCGCCCGGGTCGGCCTGCTCGATCGCCTTCGGGAAGGGCGTCACCGCGATGACCCCGGGCTCCCTCGACAACCTGCAGGTCGTCGTCACGGACATCGAGGAGGCACACGCCGACCTGTCGGCGCGGGGCGTCGGGGTCAGCGCGATCGAGGACCAGCCCTGGGGCTCCTTCGTGTACTTCGCCGACCCCGACGGCAACCGCTGGGCGGTCCAGCAGACCACTCCGCGCGACCGGTAGGAGACGAGCGGCAGGAGACGACCGGCAGGAGACCGGCTCCCCCGTGCGGCGGAGCCGGTCCGGGCGGGCTCGGGTTCAGTAGGGCGCGGGGCGGCCGGCCGCGTCCTCGTGGGTGTAGAAGAGGTAGAAGGCGGCGCCGCCGTTCACCGCGGCCACGATCAGGCCGAGCAGCGAGGACGAGTAGATGCTCGCGCCGGAGAGGCTGTAGAGGAAGCCGATCGCGATGCCGGTGAGGGCGCCCCAGGCCACCGCGCGCAGTTCGCGCCGCAGCCGCCCGCCGTAGCGGCGGAGGGTGTGGATCGAGACCGCGAGGACGACGGCGCTGATCAGGCCGAGCCAGAGCTGGCCCCAGGTCAGCGGGCCGCCGTCGCGGACGATGACCGGGGCGTAGAGACCGTAGGCGATGCCGAGCGTGACGGGCACGCCCCAGCCGTGCGTGCTCAGCTGCCGCCGGGCGGGTACCGCTGCGTGTGCGGCCATGGCAGGAGCTCCTTTCCCCGGAACCGTTCCTGCACCCTCCAGGGCACACCCGCCACCGCCGCACCGCAAGTGGATCAGCCGGTGACCGGGCCCGCCGGGCGGACCGCCACCGCGTCGATCTCGAAGAGCATCCCGGGCAGGGCGAGTGAGGCGACGCCGCTGAGGGTCTGGGCGGGCAGCCGGTCGCCGAAGGCGCCGTGCAGGGCCTTTCCGAGGACCTCCAGTTTGGCGAGGTCGTGCTCGACGACGTACGAGCCGAGACGGACGACGTGCTCGAAGCCGAGGCCTACGCCCTCCAGCGCGAGCCGCAGGTTGGTGAAGGCCAGCTCGACCTGGGCGGCGAAGTCCTCGGCGTGCAGCGGGGAGCCGGTGGCGTCGGAGGCGTACTGCCCGCCGATGAAGACGAGTTCGCCGGGGGCGGAGGCCGCGTGGCTGTAGCCGAAGGGGGCCGGGTCGTGGAGGGTGGCGGGGTTGGTGATCGTGCGCTGGTCGTGGGTCGCGCTCATGAGATGACTTCCTCCCGTTGGCTGGACATTCGATGTCCAGAATCCTGGTGTCCGGAGTGCCGACGTCCGAAGTTCCGATGCCCGGGTGCCGACCTTCGGGTACCGACCTCCGGAGTCTTGGTCCGCGGTCGTGCGGAGGTACCCGGCACCCGCCCGCGCGGTCCCGCTCAGCCCGCGGTCGCGAGCCAGCGGCGGATCCGGTCCGGGGCCCCCGGCGCCTGCCGTTCCGCCTGGAGCCTGACGTCGTCGAGGGTCCGGCCGGCCAGCTCCCGCCGCCAGGCCAGCTCGGCCCGGCCCATCGCGCCCGCGATGGCGCACTCGGCGGAGGGCGGGCCGGCGGCACCCGGTCCCTGGCCGCGGATCTCGGTGCAGCGGAAGGCCTCGTCGGGGCCCTCGATCGCCGTCACCACGTCCATGAGGGTGATCCGGTCCAGCGACCTGGCCAGCCGGAAGCCGCCCTTGGGGCCGGAGACCGAGCCGAGGATGCCGGCCCGGACGAGCGCCTGGAGCTGCTTGTTCAGATAGGCCGCGGGCAGCTCGTGGTACGCGGCGAGCCGCGCCGCCGTGACCGCCCGGTCCCCGCCGATCCAGGCGAGGTTGAGGCAGCTGTGCAGCGCCCACTCGACGCCCTCGTTCATCCTCATATCCTGGATATTAATCATCCAGGATATGAGGGGCAAGTGCCGGCCGGAGCCGACCGCCGCGGGCGTCGCCCTCACCCGAACGGCTCAACTGAAGGTTCGCGGGAGGGCGGGCGCTCCGACGATGGGTCCATGAGCCAGAACACCGCACCACCGCAGAACAAGACCTCGGGCGCCGGCGGCGGCTGGGCCGCCGGAGGCACCCTCTTCGCCGGTGTCCTCATGCTGGTCACCGGCATCATGGACGTCTTCCAGGGCATCGCCGGCATCGCCGAGGACGACGTCTACACCCGGGTCGGCGACTACGTCTTCAAGTTCAACCTGACGACGTGGGGCTGGATCCACCTCATCCTCGGCATCGTCGTCGCCATCGCGGGCTACGGCATCCTCAAGGGCGCCGAGTGGGGCCGGGTCGCCGGTATCGCGCTCGCCTCCCTGAACGTCATCGCCCAGTTCCTGTTCCTGCCCTACCAGCCGTGGTGGGCGCTGTTCTCCATGGCCGTCTCGATCTTCATCATCTGGGCGCTGGCCACGGACGACGCCTACGGCGGCGGGCGCCCGTGAACCGGGCACGCGCCACCGCGGGCACGCTCGCGCTGCTCCTCGGTCTCTCCCTGGCCGCCACCGGCTGCGACCAGGCCAAGGAGGCGGCCGGCGGCATCGTCTCCTCCGCCACGGCGGCGGTCGCCTCCGCCGCCCAGCAGAAGATGGACGAGGTCAAGGACGGGGTGAACGCGACCGGCGACGTCACGGCGGGTCCGACGTCCGTGGACGGGGACCGGACGGTCGCCGAGATCACCGCGACCAACCCCAAGGACAAGACCGCCGACTACACGGTCTGGGTCAACTTCCGCGACACCGACGGCAATCTGCTCGACGCGGTCGTCCTGAACATCGACGGCGTCGAGGCCGGGAAGTCCAAGTCCGGCACGGCCCGCAGCAACCGGAGCCTCTCGGGCGACACGAAGGCCGAGATCCAGCAGGCGCTGCGCCACTGAGCGGAGCGCACCCCCTCCGGCCCGGGTGGCGGTCCGCCGCCGCCCGGGCCGCCGGCGTTCCCGGCCGCCGTGCCCACGGCCGCCGCCCCGGCCTCCTCGACCTGCACGGCGGGCGCCGATCGGCCACGCTGAAGGCATGGACAACGACGAGATCCTCGAGAACATCGGCTCCCTCGTCGAGGAGGAACGGGCGCTCCGCCTGCGCTCCGGCGGCCTCCCGGACGAGGAACGCGCCCGCCTCGCCGAGCTGGAGGTCCGGCTCGACCAGTGCTGGGACCTGCTGCGGCAGCGCCGCGCGAAGAGCGAGTTCGGCGAGGACCCGGACACGGCGGCCGTCCGCCCGGCGGCGGAGGTCGAGGGCTACCGCAACTGACCCGGGCGCCCCGCCGGCGCCCTCGACCCCCGCCCCCGCCCTCGACCCCCGCCCCCGCCTTCGGGTCCACGCCGGCGCCCTCGGCCCCCGCCCTCGGCCCCCGCCTTCGGGACCTCGCCGCCCGCCCGAGGGCCCGCACGCCCCCCTCGTCGGCCGGACCTCCCCCTCGTCCTACGTTGGAAGCATGGCGAAACCCGCACGGATCACCCCGCCCGCCCGGCTCACCCCACCGTCCTGGCTCACCGCGGGACTCCGCCCGCAGCCCACCCCCGTGCCGTGGGCCGCCGTGCTGCGCGCCGCGGTCGCGCTCTCCGCGCCGCTGGCCGTGGGGTTCGCCGCCGGACAGCCCGCGTACGGGGCCCTGGTGTCCATGGGCGCCCTGTCCGGGGTCATCGGTGACACCGCCGACGCGTACCGGATGCGGATCTTCAACATCGCCGTCCCGCAGCTCTTCGGCGCCCTCGGCGTCACGCTCGGCACGCTCGTCTTCGGGCAGGGCTGGCTCGCCGTCGCCGCGCTCACGCTCGTCGCGCTCGTCTCCGGGATGATCTCCTCGATCGGCGCCGTCGCCTCCGTCTCCGGGCTGCTGCTGCTCCTCAACGCCGTCGTGGGCGCGGGCCTGCCGATGCCCGACCCCTGGTGGAAGGCGCCGCTGCTGCTCACCCTCGGCGGCGTCGTGGTCCTCGTCCTCACCCTGCTCGGCTGGCCGCTGCGCGGCGGCGCGCCCGAACGGACGGCGGTCGCCGGGACCTACCGGGCCGTCGCCGAACTCTTCGAGGCCGCGGGCGCCGACACGTACGACGAGAAGCGACAGGCCGTCACCGCCTCCCTCAACCAGTCCTACGACCTGGTGCTCGCCCGCCGCGCCCGCCAGCACGGCCGGGCCCCCACCCTGGTCCGGCTGCTCTCCCAGCTGAACGCGGTCATCCCGCTCCTGGAGGCCGCGCCCGCCGCCCACCTCGCCGCGCGGCGCTTCCACCGGCCGCTGCCGCCCGAGATCCCGGCGGCCGTGCGCGGGCTCGCCGACTCGGTCGACCGGGGCCGCACCGGCGCGCCCGAGCTCGCGCTGCCCGAGCCCCGCCGCCCCTCGGAGCGGGCCGTCGACGCGGCCCTGCGGTACGCGGCGACCGTCGTCCACAAGGCGGAGCCCAACCCGTACAACGTCGACGACCGGCTGGGACGGCCGGCCGCGCTCCGCGTCCGGGTGCGCCGCACCTCCCGCGCCGTGCTGTTCTCGGAGGCGTCCTGGCGCTACGGGCTGCGGCTCGCCCTGTGCATCGGGCTCTCCCAGGCGCTGGTCTCGCTGATCCCGGTGCCCCGCTCGTACTGGATCGCGCTCACCGTCACCTTCGTCCTCAAGCCCGACTTCGGCTCGGTCTTCTCGCGGGCCGTGCTGCGCGCGCTCGGCACCGCCGCCGGGCTGCTGGTCGCCGCGCCGGTGCTCGCGGCGGTGCCGCGGGGCTGGTGGGACGTGCCCGTGATGATGCTGCTCGCCGCGCTGATCCCGGCCTTCTCCGCGAAGGGGTACGCCTTCCAGACCGCGGCCATCACCCCGGTCATCCTGCTCCTCTCCGACCTGCTCAACCACCAGGGCTTCGACCTCGTGCTGCCGCGGCTCTACGACTCGCTGATCGGCTGCGCGATCGCCCTGGTCGCCGGGTACCTGCTGTGGCCCGAGTCCTGGCACACCCGGGTCGCGGACCGGCTCGCGGACGCCGTCGCCGACACCGCCGGGTACGTGGCGCTGGCGTTCTCGCCCCTGGCCGGGGACGACCCCCCGGTGCGGCACCGGGCCCGGCGCAAGCTGTACCGGGACATGTCGGCGGTCCGCTCCGAGTTCCAGCGGGCCCTCACCGAACCGCCGCCGGCCGGGGACCTGGCCGCCGCCTGGTGGCCCCTCGCCATCGCCGTGGAACGCCTCGTGGACGCCACGACCGCCGCCCGCATCCGCGTCGACCACGGCGCGCCCGCGCCCGAACCGGCCGAGGTCGCCGCCGTGGAGGGGCAGTTGCGGGAGCTCGCCGAGGGGCTGCGGTCCAGCGACGTCCTGGTGGAGGTCCGCGTCGATCTCGGCGGCGACGAGGAGGGGGTCCTGGAACCGCTGCGGCAGGAGGTGCGGGCGGCCCGCGCGATCGCCTCCCCGTGAAGCCCCCAGGGGGGCGGCCGAGGCTCAAACCTCGCCAATGGGGCGTACGGAAGCCCTTACCGGCGGTTGCGGAACGGAACCCTCCCACCGCCGTTACCGGAATCCACGCGTACGACTACGATGCGCTCGACTCACCGTGATCCGCGCCCCCTCCCCCTGGCCACAAGCGACCTGGTGGCAGGGTCACTTGCCTGTGTCCGCCGTCCTTCCCCTCCCCGAGGACACCCCCCATGCGCCCCACCTCCGGCAGAGGCCTCCAGCCCAACGCCCTCGGCACCTTCGACACCATCGTGATGGCCGTGGCCGGCAGCGCCCCCGCGTACTCGCTCGCCGCGACGACCGCCGTCCTGTTCGGCGCGGTCGGCCTGGCCGGGCCCGCCGCGCTGCTCTACTGCGCGATACCGATGCTCGGCATCGTCCTCGCGTACGCCCGGCTCGGCCGCATCGACGTCAACGCGGGTGCCGGCTACTCCTGGGTGGGCCGCACCCTCCACCCCTTCCTCGGCTTCCTCTCCGGCTGGGCCCTGGTCTTCGCCGCGACCGTGTTCATGGTCGCCGGATCACTGCCCGCGGGCTCGCTGACGCTCTCCCTCTTCGACGCCGGGCTCGCCGAGAACACCGCGCTGTCCTGCGCCGTCGGGGCCGGCTGGTTCCTGATGATGCTGCTGGTCGTCCTCGGCGGCGCCCGGCTCACCGTCCGGGCCCAACTCCTCATGACCGGCGTCGAGTTGCTGATCCTCCTCGCCTTCATCCTCGGCGCGGTGCTGCACCGCGGCCACGCCACGGCCTTCGACTGGTCCTGGTTCGGCTTCGGCCACTTCGACGGGACCTCCGGCTTCGCGTCCGGCGCGCTGATCGCCGCCTTCTACTACTGGGGCTGGGACGTCACCAGCAACCTCAGCGAGGAGACCCGCGACAGCCGCCGCACCGCGGGGCTGGCCGCGCTGGTCGGCATCGGCGTGGTCTTCCTGCTGTTCGAGGCGTTCACGGTCGCCGTCAACGTGCTGCTGAGCGCGGGGCGGATCGAGACCGCCGGCGCCAACGTCCTCGCCGTCCTCGGCGAGGAGATCTGGCCCGGCGCGGGCGGCAAGCTCCTCGTCCTGGCCGTGCTGCTCTCCACGGTCGCGACCCTGGAGACCACCCTGATCCAGGTCACCCGCTCGCTGTTCGCGATGGGCCGGGACCGCACGATGCCGGCCGCGCTCGGCACCGTGCACCGGCGCTGGAACACCCCCTGGGTGGCCATCGTCGCGGTCGGCGCCGCCGCGCTCCTCATGTTCGGCGCCGCGGCCGCCGCCGGCTCGGTGGAGCGGGTCCTCAAGGACGCGGTCAGCGCGATCGGACTGCAGATCGCGTTCTACTACGGCCTCGCCGGGATCGCCGCCGTCGTCGCCTACAAGTCGCTGCTGCTGAGCTCCGTACGGGACTTCGTCCTGGGCGGACTGTGGCCGCTGCTCGGCTCCGCGTTCATGCTGTGGGCCTTCGTCGAGTCGCTCGGCGAGCTCTCCGCCACCGCCCTCGCCATCGGCCTCGGCGGCCTCGCCGCCGGCGTCGTGCCGATGCTCGTGTACTGGGCCAGGGGCAGCGCCTACTACCGCCCCGCCCGCCTCGACGCGGCCCGCGCGCTCGCCGCCGCCGCGCCCTTCGACTCACCGGACTCGCCGCGCGCCCGCCGCTCGGACGAGTCGCTCGCCACGGACTTCTGACGGCCACGGCCTTCGAAGGAGGAACGGATGGCCGCTCTCCGCAGACCGGGCCGCTCGTCGCGCCCGCCGCGCTTCACACCCGACTTCGACCCGGACCTCGGCGACCGCGCCCTCACCGAGGCCCGCCACGACATGGTCATCGGCCGCTGGCAGGGGGTACGGGACCTGCTGCGGGCCACCGGCGACGACTGGCCGCGCCGCACCCACCGGCTGCGGCTCCTCTCGCACGCCGCCGCGGGCGGCTCCACCGTCGAGGCCTGGCGGGCCGCCGAACCGGGCGACCCGGACGCGGCCGTCCTGCGGGCGGCCACCGAGGTCGTACGGGTCTTCGACGCGGCCATCGCCGCCGGCCGGGGCGGCGCCGTCGACCGCGGCCGGATCGACGCGGCCGTCGACGCCTGCCTCGCGGCGTCCGGGGCGGCCCCCGCCGACCCGATGCCGTGGGTGTCGCTGCTTTCGGTCGCCCGGCTGTACGAGGGCGGGGTGCCGCGCCGCGAACTGCGCCACTGGTTCGACGAGTTGCGGCGCCGCGACCCGTACAACACCGAGGGCCACACCCAGGTGCTGCGCTACTGGTCGGCCCGCTGGCACGGCACGCACGGCGCCATGTACGACTTCGCGCGCGACGCGGCGGGGGTGGCGCCGCCCGGCTCGCCGCTGCCGATCCTGGTGCAGATCGCGCGGGTCGAGGAGTACCGCTACATCGCCGACGGGGCACTCGGCCGGGGCCCGGTGCGCGGCTTCGACCAGCACTGGAAGCACGAGCTCGCGGTGACCGAGCTGCGCCGCACCTACGCCCGCTGGATCGGCGGACGCGAACCGGGACGCCCGGTGGCCCCGGAGGAGGTCGCGGACCTCAACTACCTGGCCCACGCGGCGTGCTACGCGGGCCAGGTCGAGGTGGCGCGGGAACTCCTCGGGCTCCTGGGCACCCGGGCGGCGTGGGTGCCGTGGGTGTACACGGGGGAGCCGGAGGAGCAGTTCGTCCGCTTCAGGGAGGGCCTGGGCGTGGGAACGGGGACGGGGACGGGCTGAGCGGCCCCGCCGCCCGGCCGCCCGCCCCCGCGGCCCGGTCGGGCGTCAGACGCCGATGTCGCGGCCGTCCGCGCGCCACACCGACACGACGGCCGGGCGAACGATCCTGCCGGGCCCGTCGGGCCAGACGGAGGCCGGCTTCTCGACGGAGGCCCCGTCGATCTCGCCCGGGTGCTGGACGGCGACCAGGACCCGGCGGTCCTGCACGATCGGACCGCAGGTCTCGGCGCCGGTCGGGACGGTCAGGAACTGCTTGAGCTCACCGCGCCGCTCGCCGTGCGTGGCGACGCCGAACAGGCCGTCGTGGGAGCCGAGCTGGTTGCCGTCGGTGGAGATCCACAGGTTGCCGTGCGGGTCGAAGGCCACGTTGTCGGGGCAGGAGATCGGGGACACCTTCTCCTTGGGGAAGCCCGCGAAGTAGGTGGCCGGGTCGTTCGGGTCGCCCGCGACCAGGAACAGCCGCCACGCGAAGCCGTCCGACGCCGGGTCGTCCCAGTGCTCGGCCAGCTCCAGGATCTGCCCGTGCTTGTTGAGGTTGCGCGGGTTGGCCTCGTCGGCGGCCGGGTTGGTGCCCTTGCCGCGGTTGGAGTTGTTGGTGAGCGCGACGTACACGCGGCCGGTGCGCGGGGAGGGCTCGATGTCCTCGGGGCGGTCCATCTTGGTGGCGCCCACCTTGTCGCCGGCGAGCCGGGTGAAGACGTACACCTCCTCGGCGGTCATGCCGGGCACGTGCGAGACGGCGCCGGCCGGACCGGCGGTGGCCAGCGGGATCCACACGCCGGAGCCGTCGAACTCGCCGTCGGAGGGCAGCTTGCCGGTGCCGTCGATCTCGGCGGCCGGGCTGTCGCCGGTCAGCTTGGCGACGTAGAGCGTGCCCTCGTCGAGCAGGGTGAGGTTGTGCGCGTGCGCGGCCCTCGACGAGCCCTTCTTCATCTTCTTGCTCGACACGAACTTGTAGAAGTAGTCGAAGCGCTCGTCGTCGCCCATGTAGACGACCGGCCGCCCGTCGGCGGTCAGCCGCGGCTGCGCGGCCTCGTGCTTGAAGCGCCCGAGCGCGGTGCGCTTGCGGGGCGTGGACTCCGGGTCGTACGGGTCGAGCTCGACGACCCAGCCGAAGCGGTGCGCCTCGTTGGGCTCCTGCTTGAGGTCGAAGCGCTTGTCGAACCGCTCCCACTTGCGCTCGCTGGCGCCGGTGCCGATGCCGTAGCGCTTGTCGGTGGCGCTCGACGCGTTGGCGAAGTACTGGTTGAAGTTCTCCTCGCCGTGGAGGGTGGTGCCCCACGGGGTGGTGCCGCCGGAGCAGTTGTTCAGCGTGCCGAGGACGGTACGCCCGGCCGGGTCGGCGGAGGTCCGGACCAGCGCGGCGCCGGCGGCGGGGCCGGTGAGCTCGAACGGGCTGGTGGCGGTCAGGCGCCGGTTGAGCCGGTGGCGGGTGACGGCCGTCAGCTTGCCGCTGCGGTGCTCCTCCTGGACCACGACGACGCCGAGGCCGTGCGCGGCCCAGGCGATCTCGACCTGCTCGCGGGTCGGGTTCTCCGGGTCGTAGCCCCGGAACATCAGCACCTCGTCGGTGTACTCGTGGTTGGCCACGAGGACCTGGCGGTGGTGCTCGCCCGGCAGCGGCAGCAGGGAGAGGAAGTCGTTGTTGTACCCGAACTGCCCGGCCTGCGCCTTGGCCGTCTGCTTCTCCGGGTCGAAGGCCGGCGCGCCGCGCAGGATGGGCTCGCCCCAGCGGATGACCACGTTCTGCTCGTAGCCGGCGGGGACGGTGACCTGGTCGGCGGTGTTCGGCGCGACCGGCTGGAACCGCAGCCCGCGGGCCCCGTCCGTCTTCGGGTTCGGCTTCGGCCTCCCGTGCGCCTCGGCGGCGGGTACGTCTCCGAAGGCGAGCGCGGAACCGGCGGCGGAGGCGACGGTCACGACGGCGGCGGCGCGCATCACGGAGCGGCGCGAGAGCGCCCCCGCTATGACGTCGCCGACGTACTCGTTGGCGCTGGTGTTGGGCACTTCCTGGAAGCAGGCGTCGCCACACCGGAACCGGCACGTCATGGCGGAACGGCCGCCTCCATGCGAGTGGTTGCTCAGCATCGGCAGCAGATTGCGCACTTCGTCCTCCGTGGTGTCGACCGTCGTCCGGCGGTGACGTTATGTGTGCACATCTGCACGCCGGAGGCGCCGGAATGAACGCCGGATGAATGCGCGGCAACCGGGGGCGCCCGGGTCGTAGGGCCGGGGGGACGCGGCCGCTAACCTTACGTGTCCGCCCTGGCCAGGGATGAAGGACGCATAACGCCCAACTCATGCGAAGGGGTTCGCCCATGGGTATTCGGAGCTTGCTGCGCAAGGTATTCGGCCGAGACCGCGCGAACGACGCCGAAGAGTCCTCCGCCCCGGCAACCTCCGTACCGGCCCAGGCGTCGGCCCCGGAGGACCCGTCCTCCGCCGCCGAACGCGCGGCCGCGGACCTGGTGGCCGCCTCCTTCGACAACCCCCAGGTCCCGCCCGCCCGCCGGGCGTCGGACACGGAGGTCGCCGCCGCGGGAGCCGCCGAGGCCGAGCCTGCCGGCGCGGAGGCGGTCGCGTCCGCGCCGGAGGCGGAGCCCGCGCGTACGGAGGCCGAGCCCGCGACGGCGTCGGCGGACGCGGACGCGGACGAGCCGGCCGTGACGGCCGAGGCGACGGACGCGGACGCGCCGGAGTCCCCGGCGGCGGACGAGCCGACCGACGAGCCGAAGGCCGCCGCCGAGGAGCCCGTAGTCGCCGAGGCCGCCGCCGAGGAGCCCGTAGTCGCCGAGGCCGCCGCCGAGGAGCCCGTAGTCGCCGAGGCCCCCGTAGTCGCCGAGGCCGCCGCCGAGGAGCCCGTAGTCGCCGAGGCGGGCGACGCGGAGACGGACGAGCCGGCTGCCGAGGCGACGGTGGAGGCGGACGCACCGGAGACCGCCGCCGAGCCCTCGGCGGACGCCGAGGTGGCCGAGGAGGCGTCGGAGTCCCCGGCGGCGGCCGGCGAGGACACGACCGACGCGGACGCGCCCTCGGCGACGACGGAGCCGTCCGAGCCGAGCGCCGCCACCGAGCGGACGGTGGACGCCGAGGAGCCCGTCGCCGCGGAGGCGGCGGAGGAGACCCCCGCCACCGCCGAGGAGCCCTCGGCGCGGATCCCGGCCGCACGCGAGTCCGCCGAGCAGGCGGAGGAGCCGGCCGCCGCCGCGGAGGCTCCGGTCCCCGCCCCGGCTGAGGAGCCGGTCGCGGCCGACAGCACCCCGGTGGAGGCCCCGGTCGCCGTCGCCGACACCGCCCCCGCCGACGAGCCGACCGCCGAGGTCACCGCGGAGGAGCCGGTCACGGCCGTCACCCAGCCGACCGCCGAGGTCACCGCCGAGGTCACCGCCGCCGAGCCGGCCACCGATGCCCCCGCCGGCCCCGCCCTCTCGCTCGCCAAGGTCAAGGCCGCCGCCCCCCACCTCGCCGACGCCTACAAGGCCGCCGGTGCCGTGCTGAAGAAGCAGGGGCTGGCGGGGGCGCGGGCCGCCGTGTACCTCGTGGTGGACCGGTCGGGGTCGATGCGGCCGTACTTCAAGGACGGGTCCGTGCAGCGGCTCGCCGAGCAGACCGTGGCGCTGGCCGCGCACCTCTCCGAGGACGCGACCGTGACGGCCGTCTTCTTCTCGACGGACATCGACGGCACCGTCGAGCTCCGCCCGGCCGACCTCACCCCGGACCGCATCGAGACGGTCAACGCCTCGCTCGGCCGGCTGGGCCGGACGAACTACCACCGGGCGATCGAGGAGGTCCTCGCCCACCACGAGAAGAACGACCCGGCCCGCCCGGCGCTGGTCGTCTTCCAGACGGACGGCGCCCCCGAGTCCCGTACCGCCGCGACGCAGGCGCTGGCCGAGGCAGCGGACCGCCCGGTGCACTGGCGGTTCACGGCCTGGGGCGAGGAGGACGGCAAGGCCTTCGACTGGCTCCGCAGGCTGGACGCCCCGAAGACCGGCGTCCACCTGGCGGGCCCGGCCCCGCTGGAGACCCCGCACGCGGCCTTCTACCGCGGGCTGCTCGCGGACGCCCCGGCGCTCTGACCCGAGCCGCCCCGACCGGGGCCCGGCGGGCGGGCCGGACGGCCTTCCCACCGGGCCCCGGTTTTAACCGTGTGAGGGGACCCTGTTCCGGCCGTTAAAATTCGCTGCATGGCGGCCACTGGATCCGAGAAGCAGGGCACGAAGGCGTTCTACGTCTCGACCCCCATCTACTACGTCAACGACGCTCCTCACCTGGGCCACGCCTACACGACCGTCGCAGGCGACGTGCTCACCCGCTGGCACCGCCAGCGTGGTGAGAAGGTGTGGTACCTCACCGGCACGGACGAGCACGGTCAGAAGATCATGCGCACGGCCGAGGCGAACAACGTCACCCCCCAGGCCTGGTGCGACAAGCTCGTCGAGGAGGCCTGGAAGCCCCTCTGGGAGCACCTGAACATCGCGAACGACGACTTCATCCGCACCACGCAGAAGCGTCACACCGACCGCGTCCAGGAGTTCGTGCAGGACCTGTACGACAAGGACGAGATCTACAAGGGCGGGTACGAAGGCCCGTACTGCGTGGGCTGTGAGGAGTTCAAGCTCCCCGGCGACCTCATCGAGGCGGAGGACGGCACCAAGCTGTGCCCCGTCCACAAGAAGCCGGTGGAGATCCTCAAGGAGGAGAACTACTTCTTCAAGCTGAGCCAGTACGGCCCGAAGCTGCTGGAGTTCTACGAGGCGAACCCGGGCTTCATCCAGCCGGAGTCGGCCCGCAACGAGGTCGTGAACTTCGTCAAGCAGGGCCTGGAGGACCTCTCCATCTCGCGCTCGACGTTCGACTGGGGCATCCCGGTGCCGTGGGACGCCGAGCACGTGATCTACGTGTGGATCGACGCGCTGCTGAACTACGCGACGGCGGTCGGCTACAACGAGAACCCGGAGAAGTTTGCGGAGACCTTCCCCGCCAACGTCCACCTCATCGGCAAGGACATCCTGCGCTTCCACGCGGTGATCTGGCCGGCGATGCTGATGGCCCAGGGCCTCCCGGTGCCCGGGCGGATCGCGGCCAACGGCTGGCTGATGGTCGGCGGCGAGAAGATGTCGAAGTCGAACCTGACCGGCATCAAGCCGCAGGACCTGACCTCGCACTTCGGCGTGGACGCGTACCGCTGGTACTTCCTGCGCGCGATCGCGTTCGGCCAGGACGGCTCGTTCTCGTGGGAGGACTTCTCCGCCCGCTACACGTCCGAGCTGGCCAACGACTACGGCAACCTCGCGTCGCGCGTGGCGGCGATGGTCGGCAAGTACTTCGGCGGGGAGCTGCCGGCGGCGACGGCGGACGGCGACGCGGAGAAGGCGGTCCACGAGGGCCTGGCCAAGGCCGTCGAGGTGGCCGACCGGAAGATCGGCGAGGAGCTGGACTTCCAGGGCGGCATCCTGGCGATCTTCGACTTCGTGAAGCAGGTCAACGGCTACATCACGGAGCAGGAGCCGTGGAAGGTCGCGAAGGACGAGAGCGAGGAGGGCCGCGCCCGTCTCGCCACGATCCTGTACACGGCCGCCGAGTCCCTGCGCGCGGTCGCGGTCCTGCTCAACCCGATCATGCCGGAGACCTCGCAGGCGCTCTGGGACTCCCTGGGCGCCGAGGCGTCCCTGGGCGCCCTGGCCGCCCAGCCGGTCCAGGACGCGGCGGGCTGGGGCAAGCTCCCGGCCGGCGCGACGGTGACGAAGGGCGCGGTGCTCTTCCCCCGCCTGGAGGACCCGAAGAAGGACTGACCAGGTCTACGACACGGTGGCCGCCGTCCCGCACCGGGGCGACGGCCACCGCCGTACCCGCCGGAGACGTCAGCTGCCGACGGCGTACGAGACGAAGCCCGCCCAAGCGGTCGGCGTCAGGGCGAGCTGGGGACCGCCGAGGTTCTTGGAGTCGCGGACGTGGACGGTGGCGGGGGTGGCGGCGACCTCGACGCACGACTCGCCGTCGGTGCCACCGCTGTAGCTGCTCTTACGCCAGGCGACCTCGATGCAGGAGTCGCCCTCGCTGCTGCTGCTGTAACTGCTCTTGAACCACGCCAGTTCGGAGGCGTCCCCAGCCGAGGTATTGCGGATCATGTCTCTCCCAGCAGTTGCTCAACGAAGGCGATCGACTCACGCGGAGTGAGGGCCTGAGCCCGGATGATGCCATACCGCAACTCCAGGATATGGAGTTGCTTCGGCTCGGTCACCGGCCGCCCGTTGGCCACAGCAGCAGAGCGTCCCACCGCCGATCCGTCACCGAACTTCAGAACCTCGATACCGCCCGCCAGTCCGGCGTGCTCCTCGCGGTCCACCGGCATCACCTGAAGTTCGACGTTCCGCAACTGCCCGACCTCCAACAGGCGCTCCAGCTGTGCCCGCAGCACTACCCGCCCGCCCAGCGGGCGGCGCAGCGTCCACTCCTCCAGGACGAAGCTGATCTCCGGGGCCGGGTCCCTCTGGAAGACGCTCTGCCGGGCCACCCGACCGGCCGCCATCCGCTCGACCTCGTCCTGCGTGTACGCCGGCCGCCGCATCAACAGCAGTCCGCGCGCGTACTCCGGCGTCTGCAAGAGGCCATGGATGTTGAGCGGATCGTAGAGCTGGATCTCGACCGCATTGGCCTCCATCTTCGCCAAGGCGCGGACCTTTTTCGGGTAGCGGACCTTCGCGACGTCGTCCTTCATGGCCGCGATCAACCCACCCGCGCCCAGAACCTCGTCCGCCTTGTCGAGGAACTCGGGCCGGGGGATCCGCTTCCCGCCCTCGATTTTGTAGATCATGTCCTCGCCGTAGCCGGTGGCCACGCCGAGCTCGGCGGCCCTTATGCCCACCGCCTCCCTCCGCAGCCTCAGCTGCCGTCCCACGGTGGCGATGACGGCCAGTCCCCACTCGTCATCCGGATCGACCTCCCACCCCGGCTCGTCCGCCTCGGTCTTGAGTCGCTGCGCCCCGTCGTCCACCGACATACCGCACCCTTCCCTGGCCCCGCTTCATGGCGCGACACCCCTACCCGTGGCGGGGGTGCGGACAGGCCGGACAGCAGTGGACAAGGCCCGGACAGTCACCCTACGCATCGGCGTCGTCACTGTTCACGGTAGCCGGGGGCGGCCACGCTCGGTGAGGTGAACCAGAAGAACCCCATCCAACTCAGCCAGCCCACCCACCACTTCAGCGTCCTGGTGTCCCCCACACCACGCGGGGCCAGGCTCGCCCGGCTGCTCGCCGTGGAGTGGCTGCGGACCTGGGAGCTTCCGTACGGCGTCGTGGACACCGCCGCGCAGGTCGTCGCCGAACTCGCGGCGAACGCCGCCACGCACGGCCGGGTCTCGGGGCGGAACTTCCGTCTCGCGCTCCTGGCGCACGCGGACGCCCTCCGGATCGAGGTCACGGACACCCGGGGAGCCGACCTTCCCCGTCTCCGGACCCGGACCGTCGACGCCGAGTCGGGGCGCGGGCTCCTGCTCGTGGAGGCTCTCGCCGATCGGTGGGGCGTCGAGCTCGGGCCCGCACCCCGGAAGACCGTGTGGGCGGAGCTCGCCTTGTCACGCCCCTGACCAGCAAGAACGACACGTTCACCGGAGTCCGGAAACGTGGGCTCCGGTGGCTCGGGTGGTCTTTCCAAGCAACGACGAGAGAGAAAGAACCTTCACCAAGCCCCACCCCTCCCGCCCCTGATCGGGGCGCTCACTCATGCGGGTGAAGAACACCAACTCCGCTGGATTCCGACCCGGTTGCCTGCTTTACGCTCGGCTCGACCGGCATATGACAGCAGACATACGTCGGCCCTCGCCGGGACGGCAATCCCGATGCGAGGGCCTGACCACGAGGAAGCAGAGACCTTCCCCAATGGGTGTTCAGAACACTAGCGTGCGCCCCCGCACCGAGTCCCGTAACAGCTGGAAAAATCACCCTCCCCGGCGCCCCCACGGGCGCTCGGCGCTCGGTGGCGTCATCCACGACAACGTGCGGCACACCACCCGCTTCACGGTGATCGGCAACCACCTCTGCCAGCACGACGGGATGTCCCTCGTGGCCATCGGTGTCGCCGTGCACATCCAGTCGCTGCCCGCCGGGTCTCCCGTCGACATCAAGACCCTCGCCGCCCGTTTCCCCGAGGGCGCCGTCCGGATCGCCAACGCCCTGCGCGAGCTGGAGCTGTACGGCTATCTGCGCCGGATCCGCGAGCGCGGCGAGGACGGGCGGATCGTCACGCGGACGATCTCCTGCAACCATCCGGGGCGGACCGGCGGTCCGGAGGATCCGGAGCCGGGGACCGAGGCCGGGCGCGGACCGGAACCCGAGGTGAAACGCCCCGCCCGGCGGGCGGCCGATCCGCCGCGCCGCGCCCTGCCCGCCGTACCGCAGCCCGTGTATCCGACGCCCGACCTCCTGCTCACGGCCGTCGACGTCCTCGCCGGCCTCCGCCGTGCGGACCCGCGCCTGTATGTCTCCGCCACCGACGCCGAGCACCTGGCCCCGGGCGTCGCCGCCTGGCTGGAGCGCGAGCTCACCCCCGACGCCGTACGCCGCGTCCTGACCTTCGACCTCCCGGCGGAGCCCCTGCGCCGCCCGGCCGCCCTCCTGGCCCACCGCCTCAACGCCGGACTCCCGCCCCTGCCGCCCTTCCGCGCCCCGGACGAGCCCCCTGCCGTCCGGCACCCCCTCCAGAACTGCGACACCTGCGACCACGCCTACCGCGCCCCCGAACCGGGCACCTGCGGGGCATGCACATCAGCGGGGTAATTCCCGAAACACCGACGCCACCGAATGAGAACGACCGACCCCTCAAGGAACCCCGTGGTCAGCTCCCCGCACGAAGCGATGCACCGCATCTTCCAGCACGACCTGCACCTCTTCAGCCGCCTCTCCGGAGTGCTCGGTTTACCCCTGCCCTCGCCCGTCGAGGTGACCGTCATGCCCACGGACCTCACCGAGGCGAGCCCCGTGGAACGCCGGCTGGACACCCTGCTGCGTCTCGACAGCGCGGACGACGGCTCCCTCCTCCTCGCCATCGAGGCGCAGGGCAAGAAGGACCCCGCGAAGCCCGCGAGCTGGGCGTACTACACCGCGTACCTCTGGACGAAGTACCGGCTGCCGACCGCGCTGCTGGTCGTCTGCCAGGACCGCGCCACCGCCGAGTGGGCCGAGCGGTCGGTGTCCAGCGGACCGCCGCACCTGCCCACCCTCACCCTGCGACCAGCCGTGCTGGGCCCCCACAACATGCCGGTGATCACCGACCCGGACGAGGCCCGCGCGGACCTCGCGCTGACCACCCTCTCGGCCATCACGCACGCGGGCGATCCGGACATCGGTGCCATACTGAAAGCACTGTCCACCGCTCTGCGGGACGTCCCCGAGGACGTCGCCGACCCGATCATCGAATTCACCACCCAAGGGCTGGAGAAGCGACCGGCCCTAGAGCTCTGGAGGAACCTGGTGGCTGTGGACCTCTCCTTCTACACGTCGGTCATCTCCGAGGAGATCCGCGACGAAGGCCGTGCCCAGGCCCATGCCGAGGCCATACTGATCATCCTGGAGCAGCGCGGTCTCACCATCTCCGACGACGCCCGTCAGCGCATCACCGGCTGCGACGATCCCGAGGTCCTGCGCCGCTGGGTCGCCCGTGCCGTCACCGTCTCGTCCGTCGACGAGATCTTCGCCGACGAGGACGCGTAACCCCGCCCACGAACGCCGGAAGGGCCCGGAACCGAGGATCTCGGTTCCGGGCCCTTCCGTCAGGCAGTCAGGCCGTCAGGCTCAGCGCGCCGCGTCCGGGTGGACCGACTCCGTCACCGGGCGGTCGTCCGCGGGCTTCTCCTTCGCGACCGGCTTGCGGAGCTGGATGTTCAGCTCGCGCAGGCGGGTCTCGTCGAGCTCGGTCGGGGCGCCCATCAGGAGGTCCTGGCCGTTGCCGTTGAGCGGGAAGGCGATGATCTCGCGGATGTTCGGCTCGTCGGCGAGGAGCATCACGATGCGGTCCACGCCCGGGGCGATGCCGCCGTGCGGCGGGGCGCCGTACTCGAAGGCGCGGAGCATGCCCGCGAACTCGCTCTCGACCGTCTCGCGCGAGTAGCCCGCGATCTCGAAGGCCTTGAACATGATCTCGGGCTCGTGGTTCCGGATCGCGCCCGAGGAGAGCTCGATGCCGTTGCAGACGATGTCGTACTGCCAGCCGAGGACGTCCAGCGGGTCCTGGGTCTCCAGGGCCTCCAGGCCGCCCTGCGGCATCGAGAACGGGTTGTGCGAGAAGTCGATCTTGCCGGTCTCCTCGTCCTTCTCGTACATCGGGAAGTCGACGATCCACGCGAAGCGGAAGACGTTCTCCTCGAAGCGGCCGGCGCGCTTGGCGGCCTCGACCCGGACCGGGCCCATGATCTTGGAGACCTCGTCGAACTCGCCCGCGCCGAAGAAGACGGCGTGGCCGTCGGCCAGGCCGAGGCGCTCGGTGAGGACCTTGACGTTCTCCTCGGTGAGGAACTTGGCGATCGGGCCGGTGAGCGCGCCCTCCGCGCCGACGCGGACCCAGGCCAGGCCCTTCGCGCCGAGGGAGACCGCGAAGTCGCCGAGGGAGTCGAAGAACTTGCGGGGCTGGTCGCCGGTCTCCGGGACGGCGAGCGCGCGGACGTGCTTGCCGGCGAAGGCCTTGAACTCGGAGTTCTCGAAGACGTCGGTGATGTCGACGAGCTCGAGGTCGGTGCGCAGGTCGGGCTTGTCGTTGCCGTACTTCAGCATCGACTCGCGGAACGGGATCCGCGGGAACGGGGAGCTGACCGGGCGGCCGCCGCCGAACTCCTCGAAGAGCTCCGTCATGAGCTTCTCGATCGGCTGGAAGACGTCCTCCTGCTCGACGAAGCTCATCTCGACGTCGAGCTGGTAGAACTCGCCCGGCGAGCGGTCGGCGCGGGCGTCCTCGTCGCGGAAGCAGGGCGCGATCTGGAAGTAGCGGTCGAAGCCGGAGATCATCAGCAGCTGCTTGAACTGCTGCGGCGCCTGCGGCAGCGCGTAGAACTTGCCCGGGTTCAGACGGGACGGGACGACGAAGTCGCGGGCGCCCTCGGGGGAGGTCGCGGCGAGGATCGGGGTCGCCATCTCGTTGAAGCCCAGGGCCACCATCTTGGAGCGGATGGCGGCGATGACGGCGGAGCGCAGCATGATGTTGCGGTGCATGCGCTCGCGGCGCAGGTCGAGGAAGCGGAACTCCAGGCGCCGCTCCTCGTTCACGCCGTCGTCGGCGTTGATGGTGAAGGGGATCTGCTTGGCCGCGCCCAGGACCTCGACCGTGGCGGCCTCGATCTCGATCTCGCCGGTGGCGAGCTCCGGGTTGACGTTCTCGGCGCCGCGGGAGACGACCTTGCCGTCCACGCGGACGACGGTCTCCTTGGTCAGCTTGTCGAGGACCTCGGCCGCGGCGGTGCCGGGGCGGGCGACGAGCTGGGTGATGCCGTAGTGGTCGCGCAGATCGATGAAGAGGATGCCGCCCAGGTCGCGCCGATTGTGCAGCCAGCCGCTCAGCCGGACGTCGGTGCCGACGTCAGAGGCGCGGAGCTCGCCGCAGGTGTGGGACCTGTACCGATGCATCGTCGTTCATCCAGTTCTTCGGGATCCGTGGGGTCCGCTTGATCTATCAAGCCCACTCAGGGTACCGGGCCACCCAAGATCGCGATTCGAATACTCTCAGTGGCGACCTGCTGTCCGATATTCATAAAGTGGGGCAATGCGCACCGAGGACGTCCTGGCCGCCATCGCGACCGGCCTGTGGCGCTGGGACAACGCGTCCGGGGTGGTCACCCTCGACGCCGAGGCGGCCCGGCTCCTCGGGCTGCCCGCCGAGCCCGCACGGCTCACCGAGGCGGCGGTGCGCTCCCGCTTCCATCCGGTGGACTGGAACGAGATCGACGGCGTGGTGCACCTCGCGGTCGCCGAGGGCACCCTCGCCGAGGCCCGGCTGCGGATCATGGACGAGCAGGGCCGGGTGCTCCGTACCGTACGGAGCAGGTCCAAGCCGCTGATCGAGGGGGGACGACTACCAGCTGGTCGGCACCCTCCAGGAGGTCGCCGAGCCGCAGCCCGGCACCGCCGCCTCCACCCCCATCACGGGCGACTGGCGCCGCTCCCGCGAGGCCTTCCTGCTGGACGCGGGCCGGGCGCTGGCGGAGGCCCGGTCGACGGCCGAGGTGCTGCGGGTGGCCGCCTCGCTGTCCATGCCCGGCTTCTCGCCGGACGGGCTCGCGGTCTTCGGGCTGGCCGGCGACCGGCTGACGATCATCGGGCACCACGGGCACAGCGAGGGCGACGAGGGCCCCTTCACCTCGATGACCCTCGACACCGACTACCCGGCGGCGGAGGCGGCGCGGACCGGGCGGGCGATCTACCTGCCGACGCCCGAGGAGTACCTGCGCCGCTTCCCGATGACCTGGCCGCTCGCCCAGCGCTTCGGACGCCGCTCCTGGGCCTTCGTGCCGCTCGTCGTCGCGGGGCGCACGATGGGCGCGTGGATGGCGGCGTTCAAGCACCCGGTCGCCTTCACGCCCGACGAGCGCTCGGTGCTCACCACGGTGGCCCGGATGCTGGCGCAGGCGCTGGCCCGCGCCGGGGTGGCCGAGTCGGAGCGCGAGCTGTCGCTGGGGCTCCAGCGGACGATGATGCCGGCCCTCGGCCCCGGCATCCCCGGCATCCACGTCGCCGCCCGGTACGTGCCCACGGGCGGCGGTCTCCAGGTCGGCGGCGACTGGTACGACATGATCCGGCTGCCCGGCGGGTCCGGCGCCGGCCGGATCGCCCTGGTGATCGGCGACGTCCAGGGCCACGACGTGCGGGCGGCCGGCCTCATGGGGCAGCTGCGGATCGCCCTGCGCGCGTACGCCTCCGAGGGACACCGCCCGGACGCGGTGCTCTCCCGCGCCTCCCGGTTCCTGTACGGCGTCAACGAGGGCACCGTCGGCGCGGACGGCGACGACACGGCGTTCGGCGGCCCCCGCTTCGCGACCTGCCTGTACCTGGAGGTCGACCTGGAGTCGGGGACGGTGGAGATCGCGCGGGCCGGGCATCCCGATCCGGCGGTGCGGATGACCGACGGAACGGTTCTCCTGAGGCCCACCGCGGGCGGTCTGCCGCTCGGCATCGACCCGGACACCGACTACCCCACCACCCGGCTCACGCTGGAGCCCGGCGAGACCCTGATGATCTGCACCGACGGCCTCCTGGAGACCGGCGGGCACGACCTGGACAGCGGCTGGGAGCGGGTCCGCAAGCTGCTGGAGGCGGACGGCGGCGAGGACCTGGAGGCGCTCGCCGACCGCCTGGTCGAGGCCGTCCACGGGCCCGGCTCGCACCACACCACGGGCCCGCTCGCCGACCGCCGCGAGGACGACATCGCCGTGCTGCTGCTGTCCCGGCAGGGCGCGGCGGCGCTGCCGGGCCCGCGCCGCACGATGATGACGGTCGCCCAGGCGGAGCCGGAGCGGATCGCGGCCGCCCGCGAGCAGCTGCGCCAGCTCCTGCACGACTGGCGGGACGAGGACCAGGTCGACTCGGCGGTCCTGATGGTCTCCGAGATGGTCACCAACGTCCTGGTGCACACCGACGGCGACGCGCTGCTGGTCGCCGAGGTGGTGTGCGCGGAGGGCTCCCGGCGGCTCCGGGTGGAGGTGGCCGACGCGAGCGACGAACTGCCGCACAAGCGGCACCCGGGCGAGATGGCGTCCAGCGGGCGCGGGCTGTGGCTGATGGAGATGCTGGCCCACGCGTGGGGCGTGGACCCGCGGGGCGAGGGCAAGTCGATCTGGTTCGAGCTGCACGAGCCGCCGCCGGGGGACGGCGGCTGACCACGGGGGCCCGGGGGCGGCCCCTCCGTCCTCGCGGGGCGGCCGCCGAGCGGGCGCCCGGTCCCGGGAGGAGACTGGTCTCGTACGGCCGCCGGGGGGACCCGGGAGCCCGCCATGGAAACGCACAAGGTCGGCAGCGACGTCACCGTCCTCGGGGACAGCCTCGACGTGCCGGGGATCGGCCACATCCCCGTCAACGCCTTCGTCCTCACCGCCCGCGAGCCGGTGGTCGTCGACACCGGGCTCTCCGTCGCGGACCGGGACTTCCTCGCCGCGCTCGGCGGCGTCATGGACCCGGCCGACGTGCGCTGGATCTGGCTCACCCACCCGGACCGCGACCACACGGGCGGCCTCTTCGAGCTGCTGGCGGCGGCTCCCCGGGCGCGGGTGGTGACCACCTTCGTCGGCGCGGGGATCATGACCACCGAGCGGCCGCTGCCGATGGACCGGGTGTACTTCCTCAACCCGGGCCAGGGCCTGGACGTGGGCGACCGGGTGCTCGCCGCGTTCCGGCCGCCGCTCTTCGACAACCCGGCCACCGTCGGCTTCTACGACGAGAGGACCCGGATCTGCTTCAGCTCCGACTGCTTCGGCGCCCCGATGCCCACCGAGGAGCTCGCGCGGAGCGGGCACGCCAACGACCTCAAGCCGGAGGAGCTGCGGGCCGCGCAGCTGCTGTGGGCGACGGTCGACAGCCCGTGGGTGCAGATCGTGGACCCGGTGCGGTACGGGGTGTGGGTGGACCTGGTGCGCGGGATGAACCCGGAGATCGTGCTGAGCACGCATCTGCCGCCGGCCGTGCGGATGACCGGCCGGATGATCGAGACGATCACGATGGCGCCGGACGCGGACCCGTTCGTCGGGCCCGACCAGGCGGCTCTCGAGCGGCTGCTCGCCTCCTTCGAGCCGGGCGGCCTGCCGGCCTGATCAGCCGGGGGCGTCCGCCGCCCCGTACCGGCTGCGCAGCTCGCCGATCACCCCGAAGGCCGCGGCCGTCAGGGGGACGGCGAGCAGCATGCCCAGGATGCCGGCGACGGAGGCCCCGGCGGTGATGGCCAGCATGACCACCGCCGGGTGCATCTGCACGGTCCGGCTCTGGACCATGGGCTGGAGGACGTTGCCCTCCAGGACCTGGACGGCGAGGACCACCCCGAGCACCCACAGCGCGATGACGAAGCCGCGGTCGGCGAGGGCGACGAGGACGGCGACCGCGCCGGACAGGAAGGCGCCGAGGTACGGGATGTAGGCGGTGACGAAGACGAGCGCGGCCAGGCCCACCGCGCCGGGCACCTTGAGCACCAGCAGGCCGATCCCGATGAGGACGGCGTCGACGAAGGCGACGAAGGTGGTGCCCCTCATGAAGCCCTCGACCGCCTCGAAGGCCCGCCGCCCCATGGCCTCCACCATGTCGCCGGTGGAGCGGGGGGCGAGCGAGCGCAGCGCGTCGGCGGCCCGGTCGGAGTCGCGCAGGAAGAAGAAGATGAGGAGGAGCGCGAGGACGGCGGTGGCGAGCATCTGGCCGACCACGCTGAGCCCGGAGATGACCCCGGAGGCGGCGGTCCCGCCGAACCGCTCCAGCAGCTTCTTGGCGTTCTTGGCCAGGTCGTCCAGGGAGGTGCCGGCCGCGCCGAGGTGCTCGGCGATGTCGGTGGCGGCCTGCCGGAGCGAGGTGACGATCTGGTCGCCGGTCTCGATGAGGGCGGCGACGACGATGTACGTGGCGCCGCCGACGACCGCGACCACGGCGATCACCGTGAGCCCGGCGGCCAGCGACTTCTGCACCTTCATCCGCAGCAGCCGACGGTAGAGCGGGCCGAGCAGCGCGGTGCCGAGGAGGGCGAGCAGGACGGGGGTCACGGCCGTCTTGAAGACGACGCAGAGCCAGATGAAGACCGCCGCGACCCCGGCGACGAGGAGGGCGACGGCGCACCAGGCGGCGGTGCGGCGGGCACCCTCGGGAAGCAGCGGCGACGGGCGATCGGTGGACACGCGTCCACCGGACCACGCCGCCCGGCGTGTCGTCCTGCGCTGGGAGCCGGACGGGTGACTGCCCGTCAGGACGCCGGGGCACGGAGGCCGTCGCCCCGTCCCGGAGAGGCGTACGGGGAGAGCCGTACGGGCACGGGGGCGGCGCCCCCGTGCCCGTACCGGTCCCGTCGTTACTCGCCCATGCCGTGGACGGCCGGGATGGTGCCGAGGCGGCCGGCCTGGAAGTCCTCGAAGGCCTGGCGGAGTTCGGCCTGGGTGTTCATGACGAACGGGCCGTAGTGCGCCATCGGCTCACGGATCGGCTGTCCGCCGAGGAGCACGACCTCCAGGTCGGGGGTGTTCCCGTCCTGCTTCTCGTCGGCGCGGACGGTCAGCGCGCCGCCCTTGCCGAAGACGGCGGTCTGGCCCATGTGGACCGGGCGCCGCTCGGTGCCGACGGTGCCGCGGCCGGCCAGCACGTAGGCGAGGCCGTTGAAGTCCTCGCGCCACGGCAGGTTGATCTCGGCGCCGGGGCGCAGGGTGGCGTGGATCATCGTGATGGGGGTGTGGGTGATGCCCGGGCCCTGGTGCCCGTCGAGCTCGCCGGCGATGACGCGGAGCAGCGCGCCGCCGTCCGGGGAGGTGAGGAGCTGGACCTGGCCGCCGCGGATGTCCTGGTAGCGGGGGGCCATCATCTTGTCGGAGGCGGGCAGGTTCACCCAGAGCTGGAGGCCGTGGAAGAGGCCGCCGCTCATGACCAGCTGCTCCGGCGGGGCCTCGATGTGCAGGAGGCCGGAGCCGGCGGTCATCCACTGGGTGTCGCCGTTGGTGATGGTGCCGCCGCCCCCGTTGGAGTCCTGGTGGTCGAAGATCCCGTCGATGATGTAGGTGACGGTCTCGAAGCCGCGGTGGGGGTGCCACGGGGTGCCCTTGGGCTCTCCCGGCGCGTACTCCACCTCGCCCATCTGGTCCATCATGATGAACGGGTCGAGGTACTGGTAGTTGATCCCGGCGAACGCGCGGCGCACCGGGAAGCCCTCCCCCTCGAAGCCCGAGGGTGCGGTGGTCACGGCGAGCACCGGCCGGGCGACGGCCTCGGCGGGGGCGGCGACGCGGGGCAGGGTGAGCGGGTTCTCGACAGTCACGGCGGGCATGGCGGGCCTCCATTCGGTACAACCACTTTAGTTGAAGTCCGTACGACTACTTTAGTTGAAGCTTGAACTTTCCGCCACCCGGAACGCGGGACGCCCGGGAGGTATTCCTCCCGGGCGTCCCCGACACCTGCCGGTCCTCGGCCGACACGTACAGCCTCCGTCAGCCGTACATCCGCCGCATCGCGAAGTCGACCATCTGCTCCACGGCCTTCGCGTCGAAGACCATCCGGTGGTCGCCCTCCATGTCGAGGACGAAGCCGTACCCCGTCGGCAGCAGGTCGATCACCTCGGCGCCGGTGATCACGAAGTACTTCGACTCCTTGCCCGCGTACCGCCGCAGCTCCTTCAGCGAGGTGAACATGGGGATCACCGGCTGCTGGGTGTTGTGCAGCGCGAGGAAGCCCGGGTTGTCCCCGCGCGGGCAGTAGACCTTCGAGGTCGCGAAGATCTGCTGGAAGTCCTCGGCCGCGAGCGTGCCGGTCGTGAACGCGCGCACGGCGTCGGCGAGCGACGGCGGCGACGGCTCCGGGTAGAGCGGCGGCTGCTGGGCGTAGCCGCCCTGCATGCCGCCCTGCATGCCGGCCTGCGCGCCGCCCTGCATGCCGCCGTGCATCGGCGGCTGCTGCGGGGGCTGACCGTACTGCTGCTGGGCACCCGGATTCTGGTCGTAGCCGTACATGTGCCCAGACTATCGACCGGCGGCCCGCCCGGGGGGCGCATGGATGCCCCTCGCACTCTTCTTCGCACGGTGCGGACTCTCTTGCTAGGTTCGCGGAAGCAATCCGGCCACCACGGGGGTGAAAGATGGCGCTCAACGCCAAATGGCAGGAACTCATCGGTGAACGGCCCGCGGCGATGAGCCTCGCGGGCCTTCCCGCGCCCGACGGCGGAGGCGGCGGCGGTCCCGATCTCAAGGCGGACGTCGGGCCCTGGCACGGCGCGGGCAACACCGCGGGCGAGCTGAAGACCTCCACCAGCAGCTCGGTCACCGACCTCGACACCGCGAACGAGGGCGTCGCAGGCGGCACCGCGGGCTTCGACTCCACCGCCGCGCTCACCGAGATCCTCGGCACCTGGAAGACCCGCCTCACCAACGTCCGCGACGAGTGCGGGCGGCTCGAGGGCGCGCTCAAGGCCGCCGGGCGGGACTTCGGCGAACGCGAACTGGACACCCAGAAGAAGGTCGCCGCCGAGGGCAGCGGGCCCGGCGCGAAGAAGGAGGGCTGACCGCCGTGCCCACCTGGCAGCAACTCCGCGACGTGAAGCTCAGCGAGTACACCGACGCCGCCGACGGCTGGGGCAAGGTCAGCTCCCGCGCCAACGCGGACAAGGACCGGGTGGACAACCACATGTTCGCCAAGATCCACGAGACCCAGAAGGGCGAGACGGCGGACAAGGCGGGCGGCGACGTCCGGCAGCTCTCCCGCAACTACCAGTACCTGCACACCGAGTGCGGCCTCGTCCGCACCGCGCTCAACGGGCTCGCGGCGGAACTCGCCGCCCCGCAGAAGAAGTTGAAGCAGGCGCTGGAGGACGCGGAGAACCTGAAGTTCACCGTCAAGCCCGACGGTTCGGTCAGCTACCCGACCCAGTCGTACGTCCTCAAGGGCGACCAGACCGCCCACGACGGCGCCCCCTTCCCGTACCTCCCGGGCAAGGCCGAGGGGATCGGGAGCGGCGACGAGAACAAGGGCAAGGCCGAGGACATCGCCCAGCGCATCGGCGACGCGGTCCGCGAGGCCACCGAGATCGACGGCCGCTACGCCGCCGCCCTGCGCCAGCTCAAGGCCGAGCCCGGCCTCACCGTCAGCGACGAGACCCTCGCCGACGCCGCCCGGGACACCAAGGCGATGCAGGGGGCCGCCGGCAAGTACGCCGACGACGACAAGATCCCCCACGGCAAGTCCCCCAAGGAGAACGCCGACTGGTGGAACGGCCTCACCCAGGAGCAGCGCGACGAGTACGCGACGCTCTACCCGGCCTCCATCGGCGCCCTGGACGGCATCCCCTCCGCGGTCCGCGACGACGCCAACCGGATGGTCCTCGCGGAGACCCGCGCCCAGACCCAGCTCGACCTCAACGCCATCCCGAAGCAGCCGCAGGAGTACCTGCCCAACCCCAGCGGCTCCTACCCGGCGGTCATCAAGAACCCCGAGTGGCGGGAGTGGAACGAGAAGTACGGCGACCGGAAGAAGGAGCTGGAGGCCGACCTGAAGGGCATGAACGCCATCCAGGACCGCTTCGACCGCACCGGCCGGGCCGAGAAGCCCGGCGAGAGGCCGCTGCCCGAGGCGTACCTCCTCGGCTTCGACACCCAGGGCAACGGGCACGCGATCGTCGCCAACGGCAATCCGGACACCGCCACCCACACCGCGATGTACGTGCCCGGCACCACCTCCAACCTGGAGGGCATCGGCGGCGACATCAAGCGCATGGAGACCCTCTGGCGGGCCAGCGACAACCTCGCCGGCGGGCAGAGCGTCTCCACCATCACCTGGCTCGGCTACGACGCCCCGCAGGACATCGTGAAGGACGCGCCCTTCAGCCACTACGCCAACGACGGCGCGCCCAAGCTGAACGCCTTCGTGGACGGCCTGCGCGCCACCCACCAGGGCGACGCGACCCACCTGACCGTCACCGGCCACAGCTACGGCTCCACGGTCATCGGCTCCGCCGCCCGCCAGGGCACGCTGCACGCCGACGACATCTTCGTGGCGGGCAGCCCCGGCATGCAGGTGGGCAGCGCCACCGACCTGGACGTCCCCAAGGGGCACGTCTACGCGGCGGAGGCGGACAGCGACCCGTACCTCAAGGGACTGCGGCTGCCCGGCAGCCCGCTCGACATGCTCACCGACGACAAGTACGGCGGCTTCAACATCCCCTTCGTCACCAGCGACCCGGTGCCGGACATCGGCGGCTGGGGCCACGCGCCCAAGAAGGTCGACATCGACGTCCTGCCCTCGTGGATCGACGGCGACGGCCAGAGCGTGGTGAAGACGCTGACGCCCACCAACCCCGACTTCGGCGCCCACATCGTGGCGACGGACGGCTCCCGGGGGCACAGCGGCTACTGGGACAACGGCACCGAGAGCCTGAACAACCAGGCCCGGGTCGTCACCGGCCGCTACAAGGAAGTGACCGCCCAGTGAGCGCACGCACCGGACGCCCGGGCGTCCTGACGGCCGCCGCCACCGCCCTCCTCCTCGCGACGGGATGCAGCACCATGAACGACTCCGCCGCCGACCTGCCGTACGAGCCGCAGGCGAAGAAGGTCGCCGAGGCCAAGGACCTCGTGCGGGCCAGGTCGAGCGAGATCTTCGACGCCGCGGGCCTGAAGCAGGCCGGCAACGGCGCGCCGGACGCCTCGCCCTGCGACGGGGTCGAGGACGGCTACCGCGTCCGGCACTTCTGGTCGATGTACGGGACCGCCGACGCCCTGAAGCAGGCCATGGACCGCCTGCACGAGGGCCTGCCGGCCAAGGGCTGGAAGGTGCTGCGCTTCGAGCCCGCGAAGTCCGAGGCCAAGCAGCTCCAGCTGGACGTGGAGCACGAGCGGGACCACCACACGGCGACGATCGAGCTGCTGCTGCCGTCCACGTACAAGGACGCCTCGAAGTGGGAGAAGCAGCAGAAGGACAGCCTGTCGGTCTCCGTCACCTCTCCGTGCTGGACGGACCCGGCGTACCAGGTGGGCGACTGACCGGCCGCCGCCCGGCCGCAGGCCCTCACTGAGGGGCGTGTCACAGACATAGTGCGCGGATAGGGGTTGCCGTTATTACCGGTGGGTAGCATCATCGTAGAGAGCGTGAGCTACCCGCCGGTAGTCCGTCGTGTACGCGCATGAGAAAACCGCCTCCCCGAGCCTTTACGGAGCCGTCGCCATGGGGCACTACAAGTCGAATCTCCGCGACATCGAGTTCAACCTCTTCGAGGTGCTCGGCCGCGACAAGGTGTACGGCACCGGTCCGTTCGAGGAGATGGACGTCGAGACCGCCAAGAGCATCCTCGACGAGATCCGCCGCCTCGCCGAGAACGAGCTCGCGGAGTCCTTCGCCGACGCCGACCGCAACCCGCCGGTCTTCGACCCGGAGACCAACACCGCGCCCGTCCCGGCCAGCTTCAAGAAGTCCTACAAGGCCTTCATGGACTCCGAGTACTGGCGCCTGGGCATCCCCGAGGGCATCGGCGGCACCGTCTCCCCGCGCTCCCTCGTCTGGGCCTACGCGGAGCTGCTGCTCGGCTCGAACCCGGCCATCTGGATGTACTCCTCCGGCCCGGCCTTCGCTGGCGTCCTCTACAACGAGGGCAACGAGGCGCAGAAGAAGGTCGCGCAGATCGCCGTCCAGAAGCGCTGGGGCTCCACGATGGTGCTCACCGAGCCCGACGCGGGCTCGGACGTCGGCGCCGGCCGCACCAAGGCGGTCCAGCAGGAGGACGGCTCCTGGCACATCGAGGGCGTGAAGCGCTTCATCACCTCCGGTGAGCACGACATGGAGGAGAACATCCTCCACTACGTCCTCGCCCGCCCCGAGGGTGCCGGCCCCGGCACCAAGGGCCTCTCGCTCTTCCTCGTCCCGAAGTACGAGTTCGACTGGGAGACCGGCGAGCTCGGCGCCCGCAACGGCGTCTACGCCACCAACGTCGAGCACAAGATGGGCCTCAAGGCCTCCAACACGTGCGAGATGACCTTCGGCGACCAGCACCCCGCCAAGGGCTGGCTGATCGGCGACAAGCACGAGGGCATCCGCCAGATGTTCCTCATCATCGAGTTCGCCCGCATGATGGTCGGCACGAAGGCGATCTCCACCCTCTCCACGGGCTACCTCAACGCCCTGGAGTACGCCAAGGAGCGCGTCCAGGGCACCGACCTGGCGAACTTCATGGACAAGGCCGCGCCCAAGGTCACCATCACGCACCACCCCGACGTCCGCCGCTCGCTGATGACGCAGAAGGCGTACGCCGAGGGCATGCGCTCCCTCGTCCTCTACACGGCCTCCGTGCAGGACGAGATCGCGATCAAGGAAGCGGCCGGCGAGGACGCCAAGGCCCTGCACGGCCTGAACGACCTGCTGCTCCCGATCGTCAAGGGCTACGGCTCCGAGAAGGGCTACGAGCAGCTCGCGCAGTCGCTCCAGACCTTCGGCGGCTCCGGCTTCCTGCAGGAGTACCCGATCGAGCAGTACATCCGGGACGCCAAGATCGACACCCTCTACGAGGGCACCACGGCCATCCAGGGCCAGGACTTCTTCTTCCGCAAGATCGTCCGCGACCAGGGCGCCTCCCTGAACGCGCTCGCCGAGGAGATCAAGAAGTTCCTCGCGGTCGGCACCGGCGGCGAGGAGCTGTCCGTCGCCCGCGACGCGCTCGCCAAGGCGGCCGTCGACCTGGAGGGCATCGTCGGCAAGATGCTCACCGACCTCACCGCCACCGGCGAGGACGTCAAGAACATCTACAAGGTCGGCCTCAACACCACCCGCCTGCTGCTCGCCTCCGGCGACGTCGTCGTCGGCTACCTGCTGCTGCGCGGCGCGGCCGTCGCCGCCGAGAAGCTGGCCTCCGGTGCCGCCGGCAAGGACGCCGCCTTCTACCAGGGCAAGATCGCGGCCGCGAAGTTCTTCGCCGCCAACGTCCTGCCGGGCGTGACCGCCGAGCGCCTCCTCGCCGAGGGCGTCGACGGCTCGCTGATGGACCTGGACGAGGCCGCGTTCTAAGACGCGCCTCCGTCCACACAGGAACGGCTCGCTCCCGGGGAGGGGAGCGGGCCGTTCTGCCTTCCCTGGGCCCCCTCCCGGTTTCCGGTGCCTCGTCCGGTTTTCCGGGGCGCCCTCCGGCGGGGCCCCGGCGGCCCCCGCCGCCGCCCGGGGGCACCTGCGTAAGGTGAACGGCATGAGTAGCGCAGCTCCCCGGTTCGACCGCGGCCACACCGATGACCTCATGACCTTCCTCGCGGCCTCCCCCTCGCCGTACCACGCGGTGGCGAACACCGCGGAGCGGCTGGAGAAGGCAGGCTTCCGCAAGGTCGAGGAGACCGACGCCTGGGACGGGACGGCCGGCGGTAAGTACCTGGTCCGCGGGGGCGCGATCATCGCCTGGTACGTGCCCGAGGGCGCCGCCCCGCACACGCCGTTCCGGATCGTCGGCGCCCACACCGACTCCCCCAACCTGCGCGTCAAGCCGCAGCCCGACTTCGGCCGCGAGGGCTGGCGCCAGGTCGCCGTCGAGATCTACGGCGGACCGCTGCTCAACAGCTGGCTCGACCGCGACCTCGGCCTGGCCGGGCGGCTCACCCTGCGCGACGGCAGCCACCACCTGGTCAACGTGGACCGGCCCGTGCTGCGCGTGCCGCAGCTCGCCATCCACCTCGACCGGGGCGTCAACGACGGCATGAAGCTGGAGCGCCAGCGCCACATGCAGCCGATCTGGGGCCTCGGCGAGGTCCACGAGGGCGACCTGGTCTCCTTCGTCGCCGACGAGGCCGGGGTCGACGCCGAGGACGTGGCCGGCTGGGACCTGATGGTGCACGCCGTCGAGGCCCCCGCCTACCTGGGCCGCGACGGCGAGCTGCTCGCCGGGCCGCGGATGGACAACCTCATCTCGGTGCACGCCTGCGTCGCCGCCCTGGCCGCCGTCTCCACGCTGCCCGACCTGCCGTACATCCCGGTCCTCGCCGCCTTCGACCACGAGGAGAACGGCTCCGAGGCCGACACCGGCGCCCACGGCCCGCTGCTCGGCAACGTCCTGGAGCGCTCGGTCTACGCCCGCGGCGGCGGCTACGAGGACAAGGCCCGCGCGCTGGCCGGCTCGATCTGCCTCTCCTCCGACGTCGGCCACGCCGTGCACCCCAACTACAGCGAGCGCCACGACCCGACGCACCACCCGCGCCCCAACGGCGGCCCGATCCTCAAGGTGAACGTCAACCAGCGCTACGCCACCGACGGCAGCGGCCGGGCCGTGTTCGCCGCCGCCTGCGAGAAGGCCGGCGTGCCGTGGCAGTCCTTCGTCTCCAACAACGACATGCCCTGCGGCACCACGATCGGCCCGATCACCGCCGCCCGCCACGGCATCAGCACCGTCGACATCGGCGTCGCCTGCCTGTCCATGCACAGCGCCCGCGAGCTCTGCGGCTCGGACGACCCGTACCACCTCGCCAACGCGCTCGTCGCCTTCCTGGAGGGCTGAGCGGGTGCCGGTACCCGCCCCGGAGACCCGGCCCGCGCTCACCGCGGACCTCACGGGAGCCGAGCTCCTGCGCTGGTACTGGACCCTCGCCGAGCTGGCCGGGCTCGCCCGCGCCCTGGGCCTGTCCGCCGGCGGCGGCAAGGCGGCCGTCACGGAGCGGCTCGCCGCCGCCCTCGACGGACGCCCCCTGCCGCCGCCCCCGGCCGCCCGCCGCCGGGCGGGCGGGGCGTCCCGGCAGCTCGCCGCCCCGGTCGACGGGGACACCGTGATCCCCGAGGGCCAGCGCTGCAGCCAGGTGCTGCGCGCCTGGTTCACGGCCGAACTCGGGCCCTCGTTCCACTTCGACGCGGCCATGCGGGCGTACGTCGCCGAGAACGCCGGCCGCACGCTGGCCGACGCCGCCCGCCACTGGCGGGACACCCGGGCCGAGGCGGCCCGTCCACAGGAGATCGGCGCCCAGTTCGAGCTCAACCGCTTCCTGCGGGACTGGCACACCACCCACCCGGCGGGCACGCGCGCCGAGGCCCTCACGGCCTGGCGGGCGCACCGGTCCCGGCCGCGGGACCGGGAGCGGCCGGGGGCGCCGCACGGGGTCGAAGGGCCCGGGGAAACCGGTTGATCTCAGCGCCCCGCACTCCCGTACGATCGAAGATCGGGGCGCGTCTCTTCGACCAACCGTTCTCGCGTGTCGGCGCGCCTCCGGAACCTGTTCGGGGGGACACACCTATGCAGCGCACGACGCGCTCCCTTTCCATCGCCCTGGCCGCCTCCGTGGTGCTGGGCATGCTCGCGGTGCCGGGCACCGCGCTCGCGGCGGGCGGACCGACCCTCCGCTCCGTCTCCGGCGACGCCACGGAGTTCGGCCGCCTCTTCGTCGACGACCTCGCGGCGGACAGCGACATCACCGGGGGTCACCGCCGTCCTGCACCCGACCGGTGACGACGCGGCCGTCGCCACCGTCCAGGACTTCACCCTGACCTCGGGCGACCGCAGGAACGGCGACTGGATCACCGCCGACGACGTCCGGCTCGCCGCCGCCGGCACCTACGCCGTCGACCTCCTGCTCAAGGAGGCGGACGGCGACGAGACCACGCTGAAGAACGCCGGCACGTACGCCTACACCGCCAAGCGGTACCTCGACGGCTTCGGCGTCGACCGGCCGCACCCGACCATCGACGACATGAAGGTCACCGCGAGCGGCCGGCTCATGGAGTGGCAGCCGGTGACGCACGCGCGCACCCCGGTCACCGACGCGTCGGTGATCCTGGACAACGGCTCGTACCGCGAGTACCTGCGGACCGACGCGGACGGCCGCTTCTCCCACTGGTTCATCGCGGACCGCAGGCCCGCGCTCGTCCGGGCCTTCGCCGGCACCGCCCCCGCGCAGAGCGTCGAGGTGGCGCCCCGGGGGCTGCCCGCCCGCGTGACGCTCGACAAGAGCGACTTCAGCGGCGTGTACGGCACCAGGGCCGCGGTCACCGGCACGGTCGAGTACGACCTGAACGGCACGTGGAAGCCCGCCGAGTACGCGGACGTGCGGATCGAGACCACGGCGGGGCTGTACCAGGGCAGCGCCGTCAGCGACGAGAACGGCCGCTTCAGCGCCGAGACGGCGATGCCGTTCGCGGGCGAGAAGCTCGTGCTGAACGTCGGCTACGGCGACTGGTTCGCCAACCGGCCCACCGCCCCGCTCACGTTCCGCACCACCGGGGTGAGCCGCGTCGGGTCCTTCGGCGCCGAGCTCGGCCTCGACTCCCGGCTGACCGTGTCCGGCTTCCTGTACGTCGACGGCGCCCCGCGTCCGCACAACGCGCTCGACATCCAGGTCTCGCCGAACGGCAGGGACGGCTGGAAGAAGCTCGGGACGGTGACGCTCACCAAGGGCGACACCTACTTCCGCACCGCGATCCCCGCCCCGGCCTCCGGCTACTACCGGGCGGTCTACTCCGGCTCCGCCACGGTCAAGGGCACGGTGGGCCCGGTCGTCCGGGCCAGCCGCATCGCCACCCTCATCACCTCGTTCAAGGTCCCGGCGACGGTCAAGAAGGGCGCGAAGTTCGGCGTCTCGGGCCGGCTCACCCACGCGGTGCCGAACTGGCGCTCGTACGCCGGCCAGCCCGTGTACGTCTACTTCTCGCCCAAGAACAAGCCCCAGCAGTCCTTCCAGCTCGGCCTGCTCAAGACGGCCGCCGACGGCACGTTCAAGGCGAGCTTCAAGGAGCGCGGGGACGGCTGGATCTTCGCCAGCCACATCCACTCCGACCCCAAGCACCTGTGGGCGAAGAGCCCGAGGATCTTCGTCGACGTGAAGTGACGCCCCCGGCGGAACGACGAGCGGGCCCCCGGCGAAAGCCGGGGGCCCGCTCGCGTGCCGGCTCGGTCAGGCGCCCGTGCCGGCCGCCTCGTCCATGCCCGCCAGGATCAACGGCAGCCGGGCCGCGCCGCCCTCGACGACGCGGACCGGGACGCCCCAGTCCTGCTGGTGCACGTGGCAGGCCGGGTACTCGTTGGCCGGGTCGTCGTCGCAGGACGCGGCCATCGCCGAGACGTGCAGGACGCCCTCGGTCAGCTCCGGGTTCAGCTCCAGCTCGCGGAACAGGTCCGTGCCCGTGCCCTCGCCCGCGCGCAGCAGCTCCGGCGGGGTCGAGGAGACCAGCAGCCGGGTCGAGGGGCCGTACCGCTCGTCCAGCTTCTGGCCCTTCGGGGCCTGGAAGACCACGTCGAGGCGGAGCCGCCCGGGGCCGACCTCGGTGGCCTCGCGCCGGGTGCGGTGGGCGACCGACTCGACCTGGACGGCCTCCTCGGGCAGCCGCAGCCGGGTCAGCCGGTGCCGGGCCGACTCGACGACCACGACGTCCTCGCCGACGACGACCGCGTCGCTGGGCTCGCGCAGGTCGGTGGCGAGGGTGGTGACCTCGCCGCTCGCCGGGTCGAAGCGGCGCAGGGCGTGGTTGTACGTGTCGGAGACGGCCACCGAGCCGTCGGGGAGCGCGGTCACGCCCAGCGGGTGCTGGAGCAGCGCCTGCCCGGCCTCGCCGTCCCGGTGCCCGAAGTCGAAGAGGCCGGTGCCGACGGCGGTGCGGACGGCGTAGCCGTCGCCCTCCTTCTCCAGGTAGCGCAGGGCGCTCGTCTCGGAGTCGGCCACCCACAGCCGGTCCTCGGTCGCGGCGAGCCCGGAGGGCTGGGCGAACCAGGCCTCGGCGGCGGGCCCGTCGACCAGGCCCTCGTTGGTGGTGCCGGCGGCGACCTCGACGGTGCCGGTGGCGGGGTCGTAGGTCCACAGCTGGTGGACACCGGCCATGGCGATCCACACCTTGCCCTGCCACCAGGCCACGTCCCACGGCGAGGACAGGTCCACGTCGAGGGCGGGACCGGAGGTGGGGGAGCCCTGCCACCACTGGCGGCCGGTGCCGGCGATCCGCTCGGAGGTGCCGTTGGCCGGGTCGAGCAGGCGCAGCGCGTGGTGCACGGTGTCGGCGACGACGACCCGGCCGTCCGGCAGCACCGCGAGCCCCTGCGGCTCCCGGAACTCCCCGTCGCCGATCCGGCGCACCACGGTCTCGCCGTCCGCCTCCAGCTCGACCAGCTGGTGCCGGGTGGTGTCGGAGACCAGGAGGTTCCCGGAGGGCAGCAGGACCGCCTTGCCGGGGAAGCGCAGGTCGGTCGCGACCGGCTCCGGCGGCACGTAGGGCCCGTCGCCGCGGCGCAGCGTCCCCTTGGCGCCGTGCTCGGCCTCCAGCTCCTCGACGAGCGTCCGGAGCGCGTTGGCGTGCCCCTCGCCGGCGTGCTGGGCGACGACGTAGCCCTCGGGGTCGATGACGACGAGCGTCGGCCAGGCCCGTACGGCGTACTGCTTCCAGGTGGCGAGCTCCGGGTCGTCGAGCACCGGGTGGTGCACCTCGTACCGTTCGACGGCGTCGACGACGGCCTGGTGCTCGGCCTCGTGCACGAACTTCGGCGAGTGCACGCCGATGATCACGAGGGTGTCCCGGTGCTTCTCCTCCAGCTCACGGAGCTCGTCGAGGACGTGCAGGCAGTTGATGCAGCAGAAGGTCCAGAAGTCGAGCAGAACGATCTTTCCCCTCAGATCGGCGAGGGTCAGATCGTCTCCACCCGTGTTGAGCCAGCCGCCCTTGCCGATCAGCTCGGGGGCACGGACACGGACACGGCGGGGCGCGGGCGCGGGGGTGGGCGCCGGGGCGGCATCGTTCATGCTTCAAGCTTGCCATCCTGGTGTGAACGCCGGATCACACGCGTACGGCGGCCCCGGCCGCCGCCCGCCCGGGGCCGGACCCTACGGGCGCTACTTCTCCCCGCGACGGGGAAGGCATACCGCCATGAAATACCTGGTACGGGACAAGATCTTCGCGATCGGCGACGACTACTGGATCGAGGACGAGCGGGGCCGCCACGCCTTCCTCGTCGACGGCAAGGCGCTGCGGCTGCGCGACACCCTGGAGCTGAAGGACCCCGACGGGCACGTGCTCATCACGCTGCGGCAGAAGATGTTCAGCCTGCGCGACGCGATGACCGTCGAGCGGGACGAGCGCCCGCTCGCCACCATCCGCCGCAAGCGCCTCTCGCTGCTCCGCAACCACTTCCGCGTCACCCTCGTCGAGGGCACCGAGCTCGACGTCAGCGGCCGGATCCTGGACCGGGAGTTCACCGTCGAGTACGACGGCGAGCTCCTGGCCCACATCTCCCGGCAGTGGTTCCACGTCCGCGACACCTACGCCGTGAACGCGGTCCGCGAGGACGCCGATCCCGCCCTGCTCATCGCGATCGCGGTGTGCGTGATCCGGATGGCCGAGCGGGAACGGGAGGACTGACCGGCGCCCCGGGGGGGCTTGCGGGCCGAGCGGGCCGTGCGGCCTGCGGGCTAGAGCGGGCCGAGCGGCCTGCGGGCTAGAGCGCCTTCTCCAGGGCCTGCTCCAGGTCCGTCCACAGGTCCTCGACGTGCTCGATGCCGACCGAGACCCGCACCGTGCCCGGGCCGATGCCCGCCGCCTCCAGCGCCGCCGCGTCCAGCTGGCGGTGCGAGGTGGAGGCCGGGTGCATGACCAGGGTCTTCACATCGCCGAGCGAGGCGCTCAGCGAGGCCAGCCGGACCCCCTCGACGAAGGTCCGGCCCGCCTCGCGGCCGCCCGCGAGGTCGAAGGAGACGACCCCGCCGCCGCCCCGCGGCAGCAGCCGCGCCGCCACCTCGTGGTCCGGGTGGCCGGCGAGCGCGGGGTGCCGGACGGCGGCGACCGCCGGGTGTCCGCCGAGCCGGGCCGCGAGTTCGGCGGCGTTGGCGCACTGCCGCTCGATCCGCAGCGGCAGCGTCTGCAGGCCGCGCAGGGTCAGCCAGGCGGCGAACGGGTCGGTGGTGGCGCCCTGTTCGACCGCGTAGTGGCGGATGCGGTGGTACGGCTCCTCGTCCTTGAAGACGGCGATGCCGCCGAGGACGTCGGCGTGCCCGGCCAGGTACTTGGTCGCGGAGTGCACGACGATGTCGGCGCCGTACTCGATCGGCCGGCACAGCAGCGGCGAGGCGAAGGTGTTGTCCACGGCGGCCGGGACCCCCGCCTCGTGGGCGGCGGCGATGAGGGCGGGCAGGTCGGAGACGCGGGTGGTCGGGTTGGCGATGGTCTCCAGGTAGAGCAGCCGGGTCTCGGGGCGCAGCGCGGCCCGCACCTCGTCCGCGTCGGTGCCGGAGACGTACGTGACCTCGACGCCCCAGCGCGCGGCGAGATCCTGGAGGAGGGCGTACGTGCCGCCGTACAGGCACCGCTGGGCGACGACGTGGCCGCCGGTGGCGAGCAGCCCAAGCAGCACGCCGTTGATGGCGCCCATGCCGGAGGCGTACGAGAGCGCGGCGGTGCCGCCCTCCAGGCGCGCGACGGCGGTCTCCAGGGCGCGGACGGTCGGGTTGCCCATCCGGCTGTAGAGGAAGGTGTCCGTCGAGTGGAAGGCCTCGGCCATGGCGTCGGCGGTCTCGAAGGCGAAGACGTGCCCCTGGTGCAGCGGCACGCCGAGCGGCCTGCTGCCCTGGATCTCGGGCTGCGGGGAGTGGACGGCGAGGGTCTCGGGACGGGACGCCCCGGGGAGGAAGTCGGCGCTCATGACGTCCAGTCTGTGGACGGCCGGCTTGCTCCCACAGGACCAATCCCGGCAGATTGGTCCGCCGATGGATCCAATGACGCTCTCCGTGGACGAGCTGGTCGCCTGGCTCGGCCGCTGGTCGGCCGGGCGGGGACCGCTCTACCTGCTGCTCGCCGCCCGGGTACGGCAGTTGATCGACGAGGGCCTGCTGCCGCCCGGCGCGACGCTGCCGCCCGACCGGCGGCTGGCGAGCGCGCTCTCGGTCGGCCGGACGACGGTCGTCGCCGCCTACGACACCCTGCGCCAGGAAGGGCGCCTGGTGCGCCGCCAGGGCAGCGGCACGCGGGTGGCACCGGCGGCGCTCGCCCCACCGGGGCCACGGGTCACGGAGACCTCCAACCCGATGTTCCTCCACCTGCTCGAAGCCTCCGACGACGTCATCCTGTTGAGCTGCGCCGCCCCGCCGTCACCGCCGCGCGGGCTGGCCGAGGCGTACGCCGGACTCGTCCTGCCGACGGACGACCTCGGCTACCACCCGGCCGGTCTCCCGGCCCTGCGGGCGGCGATCGCCCGCCGCTACGAGGAGCGCGGCGTGCCGACGGACCCGGCGCAGCTCCTCGTCACCACCGGCGCGCAGCAGGGGATCGCGCTGCTCACCCGGCTCCTGGTGGCGCCCGGCGACGCGGTCCTGGTGGAGGCGCCGAGCTATCCGGGGGCGCTGGACCTGTTCCGGGAGGCCGCGGCGGTGCCGCACCCGGTGGCGGTGGGTCCGGACGGGCTGGACGTACCGGCGGCGATCGCGGTGATGGAACGTCACCGGCCCTCCCTGGCCTATGTGATCCCCCACCTCCACAACCCCACCGGCACCGTCCTGCCGCCGCTGCTCGGGCGGCGCCTGGTCGCGGCGGCGGAGGCGTGCGGGGTGCCGCTCGTCGACGACGAGGTGCTGAGCGAGCTGCGCTTCGACGGGAGCGGACCGCCGCCGCTCTCCTCGTACGGCCGGGAGGTCATCGGCGTCGGGTCGCTCAGCAAGACCGTCTGGGGCGGCCTGCGGATCGGCTGGGTGCGCGGTCCGGCCCCGCTGATCGCGCGCCTCGCGCGCCTGAAGGCCCTGCACGACCTGGGCAGCGACGTGCCGTCCCAGCTGGTCGCGGCCCGGCTGCTCGGCTCCTTCGGACCGCTGCTCCAGGCCCGGGTGGCGGAGCTGCGGTCGGGGCACGACCTGCTGCGGACCGAGCTCGCCCGGCTGCTCCCCTCCTGGGACTGCCCGCCGGCCGCGGGCGGCCAGACCCTCTGGGTCCGGCTCCCGTACGGGGACGGCGTCTCGTTCGCCCAGATCGCGCTGCGCCACGGGGTCGCCGTGCTCCCCGGCTCCACCATGGACGCCCTGGGCGGCAGCACGCGCAGGCTGCGGCTGCACTTCCTCCTGGAACCGGCGCTCCTGTCGGAGGCGGTGCGCCGGCTGGCGGCGGCGTGGGCGGAGTACGCGCCGGGCGCGGCGGCCGGGCACGCCGCCCTGAACGCCCTCGCGGTGTGAGCCGCCGGGCCGCGCCGGGCGGGGCGGCGCGTCAGCCGGGCCGGGGCACCCGCCCCGCCCGGCTGTCGGTCCTACAGCACCCGGTCCTTCAGCGCCGGGAACTGCTCGCGCGTGGCCGTGACCTTCTCCGGGTCCAGGACGACCCGCAGGATCTCCTCGTCCGGGCCGGCCTCCGCGAGGACCTCGCCCCAGGGGTCGACGACGATCGAGTGGCCGGCCTGCTCGACGCCCGCGTGGGTGCCGGCGGTGCCGCAGGCGAGGACGTACGCCTGGTTCTCGACGGCGCGGGCCTGGGCGAGCAGCGTCCAGTGGCCGCGGCGCCGCGCGGGCCAGCCGGCCGGCAGCAGGAAGGCCTGGGCGCCGGCGTCGACGAGGCCGCGGAACAGCTCGGGGAAGCGCAGGTCGTAGCAGGTGGCGACGCCGACGGTGAGCTGCGGGAGGTCGACGGTGACGAGGTCCTCGCCGCGCGCCATCAGGACCGCCTCGCCCTTGTCGAAGCCGAAGCGGTGGATCTTGCGGTAGGAACCGACGAGTTCGCCGTCGGGGGAGAAGACGAGCGAGGTGTTGTAGAGCGCCCCGCCCGCCGCCTCGACGATCGAGCCCGCGTGCAGCCAGACACCGGCGTCCCGCGCGGCGGCGGCCATCGTCCCGTACGTGGGGCCCTTCAGCGGCTCGGCCTCGGCGGCGAACGACTCGTAGGCGAAGGCGCCGACGGGCCACAGTTCGGGCAGGACCACCAGGTCCGCCGCCCCCCGTTCCTCCCGCACCAGGCGCGCGACGCGCGCCCTCCGGTCCTCGACCGGTTCGTCCGGGTCTACCGCGATCTGGATCAGCGAGGCGCGCACACTACCACCGTCCTGGCATTCGAGCCGTCAACACCGGCCTACGATCGTCACACGAAAGCACTGCCGGGGTGCCTGCGGGCAGCGTAACTTAGCCACCGAGCCTCCCACGCAGTCATGTTTTCAGCCCGCCCAGCCGTACCAGCGCCGCCGAGGGGTCCCGTGACCGTCCATCCCAGCCTCCAGAACTACGCCGACGCCTGGACCCACTCCATCGAGGCGATAGCCGAGCTGGTGCAGCCGCTCGCGGAGGGCGAGTGGAACCGCGCCACCCCGTGCCCCGGCTGGTCGGTCCGCGACATCGTCTCCCATGTCATCGGCATGGAGACCGAGATGCTGGGCGACCCGCGCCCGATCCACAGCCTCCCCCGCGACCTCTACCACGTACGCAGCGACTTCGCCCGCTACATGGAGATGCAGGTCGACGTGCGGCGCCACCACACGGCGCCGGAGATGACCTCGGAGCTGGAGTACGTCCTGATCCGCCGGGCCCGCCAGCTGCGCAACGAGAACCGGCAGCCCGACGCGCTGATCCGCGCCCCCCTCGGCGCCGAGCAGACGCTGGAACTGGCCTACCGGATGCGCGCCTTCGACTGCTGGGTGCACGAGCAGGACCTGCGCACCACCCTCGGCGTTCCCGGCAACCTGGACTCCCCCGGCGCGTTCATCACGCGGGACGTGCTGCTGGAGGCGCTGCCGTTCGTGGTCGCGAAGGAGGCGGGCGCGCCCGCGAGTTCGGCGGTCGTGATCGACGTGACCGGGCCGGTGGAGTTCCTGCGGACGGTACGGGTGGACGCCGAGGGCAACGGCTCGGTCGACGGCGCGCCGTCGCTCGGCCCGGCGGTGACGCTGATGACGGACTGGGAGACCTTCGTGCGCCTGGCCTGCGGCCGGGTCCGGCCGGCCGAGGTGGCCGACCGGGTCAAGACCGAGGGCGACGAGGACCTGGCGCGGGCGATCCTGGACCACTTCGCGGTCACGCCCAACTAGGCCCTGCCTTTCGGGTCAGGCCGGGACGTGCACGACCTCCACCCGGCTGGCGACGAGCCGCTCCCGTTCCCGGCGGGCGGTGCGGGACTTGAGGCGCAGGATCTGCACGACCCCGAGGGCTTCGAGGACGAAGACGGAGGAGAAGGCGATCCGGTAGTCGCCGCCGGTGGCGTCGAGCAGGACGCCGACGGCGAAGAGCGTGGTCATGGAGGCGACGAAGCCGCCCATGTTGACGATCCCGGAGGCGGTGCCCTGCCGCTCCGGCGGGTTGGCGGGCCGGGCGAAGTCGAAGCCGATCATCGAGGCGGGCCCGCAGGCGCCGAGGACCGTGCACAGGGTGACGAGCAGCCACATCGGGGCGTGCTCACCGGGATAGACGAGGGTCGTCGCCCACAGGGTGGCGGTCGCGGCGACGGTGCCGAGCGCGAGCGGGGCGCGGGCCGCGTGGTGCCGGGCGATGATCTGCCCGTAGACGAGCCCCACCACCATGTTGGAGGCCACCACCAGGGTGAGCAGCGACCCGGCGGTCTCGCGGCTGAGCCCCTGCGCCTCGACGAGGAACGGCAGGCCCCAGAGCAGCAGGAAGACCATGGCGGGGAACTGGGTGGTGAAGTGCACCCACATCCCGAGCCGGGTGCCGGGCTCCCGCCAGGACTCGCCGATCTGCCGACGGACGAACGCGGCGCCCGCGTGCGGCACCGGCTCGGGCTCGTGCCCCTCGGGGTGGTCCTTGAGGAAGAGCAGCAGCAGGACGAGGACGACCACGCCGGCGGCGGCGCTGCCCGCGAAGGCGGCGGTCCAGCCGAGGCCGTGCAGGAGCCGGGCGATGACGATCGTCGAGACGAGGTTGCCGGCCATGCCGACGAGCCCGGCGAGCTGGGCGACCATCGGCCCGCGGCGGGCGGGGAACCACCGGGTGCCCAGCCGCAGCACGCTGATGAAGGTCATGGCGTCACCGCAGCCGAGCAGGGCCCGGGAGGCCAGCGCCATGCCGTACGTGGGGGAGAGCGCGAAGCCCAGCTGTCCGAGGGTGAACAGCAGGACGCCGATGGTCAGCACCTTCTTGGTGCCGAGCCGGTCGACCAGGAGGCCGACGGGTATCTGCATGCCCGCGTAGACGAGCAGCTGGAGGATGGAGAAGGTCGACAGGGCGGAGGCGTTGACGCCGAAGCGGTCGGCGGCGTCGAGCCCGGCGACGCCCAAGGACGTCCGGAAGATGACGGCGACGAAGTAGACGGCGACGCCGACGCCCCAGACGAGCGCGGCCCGGCGCCCGCCGGGCGGGTCCCCGGGCAGGGTGACGGCGGCCCCGTATCCGTTGCCGCGGCTCACCGGGCCTCACCCCGGACCAGGACCTTGACCCAGCTCAGGTGCTGCCGGACGCAGCCGGCGGCCCCCTCGACGTCGCCGGACTTGATCCGCTCCAGGATCTCGGCGTGCTCGACGATGTTCTTGGCGATCCGGTCGGGCTGGGACTGCATCACGGCCACCCCCATCCGCAACTGCCGGTCCCGCAGCTGGTCGTAGAGCCGGGCGAGGATCTGGTTGCCGGCGTGCTGGACGATCTCGGCGTGGAAGGCCCGGTCGGTGGCGGCGACCTCGGCCAGGTCCCCCGCCTCGGCCCGCCGCTTCTGCTCCTCCAGCAGCTCCTCCAGCCGCTCGACCAGACCGGGCGCGGGGGGCACGGCGCGCCGCACCGCGAACTCCTCGACGAGCAGCCGGGTCTCGACGACGTCGGCGATCTCCTGCGCGGAGACCGCGAGCACGAGGGCCCCCTTCTTCGGATAGAGCTTGAGCAGCCCCTCCATCTCCAGCTTGAGCAGCGCCTCCCGCACCGGCGTCCGCGACACCCCCACCGCCTGGGCGAGCTCCCCCTCGGTGAGCAGGGTCCCCCCTTCGTACCGGCGGTCGAGCACCGCCTGCTTGACGTGCATGTAGACGCGGTCTGCCGCCGGGGGTGCTGATGCCATGGACACAGCTTAGATACAACAGGTGCACAACAGACAGGCCCGTCCGCGATGCGGACGGGCCTGTTTCACGTGAAACGGTCACATGGGGTGTTACGCCCAGGTGATGAGCCGCTTCGGCTGCTCCAGGATCGCGGCCACGTCGGCCAGGAACTTGGAGCCGAGCTCGCCGTCGACCAGGCGGTGGTCGAAGGAGAGCGCGAGGGTGGTGACGTGACGCGGCTTCACCTTGCCCTTGTGGACCCAGGGCTGGAGCTTGATCGCGCCGACCGCGAGGATCGCGGACTCGCCCGGGTTCAGGATGGGCGTACCGGTGTCGACGCCGAAGACGCCGACGTTGGTGATGGTGAAGGTGCCGCCCTGCATGGCCGCCGGGGTCGTCTTGCCCTCTCGGGCGGTGGCGACCAGCTCGCTCAGGGAGCGCGACAGCTCGGGCAGGGTCTGGGCGTGCGCGTCCTTGATGTTCGGCACGATCAGCCCGCGCGGGGTGGCCGCGGCGATGCCCAGGTTCACGTAGTGCTTGAGCACGATCTCCTGGGCGGCCTCGTCCCAGGCCGCGTTGATGTCCGGGTTGCGCTTGGCCGCGACCAGGACCGCCTTGGCGATCAGGAGGAGCGGGTTGACCCGCAGGCCCGCCATGTCCTTGTCGGACTTGAGCTCCTCGACCAGCTTCATCGTGCGCGTGATGTCGAAGGTCACGAACTCGGTGACGTGCGGCGCGGTGAAGGCCGAGCCGACCATCGCCGCCGCCGTGGCCTTCCGTACGCCCTTGATGGGGATACGGGTCTCCCGGGCGCCGGCCTCGACGACCGGAGCCGCCGGCACCGCGGCGGGTGCCGCGACCGGGGCCGCCACGGGCGCCGGCGCCTCGACGGCCGGAGCGGCCGCCGCGTGCACGTCCTCGCGGGTGATGACGCCGTCCGGGCCGGTCGGGGTGACCGTCGCCAGGTCGACGCCCAGGTCCTTGGCCAGCTTGCGCACCGGCGGCTTGGCCAGCGGCCGGCCGGCCGCGGGGCCGTGGCCGTTGAGCTGCTCCGGGACCACCGGGGCGGGGACCACCGGGGCGGCGGGCGCGGCGGCGGCCGGGGCCTCCGCCGTCGTCTTGCGCGCCCGGCGCTTGGTGGAGCTCGCGGCCACGCCGTAGCCGACCAGGACCGGCTGGCGGCCCTGCGGCTCGGACTCCTCGGCGGCGGCCGGGGCCGGGACGGCGGCGGGGACGGGTTCGGCGACCGGGGCCGCGGGGGCCTCCGGGGCCGCGTCTCCGCCCACGTTCACCGAGATGATGACCTGGCCGACGTCGACCGTGGTGCCCTCGGGGAAGCGCAGCTCGTGCACCACGCCGTCGAAGGGGCTCGGCAGCTCGACGGCGGCCTTGGCCGTCTCGACCTCGCAGACGACCTGGCCGTCGGTGACCGTGTCACCGGGCTGGACGTACCACTTGAGGATCTCGGCCTCGGTCAGGCCCTCGCCCACGTCGGGCATCTTGAATTCGCGGATCGTCACGATGCTCTCCTCAGAACGCCAGCGAGCGGTCGACGGCGTCGAGCACGCGGTCCAGACCGGGCAGGTACTCCTCCTCCAGGCGCGCCGGCGGATACGGCGCGTGGTAGCCGCCGACCCGCAGGACGGGGGCCTCCAGGTGGTAGAAGCAGCGCTCGGTGATCCGGGCGGCGATCTCCGCGCCGGAGCCGAAGAAGACCGGGGCCTCGTGGACCACGACCAGGCGGCGGGTCTTCTCCACCGAGGCCTGGACCGTGTCGAAGTCGAGCGGGGAGATCGAGCGCAGGTCCACGACCTCGATCGACTTGCCCTCCTCGGCGGCGACCGCGGCCGCCTCCAGGCAGGTCTTCACCATCGGGCCGTACGCGAGGAGCGTCAGGTCCGTGCCCTCGCGGGCGACCCGGGCCTTGTGCAGCTCGCCGGGGATCGCCTCGGTGTCGAGGTCGCCCTTGTCCCAGTAGCGGCGCTTGGGCTCGAAGAAGATGACGGGGTCGTCGCTCTGGATCGCCTGCTGGAGCATCCAGTAGGCGTCCGAGGAGTTCGCCGGGGTGACCACCTTGAGGCCGGCGACGTGCGCGAAGAGCGACTCGGGGGACTCGGAGTGGTGCTCGACGGCGCCGATGCCGCCGCCGTACGGGATGCGGATGACGATCGGCATCTTCACCGTGCCGAGCGAACGGGCCCGCATCTTCGCCAGCTGGGAGACGATCTGGTCGTACGCCGGGAAGACGAAGCCGTCGAACTGGATCTCCACGACCGGCCGGTAGCCGCGCAGCGCGAGACCGATCGCCGTGCCGACGATGCCGGACTCGGCGAGCGGGGTGTCGATGACCCGGTCCTCGCCGAAGTCCTTCTGCAGACCGTCGGTGATCCGGAAGACACCGCCGAGCTTGCCGACGTCCAGGCCCATGACGAGGACCTTGGGGTCGGTCTCCAGGGCCTTGCGCAGCGACTCGTTGAGCGCCTTCGCCAGGGGAAGCTTCTGAACAGCCATGATTACTCGGCCTCTCCGCCCTCGAAGGACGCCTGGTACGCGGCGAACTGAGCGCGCTCCTCGTCGACGAGCGCGTGCCCGTCCGCGTACACGTTGTCGAAGATCGCCATGTGCTCCGGGACGGGCATGGCGCGGACGACCTCGCGGACGTGCTTGCCCAGCGCCTCGCTCTCCGTCTCCAGCTCCTCGAAGAAGGCGGCGTCGGCGTGGCCCTCGCGCTCCATGTACGCCTTGAGGCGCGCGATCGGGTCCTTGGCCTCCCACTCCTCGCGCTCCGCGTCGCGGCGGTAGCGGGTCGGGTCGTCGGAGGTGGTGTGGGCGGCCATGCGGTAGGTGTAGGCCTCGATGAGCGTCGGGCCCTCGCCGCGGCGGGCGCGCTCGAGCGCCGACCGGGTCACGGCCAGGCAGGCGAGGACGTCGTTGCCGTCGACGCGGACGCCGGGGAAGCCGAAGCCGGCGGCGCGCTGGTAGAGCGGGACGCGGGTCTGCTTCTCGATGGGCTCGGAGATGGCCCACTGGTTGTTCTGGCAGAAGAACACGACCGGGGCGTTGTAGACCGCGGAGAAGACGAAGGACTCGTTGACGTCGCCCTGGCTGGAGGCGCCGTCGCCGAAGTAGGCGATCACGGCGGAGTCCGCGCCGTCCTTGGTGATGCCCATGGCGTAGCCGGTGGCGTGCAGGGTCTGCGAGCCGAGGACGATCGTGTACAGGTGGAAGTTGTTGGTGTTGGGGTCCCAACCACCGTTGTTCACACCGCGGAACATGCCGAGCAGGTTGGTGGGGTCGACCCCGCGGCACCAGGCGACGGCGTGCTCGCGGTAGGTGGGGAAGACGTAGTCGTCGTCGCGGAGGGCGCGGCCGGAGCCGATCTGGGCGGCCTCCTGGCCGAGCAGGGAGGCCCACAGGCCCAGCTCGCCCTGGCGCTGCAGGGCGGTGGCCTCGGCGTCGAAGCGGCGGCTGAGGACCATGTCGCGGTAGAGGCCGCGCAGCTCCTCGGAGCTGAGGTCGATGTCGTACTCGGGGTGCTGGACGCGCTCCCCCTCGGGCGTCAGCAGCTGAACGAGCTCGGGCTCGGCGCTCTGCGCGGCCGTCGCCTTCTTCGTGCTCGCGCTGGCGCTTGCGGTGCGCTTGGTGCCGCTGCTGCGTCGCGTCGTCTTGCGCGCGGCAGTGCTCTCCACGGTCACGTGCGTGCTCCTCCGTCGGTCCGGCCCCCGGGTTCGCCGGTGAGGCCAGTGCGGCTCCGCCTTCACCGTGCCCTTCGCACGGGGTGGGTGCGACGCGGCCGGGGTCGGGCGTGACAGGTGCCCCGGCGAGCGCCCTGTCATAGGCACGTTACCCACAGCGCCGCATTCCTGCGAAACCCCATTTGACCTGCGATTTTGCTTGGATTTCCAAGTAAATCGAGAAAAGGGGGACTCGCCGCTGGTCAGCGGGCGTTGGGGCAGCCCGAAGGGGCCGCCGGAACACCCGGCACGTTATCCCGGCCACCCCGGGCACGGGAAGACCGAATATGTGAGACTGGCTGCGTGCGCGAAGAAGGAAAAATCCGGGTATTTCTGCTGGACGACCACGAGGTCGTGCGGCGCGGCGTCCACGAGCTGCTCTCCGTGGAGGACGACATCGAGGTGGTCGGCGAAGCCGGTACCGCCGCGGACGCCCTGGTCAGGATCCCTGCGACCCGGCCCGACGTGGCCGTGCTGGACGTCCGGCTCCCGGACGGCAGCGGCGTCGAGGTGTGCCGCGAGGTCCGTTCCCAGGACGATTCGATCAAGTGCCTGATGCTCACCTCGTACGCGGACGACGAAGCGCTCTTCGACGCGATCATGGCCGGGGCCTCGGGGTACGTCCTGAAGGCCATCCGCGGCAACGAGCTCCTCAACGCGGTCCGCGACGTCGCGGCCGGGAAGTCGCTGCTCGACCCGGTGGCGACCGCCCGGGTCCTGGAGCGGCTGCGGGACGGCAACAACCCCAAGGGTGACGACCGGCTCGCCAATCTCACCGAGCAGGAGAAGAAGATCCTGGACCTGATCGGCGAGGGCCTGACCAACCGGGCCATCGGCGAGCGGCTCCACCTGGCGGAGAAGACCATCAAGAACTACGTCTCCAGCCTGCTGTCGAAGCTGGGCATGGAGCGGCGTTCCCAGGCCGCCGCGTACGTGGCGAGGATGCAGGCCGAGCGCCACTGAGGCCGGCGGGCTCCCCGGCCCCCGGCCGCTTCACCCGAACGGGTGCGGTCCGGCCGGGAGGCCCGCATTCGGGACCTACGTCCCCGGAGAACGGGGGCAGGGGCCCCTTTCGCGACACGGTGCCGGTGGCGGAGAGTGGAAGCCATGTCCACCGAGGAGATCCGCGCCATCGAGCTGCTGAGCCGTGTGTCGTACGGCCGGGTGGCGACGAGCATGCGGGCGATGCCGTTCGTCGCGCCCGCCCGCCACATCGTGTTCGACGGCGACGTCCTGATCCGGCTCCACCGCGGCCTGGGCTACCACCGGGCCTGCAACGGCAGCGTCGTGGCCTACGGGGCGGACAACTTCGGTTCGTCCGACGACACCGTGTGGTCCGTGCAGTTCACCGGCACCGCCGAGATCATCGAACTCACCGAGGCCCAGCTTGCCGCCTTCGGCCCGGAGCCCCACACCGTGGACGGCGCCCCCTTCGACCCGGTCTTCATGCGCATCGAGCCCCAGTTCGTCACCGTCCACACCCTCGACTACACGTCCGAGCAGCCGGCCCCGGCCCCCGCCGTTCCCTCCATCGAGCGACACCTCCACCACGTAGCGTGATCTAACATCTGCGGAGTGCCGCGCTCATCTGCACCCCTGACCTCCCCCCGGACGTCCTTATCGTCCCCCTCCCCCGCCCCGCCCCTCGGCGCCCTGCTGCGCCGCTACGGGGACGCGGGCGAGCCGCTGTCCTGTGAGCCCGTCGCCCAGGGCCTGCTCAACCGCGGCTACCGGCTCTCCACCACGCGGGGCCGCTACTTCCTCAAACAGCACCTGGACGCTCGTACCGCCGACCGGGACACCATCACCCGCCAGCACCGGGCCACCCTGCGGCTGCACGCCCTCGGGCTGCCCGTCGCCCCGCCGCTGCACGACGCGCGGGGGCGCACCGTCGCCGTCATCGGCGGCCGCTGCTACGCCCTGCACCCCTGGGTCGAGGGCCGGCACCGGGAGGGCGCCGAGCTGTCCACCGCGGGCTCCCACCGGCTCGGCACCCTGCTCGGGCACGTCCACACCAGCCTGGAGCGGGTCATGGACTCCCCGCCGCCGGACGCCGGCCACGAGAGCGCCTGCCCCGAGGAGACGCTCCGGCTGATCGAGGAGCTGTTACGCCTGGTGCGGACCCGCCGGCGGCGCGACGGCTTCGACGAGCTGGCCGAGCACCGGCTCCGCGAGCGCCGGGTGCTGCTCGACCGGCACGCCCACCGCCGCCCGCCGGACGCCACCGCGGGCGGCTGGGTGCACGGCGACTTCCACCCGTTCAACCTGCTCTACCGCGGCGCCCAGCCCGTCGCGATCATCGACTGGGACCGGCTCGGGGTCCGCCCGCGCGCCGAGGAGGCGGTCCGGGCCGCCGCGATCTTCTTCGTCCGGCCGGCCGGCGAGCTCGCCCTGGACAAGGTGCGGGCCTACGCGCGCGCCTACCGGCGGGCGGCCGGCGCGGACCGGGCCGAGCTGGCCGCCGCGGTCGACCGCGTGTGGTGGGAGCGGCTCAACGACTTCTGGACCCTGCGCTGGCGCTACCAGCACCACGACCGCAGGGCCGACCCGCTGTTCCCCGCGCTGTCGGCCCTGGCCGTGTGGTGGACCCGCGAGTACGAGGCGGTACGCGACGCCTTCGCGGGGTGAGACGGGGCGGTGCCGGTCAGCCCGTGCCGGCGGCGGTGCCCGTCGTCGTGCCCGTACCGGTCGAGGTGCCGGTGGAGGTGCCCGTCGAGGTGCCCGTCCCCGTGGACGTCCCGGTCGAGGTGCCCGTGGACGTCCCCGTCGAGGTGCCCGTGGACGTCCCCGTCGAGGTGCCGGTCGAGGAGCCCTCGGTGGTGCCCTCGGTCGTGCCCTCGGTGGTGCCCTCGCTCGTGCCCGTGCCGCCGTCGGCCGTGCCGGTCGGGTCCGTCGACGGCGTGTCCGTCGGCGTCGGGTTCTTCGTCGGTTCGTACGTCGGCTTGTACGTGGGCCGGTAGGTGTGCTGGTTGCCGCCCGAGGACGAGTCCGGCGGCGGGGTCTCCTCCGACGGCTCGTCCGAGGGCTCCGGCGACTGCGACTTGGTGGACGGCGAATCGCTGACCGCCGGCGGCTTCGTGGTGCCGCCGGTGCCCTTGTCGCCCGCCTTGTCGATCGCGTACGCGACGCCCGCGACGATCGCGACCAGCGCGAGCGCCACGAAGAGCAGCAGCTTCGCGCGGCCGCCCCTGCCGCCGCCCTGGTTCCCGTAGCCACCGTCCGGGCCGTAGCCCCCGTGGCCGCCGTGCCCGCCGTCGTAGCCCCCGTCGTCCGGGTTCATCGGGGGCAGGATCGGGCCCTGCGCGGTCTCGTGGTGCATCGGGTGGCCGAGGACGGCCGTCGCGCCGACGCCGCCCATCCCGCCGCCCGGGGTGTGCATCGGGTCGTGCATCCCGTGCATGTCCCGCATGTCGACGGGACCGGTGTTCCACACACCGGTGTGGCCGCCCTGCTCCTGGAGCATCTGCAGCGCGTACTGGATCAGGCCGCGCATCTCCTCGGCGCTCTGGAACCGGTCGTCCGGGTCCTTCGCGAGCGAGCGCATCGCCAGGCCGTCGAGCTCCGGCGGCGCCGCCGGAGCCACCTCGGACGGCGGGATCGGCATGTCCTGGACGTGCTGGTAGACCACCGACAGCGGCGTCTCACCCGTGAACGGGGGCCGCAGCGCGAGCAGTTCGTAGAGCAGGCAGCCCGTCGCGTACAGGTCGGAGCGGTGGTCGACGGCCTTGCCGAGCGCCTGCTCGGGGGAGAGGTACTGCGGGGTGCCCATGACCATGCCGGTCTGGGTCATCGTCGACTGCGCGCCGTGCAGGGCGCGGGCGATGCCGAAGTCCATGACCTTGACCGCGCCGCCGTGCGTGATGATCACGTTCGCCGGCTTGATGTCACGGTGCACGATGCCGTGCTGGTGGGAGTAGGCCAGCGCCTCCAGGACGCCCGAGACGATGATGAGGGCCTGCTCGGGCCCCGGCGCCTCGGCGCTGATCAGCAGGTCGCGGATGGTGCGGCCCTCGACCAGCTCCATCACGATGTACGGCACGGGGCGGCCGTTGACCAGGTCCTCGCCCGAGTCGTAGACCGCCACGATCGCGTGGTGGTTGAGGCCCGCGACGGACTGCGCCTCACGCGTGAAGCGGGCCTTGGAGACCGGGTCCTCGGCGAGGTCGGAACGCAGCAGCTTCACCGCCACGGTGCGCCCCAGGCGCACGTCCTCCGCCGCGAACACCTCGGCCATGCCGCCGCGTCCGAGGCGGTGGGTCAGTCGGTAGCGTCCGTCACCGACCACTCCGCCGACGCCCCAGGACTCGGCAGAAGCGTCCGGCAGACCGCCGCCTGCTCCGGATTCGGGTGCCATCAGTCCTCGCCGTCGTCTCTGGTGCCGTGTCCAGTCGTCACGCTACAGGCTCCGTACGACATCACGGTCCGCGATGGACGGGCCATCCAACTCCCCACGCATACACCTGTGCAAATTCCGTGGCGTTCCTGTCACACCCTCGTCACGCTCCCGGGTCCGGGCAGTGCGGAGGGTCACGGAACGGGTACCGAACGGACACCTGGCTTGACGTGTCACTGCCCTCGGGCAGACTTGGCCGGGAAATTCCGGGATCAGCGCCGCCACGCGCGCGTAGGGGGAAGCACGAGATGAGCCAGGACGGCGCACAGGGCCGCTATGCGGGCGGTTCGGTCGCGGGCGGCCGGTACCAGCTTCGCGACCTGCTCGGCGAGGGCGGCATGGCGTCGGTGTACCTGGCGTACGACAGCGCCCTCGACCGCCAGGTCGCCATCAAGACGCTGCACACCGAGCTCGGCCGCGAACAGTCCTTCCGCGAACGCTTCCGGCGCGAGGCGCAGGCGGTCGCGAAGCTGTCGCACACCAACATCGTGTCGGTCTTCGACACCGGCGAGGACACCCTCGACGGCGCCGTCATGCCGTACATCGTCATGGAGTACGTGGAGGGCCAGCCGCTCGGCTCGGTGCTCGCCTCCGACGTGCACCAGTACGGCGCGATGCCGGCCGACAAGGCGCTCAAGGTCACCGCCGACGTGCTCGCCGCGCTGGAGACCAGCCACGAAATGGGCCTGGTCCACCGGGACATCAAGCCGGGCAACGTGATGATGACCAAGCGCGGCGTGGTCAAGGTCATGGACTTCGGCATCGCCCGCGCCATGCAGTCCGGGGTCACCTCGATGACCCAGACCGGCATGGTCGTCGGCACCCCGCAGTACCTCTCCCCCGAGCAGGCCCTGGGCCGCGGCGTCGACGCCCGCTCCGACCTGTACTCGGTCGGCATCATGCTCTTCCAGCTGCTGACGGGCCGTCTGCCCTTCGACGCGGACTCGCCGCTCGCCATCGCCTACGCCCACGTCCAGGAGGAGCCGGTCGCGCCGTCCTCCGTGAACCGCTCGGTGACCCCGGCGATGGACGCGCTGGTGGCCCGCGCCCTCAAGAAGAACCCGAACGAGCGCTTCCCCAGCGCGGCCGCGATGCGCGACGAGTGCCTGCGGGTGCTGTCGGCCGGCCAGACCGGGGCGCCGATGATCGTCGCGGGCGGCCCGGTGCAGAGCGGCTCGGGCGTCGGCTCCGCCGTCTTCCCGCCGGTCGGCCAGACCCCGCCGCCGTCCGCGCACGGCGTGCAGACCCCGTACCAGCCGACGCCGCAGCCCGGGCCGTACGGGGCGCCGACGCCGGCCCCGTCGTACGGGTACCCGCAGCAGGTCCCGACCCCGCCGCCCGCCTACCAGACGCCGCCGCCGGCGTCCGCCTACCAGGCACCGGCGCCCGTTCCGGGTCCGTACACCGTGCCGCAGCAGCAGGCGGCCGCCCACGTCGTCGGCGGCGGCTCCTCGGCCAACCGGTCGAAGATCGCCCTGGGTGCCATGGCGCTGCTCCTGGTCGCCGGCGTGGTCACCGGCATCGCGCTCTACAACCGCGACCCCGGCGACGAGCCCACCGCGAACGGCCCGAGCCAGAGCAGCAGCGCGGCCCCCGGCCACAAGGGCCCGGACCTCACCAAGACCATCGCCACCAAGAAGTGCACCGAGCCGCGCGAGTCGAGCAGCGACCCGGACAAGTTCGAGGTGCCGGACTTCACGTACAAGAACATCCAGTCGGTGAAGGACTGCCTCCAGGCCGCGGGCTGGAAGGTCAAGTCCGAGTCCTCGGTCGACGAGGCGACCTACGGCCAGGGCACGGTCATCACCCAGTACCCGCGCCAGGGCACGGACATCGCGAAGGACGACGCCGAGTTCGACTTCCAGGTTTCCACGGGCAACCCGCCGCAGTAGTCCCGGCCCGGACCCCCCGGCGGTCCTCGCGACCCGTCGCCCATCCGTCGCCGATCCGTCTCCGATCCGTTGCCGATCCGTCCACGATCCGGACGGATCGGCGACGCCGTTCCCGGCGCGACCCCGTCCGGATGCTCCGGGATGCCGGGGATGTCCCGTCATGTGACGCTGAGTCGAAGAACTCGGCGGCTCGGCACGGGAGGGGGTCACCCGGTGACTCCAGGACTCCGCAGGGCGAGGTCACGGGCGCTCGGACCCGTCCTCGCCTGCTGTCTCACGGCGTACGCGGTGCCGGTCGCCGTGGCCCCGGCCGCGTACGCGTACGGGGCCGAGGCCACGCCCGCCACCAGCGGCGCCCCGGGCGGCGGCACCGGCCGCGGCCCGGCGCCGGCGAACACCCCGCCCGGGAGCACCCGCCCCGCGCACACCCCGCCGCCTGGCGCGACCGGTACGCCCCCGCCGTCCGCCACCACCGCCCTCCCGCGCCCGTCCGCGACCGGCCCCGGTTCCGGCCCCGGCCCCGGTTCCGGTTCCGGGGCGGGGACGGGGGCGCCGTCCGCGACGACCTCCCCCGCGCCCGCGCCGAGCGGTTCCGCCGCCGCGCCGCACGGGCGGCCCGCCCCGAGCGGCTCCGCCTCCCTCGCGGGGCGCCCCGCGGGCGAGGGCCGGGAGCGGCCCGGGCGGCCCCAGGAGCCGAGCTCCCCGGCCGTCACGACGTCGCCGGACGCCTCGGCCGGCCCCTCCCGTACCAAAACCGCAACAGAGGACGGGCCCGCCGTGGAGGCGGACGAGGCGGTCGGAGCGGTACCTGAGACGGAGGTCCCGCCCGCGTCCTCCTCGGCGACGGCGCTGCCGGCCGCGGCGCCGCGGATCGGCGCGGAGGCCGTCTCCACCCTGTCCGACCGGCGGATTCCGGTGCTGACGCTGGGTGTGGGGCTCGCCCTGATGGGGCTCGGGATCGGCTTCCTCGGGGTCCGGATGCGGCGCCGCTGAGCCCGGCCGCCCCCTCCGGGGAGCCCCGGGTCCCCCTTGAGTCGGACCTCAGGGGTCCGCCTCAGGACGCTTGTCGGCTCCGGCATACCCGGTATACATACTGAGTATGTCAATCCGCCACGGGCTTCTCGCCCTCCTCGAACGCGGCCCTCGTTACGGCTCGCAGCTCCGCACGGAGTTCGAGTCCCGCACCGGCTCCACGTGGCCGCTCAACGTCGGACAGGTCTACACGACCCTGGCCCGGCTGGAGCGGGACGGGATGGTCGGCCAGGACGGCGAGGACGAGGCCGGTCACGCGCTCTACGCGATCACCGACAAGGGTCGCGGGGAGCTGCGCGCCTGGTTCGAGAACCCCGTCGACCGCACCAGTCCCGCCCGGGACGAGCTCGCCATCAAGCTGGCGATGGCGGTCGGGGCACCCGGGGTCGACATCCGCGACGTCATCCAGTCCCAGCGCCGGCACACCGTGAAGGCGATGCAGGACTACACCCGGCTCAAGGCGCAGGCCATCACCGCCGTCGAGAGCGGGGGCGCCCGCGAGCGCGACGACGTCGCCTGGCTGCTCGTCCTGGAGCAGCTGATCTTCCAGACCGAGGCGGAGGCGCGCTGGCTGGACCACTGCGAGTCCCGGCTGATCCGGCTCTCGGCGGTCTCGGCGGTCTCGGCCGGCTCGGCCGCCCCGCCCGGGGCCCCGCCGCGCACCGCACCCACCGCCTCACCCCTGCCGGGGGCCACGGGGGTTTCGTAAACCGGCAGGCACCGCTTCCGACCGCTCCGCAAGCAAACCGACCAGACCCAGACCGTACGCAGGGCACGAGCCCCGGCGCCGCACACCGGCACCGGGAGCCGGGCACCGGCACCGGGCACCGCCGAAAGCACCGCCGGCACCACGAAGCACCGCCGGCACCGCCGAAGAACACCGTCGGCACCGACAGCACCGAAGGGGCGCACCGACCGCCGCGCCGGCAGCCGCACAGCTGCCGGGGCGGTCCGGGGCCCGCCAGGCCTGTCCGCGCCGGTTCCGCACGCCACGCCCGCGTACGCCCGAGGGGGATCCCGTCATGTCCATACAGCAGCAGCCCGTGCTGCGTCTGCAGCAGCTGACCCGCGTCCACGGCGCGGGCGCCACCGAGGTCCACGCCCTGCGCGGCATCGATCTCGACGTCTATCCCGGCGAACTCGTCGCCGTGATGGGCCCGTCCGGCTCCGGCAAGTCGACCCTGCTCACCATCGCCGGCGGGCTCGACACCCCCACCTCGGGCCGGGTGATCGTCGAGGACACCGACATCACCTCCGCGAGCGTGAAGCAGCTCGCCGCCCTGCGCCGCCGCAGCATCGGCTACGTCTTCCAGGACTACAACCTCATCCCGGCCCTCACCGCCGCCGAGAACGTGTCCCTCCCCCGCGAGCTGGACGGCGTCTCCGCCCGCAAGGCCCGCACCGAGGCCCTCGCCGCGCTCGCCGAGATGGAGCTCGGCCACCTCGCCGACCGCTTCCCCGACGAGATGTCCGGCGGCCAGCAGCAGCGCGTGGCCATCGCCCGCGCCCTCGTCGGCGACCGCCGGCTCGTCCTCGCCGACGAGCCGACCGGCGCCCTCGACTCCGAGACCGGCGAGTCCGTCCTCGCCCTGCTGCGCACCCGCTGCGACGCCGGTGCCGCGGGCGTCCTGGTCACCCACGAGCCGCGGTTCGCCGCCTGGGCCGACCGGGTCGTGTTCCTGCGGGACGGCGCCGTCGTCGACCAGACCGTGCGCAGCGAGGCCGACTCGCTCCTGACCGGCCGGGCGGCGCAGCAGTGAACCAGTGGCTCCACTCCTGGCGGGCCGCGATCCGCATCGCCCGACGTGACGCCTGGCGCTCCAAGGGCCGCAGCTTCCTCGTCCTCGCGATGATCGCGCTGCCCATCCTCGGCGTGAGCGCCTTCGACCTCACCCTGCGCAGCTCCGAGCTGTCCGCCGAGCAGCGGACGGAACGCGCCATCGGCGCCGCCGACGCCCGCTTCAGAGACGCCCACGTCAGCGGGGTGCCGGTCTACCAGGACCCCGCGGGCGAGCAGACCACCCCGGTCAAGGACTACGACAACGAGCCCTGGCCCGACGGCCCGACCGACGTCCGCAAGAGCATCCCGGCCGGTTCCACCGTCCTCACCGACAGCTCCGGCAACGCCAAGCTGACCACCGCCCACGGTCTGCTCCTGACCGAGGTGCGTGAGCTCAAAGCCGCCGACCCGGTCGCCCGGGGCATCATGCGGATCCAGGAGGGCAGGTTCCCGGAGAAGAGCGACGAGATCGCCGCGACCACGCACTTCCTGGAGTCGAGCGGCCTGCGCGTCGGCTCCGCCGTCACCGCGCGCGGCTTCGACCGCCCGTACCTGATCACCGGCTCCTACGAGCTCCCCAACGAGCTCAAGATGGACCAGGTCAACGCGCTGCCCGGGGCCTTCCTCGCGCCGTACGGCAAGGCCGTCGAGAAGGCCGGCATCCAGGCGCCGGGAGTCTCCACCTCGTACCTGGTGCAGAAGCCGGGTGGTTTCACGTGGAACGCCGTCCAGGAGATCAACGCCAAGGGCGTCGTGGTCGTCTCGCGCGCCGTGGCCCTCGACCCGCCCGCCGACGCCGAGGTGCCGCTCTTCCAGAAGGACGGCTGGGGCAACTACGACACCAGCATGGCCGCGAACGCCGCAGCGCTCGCCGCCGTCGGCACCGTGGTCGGTCTCGCGATGCTGGAGATCTGCCTGCTCGCCGGTCCCGCCTTCGCGGTCGGCGCCCGCCGCTCGCGCCGCCAGCTCGGGCTCGTCGGCGCCAACGGCGGTGCCCGCAGCCACATCCGGGCCATCGTGCTCAGCGGCGGTCTCGTCATCGGCGTCGCCGCGGCCGTCGTCGGCACGGTCCTCGCCCTCATCCTGACCTTCGCGCTCCGCCCGGTCCTGGAGGACGCGATGGGCCAGCGGTTCGGCGGCTTCACCATCCGGCCGCTGGAACTGCTCGGCATCGCCGGGCTCGCCGTCCTCACCGGACTGCTCGCCGCGATCGTCCCGGCCGTCACCGCCTCCCGGCAGACCGTCCTCGCCTCGCTGACGGGCCGTCGCGGCGTGCGCCGCGGCAGCCGGGTGCTGCCCCTGGTCGGCCTCGGCGCCGTCCTGCTCGGCGCGGCGATCGCCCTGTACGGCTCGGTCGTCAGCGACCAGTTCGTCATCGTCGCCGGCGGCTCGGCCATCGCCGAGCTGGGCGTGGTCGCCATGACCCCGGCCCTGGTCGGCCTGTTCGGCCGCACCGGCCGCTGGCTGCCGCTCTCGCCGCGCCTCGCGCTGCGGGACGCCGTGCGCAACCGGGGCCGTACGGCACCCGCCGTCGCCGCCGTCCTCGCCGCCGTCGCGGGCACCGTCGCCGTCGCCACCTACACCGCCAGCAAGGACGCCCAGGGCAGGGCCGAGTACGAGGCGCGCCTGCCGTACGGGGTCGTCGCCGCCCTGGTCACCGAGGAGGGCGGCCGGGACGCGGCCGCGGTCCGCGAGGCCGTCGAGCGCACCTTCCCGGTCGACGTCCGCGCCGACGTCTCCCGGATCGCGGTCGGCAAGCCGGGCTGCGAGCCCTGGGGCGGCGGCAAGGGCTGCGGCCGCTTCGAGGTGATCGTCCCGCGGGCCAACGAGTGCCCCCTGTGGGCCTCCTCGCCCGACGGCTCCGACCCCTCGGAGAAGTTCACCAAGGAGCAGCGCCGCGAGCTCAGCACCAAGGACTGGCGCTGCACGGCGAGCACCGGCAACGGCGTCTACGTCGAGGGCGGTCTGCTCATCGCCGACGCCCCGGTCCTCAAGATCCTCGGCATCGACGACCCCGGCGCCGCCAAGGCCCTCGCCGAGGGCAAGATCGTCAACTTCCTGAAGACGCAGGTCGACCGGAAGACCGGCACCGTCGGCATCAAGCTGATCACCGACACCGAGGCCGCCGACGCCGCCGCCCAGAAGAACCAGCCGGTCCCGGGCGAGGTCAAGACCTTCCCCGCCTACCAGGTGCCGGGTTCCCCGCTCTCGTACGGCGTGCAGAGCGTGCTCAGCCCGGCCGCCGCCAAGGCCGCCGGACTGACCACGGTCCCCATGGGCGCGTACTTCAGCACCGACCGGCTGCCCGACGGCGAGCAGCGGCAGAAGCTGGACGGCGAGATCGCCAAGCTGGGCAGCAACGTCGAGCTCACCCTGGAGGAGGGCTACGTCAGCAAGACCAGCCTCGTGCTCCTCGCGCTGACCGTCTTCGCCGGCCTGGTCACCATCGGCGCGGCCGGCATCGCCACCGGTCTCGCCCAGGCCGACGCGGAGGCCGACCTCAAGACGCTCGCCGCGGTCGGCGCCCCGCCCCGGGTCCGCCGTACGCTCAGCGGCTTCCAGTGCGGAGTCGTCGCCGCGATGGGCGTGGTCCTCGGCTCCGCCGCGGGCGTCCTGCCCGCGATCGGACTGCGGCTCACCGAGGAGCGCGAGCAGCTCCGCTTCTACCAGGAGAACCTGGACAACGGCTGGGCGAGCTCGGACACCCCGCCGTACGTGCCGATCGTCGTCCCCTGGGAGACGCTCGCCGCGCTCCTGGTGGCCGTGCCGCTCGGCGCCGCCCTGCTGGCCGCGGTGGTGACCCGCTCCCGCGGAGCCCTGGCCCGCCGCGCCGCGCACTAGGGCGCCGCCCGGTCGCCCGCACGCGCGTTCGTTGCCATGCCGTGCCCCTGTACGAGGGTGGATCACCCTCGTACAGGGGCACACCGTGTGGTGAGGCATGTGTGCGAGAGAATGGCGGCATGGAGATGCCGAGGAATGACAGGTCGCAGGAGCACCCCCAGGTCCTCATCGTGGGCCAGGACGGGACGGCGCTCGGCGGCACTCAGGGTGACGACGAATCCCGCGAGGTCCCGGTGACGGAAATGGTCGAACAGCCGGCGAAGGTCATGCGGATCGGCAGCATGATCAAGCAGCTTCTGGAGGAAGTCAGGGCGGCGCCTCTCGACGAGGCCAGCCGCGTCCGCCTCAAGGAGATCCACGCCAGCTCGGTGAAGGAGCTGGAGGACGGTCTCGCACCGGAACTGGTGGAGGAACTGGAGCGGCTCTCCCTGCCGTTCACCGACGAGGCGATCCCCTCCGACTCGGAGCTGCGGATCGCGCAGGCCCAGCTGGTGGGCTGGCTCGAAGGCCTCTTCCACGGCATCCAGACGGCGCTGTTCGCCCAGCAGATGGCGGCCCGCGCCCAGTTGGAGCAGATGCGCCGGGCGCTGCCGCCGGGCGCTTCCCACGACGATGACGACGACCACGGCCCCGGCCACGGCCGGGCGGTCGGCTCGGGCCCGTACCTGTAGGCCCGTCGACCGGGCGGTTTCGCTCCGACGGGAGGCCCGGCGCCGGGAACGGCGCCGGGCCTCCGTCATGTGCGGGGCGGGGGTCCGCGTCACGTGCGGGGCGCCGGGCCTCCCGTCACGCGCGGGCCGCCGGGCCTCCCGTCACGTTGGGGGCGGAGTCCCCTCGTGCGGGTGGCGCCGGGCCTTCCGTCGCGTGCGGGGCGGAGTCCCCTCATGCGGGTGGCGCCGGGCCTTCCGTCGCGTGCGGGGCGGGGCGGTTCGCGGGGAAGGCCTCCGTCCCGACGGCTCACTTCCCCGGCGCGACCAGCAGGACCTTGCCGACGTGGGCGCCCGACTCGATCGCCCGGTGGGCGTCGGAGGCGTCCGGCAGCGCCACCGTGCGGTCGACGACCGGCGTGACCGTACCCGCGCCGATCAGCGGCCAGACGTGCTCGCGGACCGCCGCCACGACGGCCGCCTTCTCGCTCAGCGGGCGGGACCGCAGCGTCGTCGCCAGGACCGCCCCGCGCTTGGCCATGAGCGCGCCGAGGTTCAACTCGCCCTTGACGCCGCCCTGGAGACCGATGACGACCAGCCGCCCGTTCACGGCGAGCGCCTTGACGTTCCGCTCCAGGTACTTCGCGCCGACGATGTCCAGGATGACGTCCGCGCCGGTCCCGTCGGTCGCCTTGTGCAGCTCCTCGACGAAGTCCTGCTCGCGGTAGTCGATGAGGATGTCGGCACCCAGTTCGGCGCAGCGCGCCAGCTTCCCGGGACCGCCGGCCGTGACCGCGACCCGGGCGCCGACCGCCTTGGCCAGCTGGATCGCCATCGTGCCGATGCCGCTCGCCCCGCCGTGCACCAGCAGGGTCTCGCCGGGGCGCAGATGGGCCAGCATGAAGACGTTCGACCAGACCGTGCAGGCCACTTCGGGCAGCGCGGCGGCCGTCACCAGGTCCACGCCCTCCGGCTTCGGGAGCAACTGCCCCGCCGGGACGGCGACCTTCTCCGCGTACCCGCCGCCGACGAGCAGCGCGCACACCTGGTCGCCGACCGACCAGCCGGAGACCCCGGGGCCGAGCGCGACGATCCGGCCGGAGCACTCCAGGCCGGGGTACGGGGAGCTGCCCGGCGGCGGGTCGTAGTACCCCTGGCGCTGGAGCAGATCGGCACGGTTGACGGCGCTCGCCACCACCTCGACGAGGACCTCGCCCTCGGCGGGGACGGGGTCGGGCACCTCGGCCCAGACCAGCGCCTCGGGACCGCCGGGTTCCGGAATCGTGATCGCATGCATGGCCGCGAGGCTACTCCGGAGGACGGGGCCAGGGCCGGATCAGGAGCGGATCGGGCCGAGCCTGATCGGGCCGGGACGGGACGGGACGGGCCGAGCCGAGCCGAGCCGGGCCGAGCCGAGCCGGGCCGAGCCGGGCCGAGCCGGGCCGAGCCGGGCCGAGCCGGGCCGAGCCGGGCCGAGCCGGGCCGGGCCGGGCCGAGCCAGCGCCGGACCGGGGCCGGACCGGGGCCGGACCGGGACCCGGCCGTCCCTAGTCGTCGCTCGGGGTGGTGAGCGGGGTGACCGGCGCGGCCCGCACGATGGTGATCACACGGTCCGTCAGCTGGAGCGGACTGGCGGCGGGATCGTCGTACCCGAGCAGCCGGTGGCCGCGCAGCACGCTCACCACCAGGTCGTCGGTCTCCCGGACGCTCCGGCCCGCCTCGGCCTTGGTGACCGGCCGTTCCACGAGGTCGAGCCCGGAGCCCTGCTGGATGAGGTCCTCCATCACGGTGCCCGCGCTCGGGCTGAGCACCGACAGACCGAGCAGCCGGCCGGCGGCGCTGGCGCTGGTGATCACCGCGTCGGCGCCGGACTGGCGCAGCAACGGGGCGTTCTCCTCCTCGCGGACCGCGGCGACGATCTTCGCCCCGCGGTTGAGCTGGCGGGCCGTCAGGGTGACCAGGACGGCCGTGTCGTCGCGCTGGGTGGCGATGACGATCTGACGGGCCCTCTGCACCTCGGCGCGGAGGAGCACGTCGCTGCGGGTGGCGTCGCCGATGACGCCGACGAAGCCGTCGGCGTTGGCCGCCTCGATCACCTTGGTGGAGGGATCGACGATGACGATCTGCTCCTTGCGCAGTCCGGTCGCGCAGAGCGTCTGGATCGCGGAACGCCCCTTGGTGCCGAAGCCGACGATGACGGTGTGATCGCGCAAGGCGGACCTCCAGCGGTTCAGCCGGAACTCCTCGCGGGTCCGCTCCGTGAGGACCTCGAGGGTGGTACCGACCAGGATGATCAGGAACAGCACGCGCAGCGGCGTGACCAGCAGGATGTTCGCCAGCCGCGCCGAGTCGCTGTACGGGACGATGTCGCCGTAACCCGTGGTGGAGAGGGTCACCGTCGCGTAGTAGACGGCGTCGAGGAAGTCGACCGTCTCGTTGGCGTTGTCGTGGTAGCCGGCCCGGTCGACATAGACGATGAAGACGGTCACGATCAGCACGCCCAGCGCCATGAGCAGGCGCTTCCCGACCTGCCGCAGCGGCTTCTCCACCACGCGGCGAGGCAGTTTGATCTTGGAACCCGAGACCTTCTCACCGGCCTCGCGGGCCATCACGTCCCGGCTGGGCAGTTTCACGTGAAACACACTCCTTGGGCTCCGCCGCCCGGACCTTCGGCCGACATGACCTGCCAGGGCAGGTCCAGGATCTCCAGCGGCTGCCCGGGGCGGGCACCCCCCGGCGGGATCACGGCCATGCCGTGGGCTGCGGCGATGCCGCGGAGCATCGCGGGGCCGTTGTAGTGCAGTACTTCGACCCCGTCGCCGCGGTGGACCGCGGGGACGAGCCGGGTGTCGTACGGATGGCCGGGAACCTCCGCGCCCACGGGCAGCCGGTACGGCCCGGGGGCGGGTGAACCGGCCAGGGCGCGCAGCAGCGGCTCGGCGAGCGTGAGGAGCCCGGAGACGGCGGCTAGCGGGTTGCCGGGCAGGCCGACGAGGTGCCGGGCGCCCTCCAGCCGGGCCAGCAGCATGGGATGGCCGGGGCGCACCTTCACCCCGTCGACGAGCAGCGTGGCGCCGGCCTTGTCGAGCACGCTGTGGACGTGGTCGACCGGCCCGGCCGCCGTGCCACCGGTGGTGATCACCACGTCGGCGGCGGAACCGGTGACCGCCGCGAACAGCGCCTCGGCGTCGTCGCCGATCCGGCGGGTGCCCAGCACCTCCGCGCCGAGCGCCGCCAGCCAGGGGCCGAGCATCGGGCCGAGGGCGTCGCGGATCAGGCCCTCGTGGGGGAGGCCCTCGGTGAGCAGCTCGTCGCCGAGGACCAGCACCTCCACGCGGGGGCGCGGGCGCACGGTCAGCTCGTCGTAGCCGGCCGCCGCGGCGAGGCCGAGGACGGCGGGGGTCACCGCGTTCCCGGCGGTCAGCAGCCGGTCGCCGGTGCGGCACTCCTGGCCCCGGGGCCGGATGTCCTGGCCGTGGACGACCGCGCGCAGGGCGTGCAGATGCCCGGCGGCATCGGTGCGGGAGTGCTCGCTGCGGACGACGGCGGTCGCCCCGGACGGCACCCGGGCGCCCGTCGCGATCCGCACGGCGTCCCCGTCGGCGAGCTCGCCGGCGGAACCGTGCCCGGCGAGGACGGCGCCCTCGGGGTCGATCCGCCAGGGCCCGGGGCCGGCGACCGCCCAGCCGTCCATGGCGGAGGTGTCGAAGGAGGGCAGGTCGGTGAGCGCGCGCAGCGGCTCGGCCAGCACCTGCCCGAGTCCCTGGCCGAGCGGCACCCGGACCGGCTCCCGCGCCTCCGCCGCGTCCTTCCCGGCCCGGGCCGCGACGGCGCGGGCCTCGGGCCAGGGGGTGGCGCGGTGGGCCTCCGGCACGGCGGACCCTGCCCGACCGGCGTCGGCACGGGGGGGCGCCCGAGTCCGTACGGGCCCGGCCGAGGAGGGCGAGGGCGTCGTCCACCCCGTCGTCGGGCAGTCGCTCCTTCATCGTCATCCGGCGTCGTCCTGCTCGGCGGCCCAGCGCCGGGCGAGCGCGGCGGCCTTCTGGGTGGCCTCGGCCACGGCCTCGGGCCCGCCGTCGGCGGCCCGGGCCGCCGCGTACCCGACCAGGAAGGTGGTCAGCGGCGCGGCCGGCCGGGCGACGCCGTGGGCGGCGTCACGGGCGAGGTCGAGCAACAGGCCGGTGTCGACGTCCAGGTCGATGCCCAGTTCGTCCTTGACTGCGGTGATCCATTCGTCCAGCACGCTCCCATGCTCCCTGATCCGCGCGCGGGCCGTGACGATGTCCCCCCAGGTGTCGCAGTCGAAGGAGGCCGGGCCCTCCTCGGCGACCCGGACCAGGTCCAGACTCCCGGTGACCAGCCGCAGCGGAAGTCCCGCGAGACCGCCCCGCTCGGCCACGAGATCCCCGATCACCCGCCGCAGCGCCCGCACCCGGTAGGCGGCCACCAGCGGCTGCTCCCGGCCCTCCCCGTCGACGAGCACGGCCCCGTCGGCCCCGCCCCCGGCGCCGAGCGCCGCCACGAGCCGCCGCGCGGTCCCGGCCTCGAAGAAGGGCAGGTCAGCGGAGAGGACGAGGACGACGGGGTCGACGGGGTCGACGGGGTCGACGGGGTCGGTGGAGCTGGTGGGGCCGGTAGGGGTGGTGGAGTCGGCAGGGGCGGTAGGGGCGGTAGGGGCGGTAGGGGTGCTGGGGGCGGCGAGGGCCCCGGAAGGGCCGACGGAGGGAGCGGAGGGGGCGACGCCCCCGGACGGGTCGGCGGTGTCCCGGGACGGGCCGCTCGGGGCCAGCCGGCGCAGGCCCGCGTCGAGGGCGGCGAGGGGGCCGCCGCCGGGCGGGTCCTCCCTGGCCCACGCCACCGGGCGCGCGGTGGCCCGGGGGGCGGCGACGACCACGGTCGTCCCGGCCTCGCGGCAGCCCGCAAGGACCCGGTCGAGCAGGCTCCGGCCGCCGACCCGGACCCCCGGCTTGTCGGCTCCGCCGAGGCGCCGGGCGGCACCGCCGGCGAGCACGATGGCGTCGTACGGGGTCGTCATGCCAGCAGTATCGTCCGCACCCGCGCGGGACCGCCCTACCGGGGCCGGTCGGCACGGGTGGCGCGGACAGCGGCGGCGGGAGGGACATCAGGCAAGAGGCGGGAGCGAAACGTGCGGGAGGCCCGGTAGGCACGGGAGGTGCGGCCGGCCCGCGCCTCGGGGGAGGCGGTGCGGACCGGTCCGCGAGGACGTGTCCGGGACCCGGCGTGGGGTTGGGTCCCGGACGGGGCCGCCGGGAACCGCCGGGGCCCCGTGCCCCGGCCGGCGTCCGCCCCGGCGGAGTCCTGTCACAGCGTGCGCAGCAGCACCGCCGGATTCTCGACGCAGTCGGCGACGTAGCGGAGGAAGCCGCCGGCCGTCCCGCCGTCGCAGACCCGGTGGTCGAAGGTCAGCGAGAGCTGGACCACCTGACGCACCGCCAGTTCGCCCTGGTGCACCCACGGCTTGGGGACGATCCGCCCCACACCGAGCATGGCCGCCTCGGGGTGGTTGATGATCGGCGTGGAGCCGTCGACGCCGAACACCCCGTAGTTGTTCAGGGTGAACGTGCCGCCGGTCAGGTCCGCCGGGGTGAGCGTCCCCTGCCGGGCCGACTCGGTCAGCCGGGCGAACTCGGCGGTCAGCGACTCGGCGGTGCGCCCGCCGGCCTCCTTGACCACGGGGACGACCAGGCCGCGTTCGGTCTGGGCCGCGAAGCCCAGGTGCACGGAGGGCAGCCGGACGATCTCGCGTGCGGCCGTGTCCACCGTGGAGTTGAGCTCCGGGAAGCGGGCCAGGGCGTGGGTGCAGATCCGGGCGAGCAGCGCGAGCACGGATATCTTCGGCCCGCCCGCCGCGTTCATGGCCGCGCGCGCGGCCATCAGCTCGGTGGCGTCGGCGTCGACCCAGCAGGTCGCGTCGGGGATCTCGGTCCGGCTGCGGGACAGCTTGTCGGCCACCGCGCCGCGCACCCCGCGCAGCGGGATCCGCTCGCCCGCCCCGGCCGCGACCGGGGTGCCGGGCGCGGGGGCCGCGGCGGCCGCGTAGGCGGGGACGGGGGCCGGGGCGGGCCGGGCCCGTACGGCGAGGGCGGTCTCGACGTCGGCGCGCAGGATGAGCCCGTCGGGGCCGGAGCCGCGGATCTCGCGGAGGTCGAGGCCCTCGTCGCGGGCCAGCTTGCGCACCAGCGGCGAGATGACGGGAACGGGCCCCTGCGGGACGACGGGTGCCGAGACGGGCACGGCGACGGGCGTGACGGCGGGCGCCGCCGCGGAGACGGCGACGGGCGTCTCCCGGCGGACCCGGCGACGCCGTGCCGCGGGCCCGGCGGTGCCGTAGCCGACGAGCACGTTGCCGGAGTACTCCGACGAGACAGCCGACTCTGCGGAGGCGGAGGCGGAGACTGAGGAAGAGGTGGGGGTGGAGGCTGAGGTGGAGCCCGCCGTTCCCGCCGGCTCGGCCACGGCTCCCTCGGCTCCGCCGACCGCGACCGTCAGGAGGGGTGCGCCGACCGGCAGTTCCGTGCCCTCCTCGCCGAAGCGGGCGGTGACCACGCCCCCGTACGGGCAGGGCACCTCCACCATCGCCTTGGCCGTCTCCACCTCGACGACCGGCTGGTCGATGGCGACGACGTCGCCGACGTTCACCAGCCAGCGGACGATCTCGGCCTCGGTGAGTCCCTCGCCGAGGTCGGGCAGCTTGAATTCGAGCACCTGGGCCATCAGCTCCCCGCCTCCCACTGGAGCCGGGCGACCGCGTCCAGGACCCGGTCCACGCCGGGCAGGTGGTGGCGCTCCAGCATCGGCGGCGGGTACGGGATGTCGAAGCCCGCGACGCGCAGCACCGGCGCCTCCAGGTGGTGGAAGCAGCGCTCGGTGACCCGCGCGGCGATCTCGCCGCCCGGCCCGCCGAAGCCGGCGGACTCGTGGACCACGACCGCGCGGCCGGTGCGCTTCACGGAGGCGGCGACGGTCTCGTCGTCGAACGGGACGAGCGAGCGCAGGTCGACGACCTCCAGGTCCCAGCCCTCGGCCTGGGCGGCCTCGGCGGCCTCCATGCAGACCGGCAGGGAGGGGCCGTAGGTGATGAGGGTGGCGCTGGTGCCGCGGCGGCGCACCACGGCCTTGCCGATCGGCTCCACGGCGGCGGGCGCCTCGGGGGACCAGTCGGACTTCGACCAGTAGAGCCGCTTGGGCTCCAGGAAGACCACCGGGTCGTCGGAGGCGATGGCGGCGCGCAGCAGCCCGTAGGCGTCCTCGACGGTCGCCGGGGTGACGACGTGGAGGCCGGGGGTCGCCATGTAGTAGGCCTCGGAGGAGTCGCTGTGGTGCTCGACCCCGCCGATCCCGCCGCCGTACGGCACGCGGACGACGATCGGCATCGGCATGGCGCCCCGGGTGCGGTTGCGCATCCGGGAGACATGGCTGATGAGCTGCTCGAACGCCGGGTAGGCGAACGCGTCGAACTGCATCTCCACGACCGGCCGCAGCCCGTACATGGCCATGCCGACGGCGGTGCCGAGGATGCCCGCCTCGGCCAGCGGCGTGTCGGTGCAGCGGTCCTCGCCGAACTCCTTGGCGAGCCCGTCGGTGACCCGGAAGACGCCGCCGAGGGTGCCGACGTCCTCGCCGAGCACGTGGACGGTGGGGTCCTCGGCCATCGCGTCGCGCATGGCCCGCTGGAGGGCCTGCGCCATGGTGGCGGGCTTGGCCGCCGCCTTGGCGGCCGGCCGCGCGGTCGCGTGGGTGGTCATCCCGCCTCGCTCTCGGCGTCGAGCTCCGCGCGCAGCTGCTCCGCCTGCTCGCGCAGCTGCGCGGTCCGCTCGGCGTACACGTGGGCGAACAGGTCCATCGGGTCGAGCACGGGGTCGGCGTTCATCCGCTCGCGCAGTGCCGCGGCCATCGTCTCGGCGGCCTCGGCGGCCTCGCGCCGGCCGTCCTCGTCGAGGAGTCCGCGCTCGGTCAGCTCCCGCTCCAGCAGGAGGATCGGGTCGTGGGCGCGCCAGGTCTCGACCTCGCCGTCGCCGCGGTAGCGGGTGGCGTCGTCGGCGTTGGTGTGGGCGTCGATCCGGTAGGTGACGGCCTCGACGAGGGTGGGCCCGCCGCCGCGCCGGGCGCGGGTCACGGCCTCGGTCAGCACCTGGTGGACGGCGACGGCGTCGTTGCCGTCGACGAGCCGGCCCGGCATGCCGTAGCCGACGGCCTTGTGGGCCAGGGACGGGGCCGCGGTCTGCTTGGCGAGCGGCACGGAGATCGCGAAGCCGTTGTTCTGCACGAAGAAGACCACGGGGGCCTGCCACACGGCCGCGAAGTTCAGCGCCTCGTGGAAGTCGCCCTCGCTGGTGCCGCCGTCGCCGACCATGGCGAGCGCGACCACGTCGTCGCCCTTCAGCCGGGCGGCGTGGGCGAGGCCCACCGCGTGGGGGAGCTGGGTGGCGAGCGGGGTGCACAGCGGGGCTATGCGGTGCTCGTGCGGGTCGTAGCCGGTGTGCCAGTCGCCGCGCAGCAGGGTCAGCGCCTGCACGGGGTCGAGCCCGCGGGCGACGGCGGCGAGGGTGTCGCGGTACGAGGGGAAGAGCCAGTCCCGCTCCTCCAGCGCCAGCGCCGCGGCCACCTCGCAGGCCTCCTGGCCCGTCGTGGAGGGGTACACGGCGAGGCGGCCCTGCTTGGTGAGGGCGGTCGCCTGCGCGTTGTACCGGCGGCCGCGGACGAGCTCCGCGTAGAGGCGGCGCAGCAGCTCCGGGTCGGCGTCGGCCACGGCGTCGGTGCCGAGCACGCGCAGCGGCTCGGCGTCCGGCAGCAGCGGGGCGGGGTCGGTGCGCGGCTGCCAGGCCGGCGGCGGGGTGGGCCGGTAGGCGAGAGCGGCACCGGGGGGCTCTTGGACTGTCGAACTGCGCTGTTGCAACGAGTCCACCTCCTCGTGGGAGCGGGCATAAGACCCGAAGGCGGGTGGCGCGAAATGTGGCGCGCCTCACCTACCGATTGTTCGGTCGTGGAGGCATTTTGGCTACAGGCACCTTCAGCCTGTGGACAAACGGTTCTCCACAGCTTGGGATGGGTGCAGGTCGTCCACTGGAGAGAGGCGGGGGGACATGGCGGATGAACAAATGGCCGACGTCGAGGAGCGCACCATCGACGAGCTCCTGAACGCGCCCCCCGGCGCCGCCCCCTCGACGGGCGCTCCGGCGGGCCCGTCCGGATCCCCGCCGGGCCCTGTCATCGTCTCCCCGATGCCGCCGGCCCGCCCGCTGGACGCGATCGACCGGGACATCCTGCGGCTGCTCCAGGCGGACGGCCGCGCCTCGGTGCGTTCGGTGGCCGAGCGGGTCCACGTCTCCCGCGCCAACGCGTACGCGCGGATCAACCGGCTCATCGACGACGGGGTGATCCGCGGCTTCAGCGCCCGCGTCAACCACGAGCGGGCGGGGCACGGTGCCTCCGCCTACATCACGCTCAAGATCGTCCAGAACTCGTGGCGCACCGTCCGCGAGCAGCTCCAGGCCCTCCCGGGGGCCGCGCACATCGCGCTGGTCAGCGGCGACTTCGACGTCCTGCTGCTGGTCCACACCCCGGACAACCGGACCCTGCGGGAGCTGGTGCTCACCCGCCTCCAGTCGATCCCGGAGGTGCTCTCCACGCGCACCCTGCTGGTCTTCGAGGAGACGGACCTCGACCCGGACCCGGACCGGCGGGACTGAGGCCCCCGGCCCCGCCCGCCCCGCCCGTCCCCCGGGCCGGCGGCCCGGACACCCGCCCCGCCGGCCCGGACACCGCGAAGGGCCGGGAGGGAGGCCGAGGTGAACCCCCGAACCCCCTCCCGGCCCTCCTGAAGCCTTTCCCGGCCTCCTGAAGCCCTGCTCCCGGCCCTCCCGTGGAGGGCGCACCGCCTCAGCGGGCGGTGCGCAGCCCTCCGAAGGCCATGCGCACGACGGTCTCCGCCAGCTGCTCCCGCTCCGACGGGGAGTCCGGGTGCGGCTTGTACCACTCGACCAGCGAGTTGATCATGCCGAAGAGCAGCCTGGTCGCCAGCCGGATGTCCAGGTCGGCCCGCAGGTCGCCGTCGGCTGCCGCCGCCTTCAGCAGCTCGGCCACCCGGTGGTCGAACTCGCGGCGGCGTTCCATCGCCCACCGCTCGGTCTTCGTGTTGCCCCGCACCCGCAGCAGCAGCGTCACGTACGGGAGCTCCTCGATCAGCACCTCCACCGTGCGCCGGGTCACGTACTCGACCCGCTCCACGGCCCGGCCACGGCCCGCGCCCGGCTCGTCGAGCACCGCGAAGAGCCCGTCGAGCGCCCGGCTGACCGCACGCCGCAGCAGCTCCTCCTTACCCGCCACGTGGTGGTAGATCGAGGACTTGGAGATCCCGGCCGCCTTGGAGAGGTGCTCCATGGAGGTGCCGTCGTAGCCGCGCTCGTTGAAGACCCGCACGGCGACCGAGAGCAGCGTGTCGGGGGTGTACGTGTCCCGTCTGGCGGTGGTCATCGGCTCTCCTCCGCGTCTGCGACGTCGTCGTCGTATCCACGCCGCACGAGGCCGAGCGAGGGCGCGTAGCGGCCGGTGGGGTAGCGCTCGTGCAGTTCGCCCAGCAGCTCCACCAGGCGCCTGTGGCCCACCTTCGCCGCCCACTCCAGGGGGCCGGCCGGGTAGTTGACGCCGAGCCGCATCGCGGTGTCGACGTCCTCGGCGGAGGCGACCCCCCGGTCGACCGCGTCGGCGGCGAGGTCGGCCAGCATGGCGACCGTACGGGCGACGATCATGCCCGGCACGTCGCCGATCACGGAGACCTGCTTGCCGAGCGCCTGGAAGAGCCCGACGGCCTCCTCCAGGGTCTCCGGGGAGGTGCGCGCGGCGGTGGACAGGACGATCCTGCCCGCCGCGGCGTAGTCGAGGGCGAGGTCGAAGTAGACGATCTCCTCGTCCGTGTACTCGAACGAGGTCTCCCCGTCGGCGAGACCGAGCCGGCCGCCGCCGCTCAGGGCGATGTACCCGTCACCGCGCTTGCGCCGGACCTTCACGCCGGCCTGCTCGAAGAGCTCCGCCAGCACCTTCGCGGGCCCCAGGTCGCCGTGGATCGTGACGGCCTCCGGCGCCTTCGCCGGGGCCGCCGTGTGCGGCTCGGGACGCGCGGCGCCCTCCGCGTACGGGAACCAGCCCTGCCCCGACTTGCGGCCGAACCGGCCCGACTCGACCAGGCGCCGCTGCGCGAGCGACGGCGTGAACTTGGGGTCCTGGAAGAAGGACTCCCATACGGAGCGGGTCACGGCCTCGTTGACGTCCTGGCCGATGAGGTCGGTCAGCTCGAAGGGGCCCATCCGGAAGCCGCCGGACTCGCGCAGCGCCGCGTCGATCGTGGCGGGGTCGGCCGCGCCCTCCTCGTAGACGCGCAGCGCCTCCGCGTAGAAGGGGCGGGCGATGCGGTTGACGATGAAGCCGGGGGTGTCGGCGCAGCGCACCGGCGTCTTGCCCCAGTGCCTGGCGGTCTCGTACGCGCGCGTGGCGGCGGCCGGCTCGGTGGCGAAGCCGCTGACGATCTCGACGAGCGGCAGCAGCGGGGCCGGGTTGAAGAAGTGCATGCCGACGAAGCGCCCGGGCAGCCGCAGGCCGCCCGCGATGGCGGTGACGGAGAGCGAGGAGGTGTTGGTGGCGAGCAGGGTGTCCGCGCCGACGATCTCCTCCAGCTCGGCGAAGAGGCCCTGCTTGACCTCCAGCCGCTCGACGATCGCCTCGACGACCAGGGCGGCGTCGGCCAGCGCGGAGAGCTCGGGCGCCGCGTGCAGCCGGGCGACGGCCGCGTCCCGCTCCGCCGCGTCGAGCCGGCCCTTCTCGACGAGCCGGTCAAGGCGGGCCGCGACGGCGGTCACGGCCTCCTCGGCGCGGCCCGGGACGCTGTCGTGGAGGCGGACGGGATGGCCCGCGAGCAGGGCGACCTGGGCGATGCCCTGGCCCATGGTCCCCGTACCGACGACGGCGACGGCACGGCTCGGATCGATGGGTCCGGCTCCGTCGGCCGACACCGCGTCGCTCCCCTGGACGGTCGTGTTGGCGGTCATAGGAGTGATCCTCCCCGATGGGTTTTCCACAGGATCGACGGACCCCCTTGTCCCGACCGATCGTTCGGTTACTCTAACTCCGTACGCCTGCCCCTGCCCAGCTCATTGAGGAGTTGCGCCCATGGCCGCCGCTCAGCTGACCACCGACCGTCTGGCCGACAAGCACCGGTCCACCCTCGATCAGGCCCTCGACACCATCCGCACGCGCGCGTACTGGTCCCCGTACCCGGAGCACCCCAAGGCGTACGGGGAGGGCGGCTCGCTGGACGCGGCCGCCGGTCTGGACGCCTACAAGGCCCTGCTGGACACCCGCTTCGAGCTCGACCAGCCCGGCACCGACGACTGGACCGGCGCGGAGGTCTCGCCGTACGGCCCGGCCCTCGGCGTCACGTACCCGCACGCCGACATCGACGTCCTGCTGCCCGCGATGCGCGCCGGCATGGGCGCCTGGCGCGACGCCGGGCCCGAGACCCGCGCCCTGGTCTGCCTGGAGATCCTCGCCCGGATCTCCGCCCGCACCCACGAGTTCGCGCACGCCGTCATGCACACGAGCGGCCAGGCCTTCATGATGGCCTTCCAGGCCGGCGGCCCGCACGCCCAGGACCGCGGTCTGGAGGCGGTGGCGTACGCGTACGCGGAGCAGACCCGCACCCCCGCCGGCCGCGCCGACTGGTCGAAGCCGCAGGGCAAGCGCGAGCCGCTGGAGCTCTCCAAGGAGTTCACCCCGGTCGCCCGCGGCATCGCGCTGATGATCGGCTGCAACACCTTCCCGACGTGGAACGGCTACCCGGGCCTGTTCGCCTCCCTGGCCACCGGCAACCCCGTCCTGGTCAAGCCGCACCCCCGCGCGGTCCTCCCGCTGGCCCTCACGGTCCGCGTCGCCCGCGAGGTCCTCGCCGAGGCCGGCTTCGACCCGAACCTGGTGGCGCTCGCCGCCGAGCGTCCCGGCGAGGGCATCGCCAAGACGCTGGCCGTCCGCCCCGAGATCCGGATCATCGACTACACCGGCTCGACCGCCTTCGGCGACTGGCTGGAGGCCAACGCCCGCCAGGCGCAGGTCTACACGGAGAAGGCCGGCGTCAACACGGTCGTCGTCGACTCCACCGACGACTACAAGGGCATGCTCTCCAACCTGGCCTTCTCCCTGTCCCTGTACAGCGGCCAGATGTGCACCACCCCGCAGAACCTGCTGATCCCCCGCGAGGGCATCACCACCGACCAGGGCCCGAAGTCGTACGACGAGGTCGTCGCCGACCTCGCGGGCGCGGTCGGCGGCCTGCTCGGCGACGACGCCCGGGCGAACGCGCTGCTGGGCGCCCTGGTGAACCCCGACGTGAAGGCGCGCCTGGAGGCCGCCGCCGGCCTGGGCGAGGTGGCACTGGCCTCCCGCGAGGTGGCGAACCCGGACTTCCCGCAGGCCGTCGTCCGCACACCGGTCATCGTGAAGCTGGACGGCTCCAAGCCGGACGCGGAGGCGGCGTACCTCTCCGAGTGCTTCGGCCCGGTCTCCTTCGCCGTCTCGGTCGACTCGACCGCCGACGCCCTGGAGCTGCTGCGGCGCACGGTCCGCGAGAAGGGTGCGATGACGGTCGGCGCGTACACGACCTCGGCCGAGACCGAGCGGGCCGTGGAGGAGGTCTGCCTGGAGGAGTCGGCGCAGCTCTCGCTGAACCTGACGGGCGGGGTCTACGTGAACCAGACGGCCGCGTTCTCCGACTTCCACGGCTCGGGCGGCAACCCGGCGGCGAACGCGGCGCTGTGCGACGGCGCCTTCGTCTCCAACCGCTTCCGCGTGGTGGAGGTCCGCCGCCAGGCCTGACCCCGCCCGCCGGGCCGGGGCGGGGGACCGGATCCCCCGCCCCGCCCCGTCAGTCGATCTCCGCGTACCGCTGCACCCAGGCGTGCATGGCGACCGCGGCCGCCGCGCCCGCGTTGATCGACCGGGTCGATCCGAACTGGGCGATCGAGCAGACCATCGCCGCGTGCTCCCGGGCCTCCTCGGTGAGCCCCGGTCCCTCCTGCCCGAAGAGCAGCACACAGCGGCGCGGCAGCACGGTGCGCTCCAGCGGCACCGAGCCCGGCAGGTTGTCGATGCCGATGATCGGCAGGTTCTCGGCCGCCGCCCAGGCGGTCAGCGACCGGGTGTCCGGGTGGTGCCGCACGTGCTGGTAGCGGTCGGTGACCATGGCCCCGCGCCGGTTCCAGCGCCGCCGCCCCACGATGTGGATCTCCTTGGCGAGGAAGGCGTTCGCGGTGCGCACCACCGAGCCGATGTTGAAGTCGTGGCCCCAGTTCTCCACCGCCACGTGGAAGTCGTGGCGGCGGGTGTCCAGGTCCTCGACGATCGCCTCCCGCGTCCAGTAGCGGTAGCGGTCGACGACGTTGCGCCGGTCGCCGCCGGCCAGCAGCTCGGGGTCGTAGCGCTCGCCCCGCGGCCAGGGCTCCGGGTGCGGCCCGACGCCGACCTCGGGGGCGAAGCCCTCGTCGTACTGGACCGGCTCGCTCTGCTGTTCCTCGGTGGTGCTCACCCGACGAGGGTACGGGGAGGCGGCGCGGGCACCGCTTCCACCGGCGGCTTCCGCCGCAGCAGCCGGTCCCGGCCCCGCGCCGCCCGCGCGCCCAGCCACAGCAGGAACGCCGTCGGCAGGAAGACCGCGTCCGCGGAGATCATCGCGAGCGAGAAGAAGGGGAGCCCCAGCAGCACGGCGATGCCCGCATGCTCCAGCATCATCACGGCGAGCAGGACGTTCTTGACCTTGCGGTTGAAGAGCGTGAAGGGGAAGGCGACCTGGACGATCACGGTGCCGTAGGTCAGCAGCAGCACCATCACCCCGCTCGCCCCCAGCAGGTCGGAGAGGGCCGGCCAGGGGGAGAAGTAGTCCAGCTTGAGCGGGTAGTACAGCGCGGTGCCGTCCTGCCAGCGCGAACCCTGGATCTTGTACCAGCCGGCCGTGGCGTAGATCAGACAGACCTCCACCATGATCACGACGAGGGCGGCGTTGTGGGTGAGGTTGGCGATGACGTCGAGCAGGGTGCGCGGCTCGTCGTCGGCGTACCGGCACACCAGCCACCACAGCCCCTGCCCCAGCCACAGCACCCACATGAGCACCACGAGCCACCACTCGCCGGTGAGCTCGGAGAACCAGGTGGCGGCGAGGAGGAGGCCGCCGAGGACCGTCCACAGCAGCGGTCCCACCAGGTCGCGGTCCGGGCCGCGCTCCGCGCCGCCACCGCTGCGCCCGCGCCGGGCCGCCCGCCGGGCGTCGAGCGACCAGACCTGGCCGCAGCGGGTGAGGACGAGGTAGAGCGCCATGATGTGGACGACGTTGTCGCCGCCGTCGCCCATGAAGATGGACCGGTTCTGCAGGGACAGCACGCCGGCCATGAAGACCACGGACACGGCCCGGGTGTGCCAGCCGAGCAGCAGCAGCACGGAGGAGAGCACCGCGAGCCCGTAGACGAGCTCGAACCAGAGCCGCCCGTCGGACCACATCAGGGCGGTGAAGGCGTGGTTGTCGGCGATCAGCCGGCGGCCCATCTCCCAGGACCAGGGGCCGTCGGGCCCGTACAGCTCCAGCCGGTGCGGCCACTCGCGCAGCAGGAACAGCAGCCAGGTGAGCGAGAAGCCGATCCGGACGATCGCCGTCTGGTACGGGCCGAGGGCCTCGGCCGTGACCTTCTGGACGGCCCGGGCGAGCCGCCGGTCGAAGGGGACGCGGGGCTGCGCGGGGGCAGCGGGGGTGCGGCTCATCGGCCGGCCTCCGTACGGTTCGGCGCGAGGCCCCGGGCCTCGGCGTCCGCGGCCCCGGCGGGCCGGTCGGCATCGGTGATCCGCCACCACGGGTAGCTGCGGAAGGCCGGCTGCGCGCCGGTCTTCTCGCCGCTCCACGGGGGCGGAGGGACGGGCGTGGTCACGGAGCGCAGCTGGATCCGCTCGACCGTGCCGCCGAGATCCCGCTCGTCGAGGCGCAGCATCACGATCCGCCGCATGTAGCTCTCGGAGAGCTCTCCGCGCAGCCCGTTGGGGCGGTGGTCGTCGGTGTGGGAGTTCAGGTAGAAGTCCCAGGCCCGGCGCAGCTCGTTCTGCTCGGTGTGGCTCGGCAGCAGGCTGCCTCGGATGTCCGCGGCGTCCTGGGCGGAGAGGTCGATCCAGCCGGTGGTCCTGCGCCCGCCGTCACCGGCCACCTGGGCGCGCACCTGGACGGCGATGTTCTGCTGGAGCGGGTTGGGGGCGAAGAGCTTCCAGTTCTGCTCGAACTCGGGGTAGATCCAGTCGTCGACGGCCTCGCCGTGCTGCTTGGTCAGCGTGTTCGACGGGGCGACGTGCAGGAACACCATCGCGACGTGGACGCAGGCGAAGACGCCCAGGACGGCGAGCGCGACGGCGGCGACGACCTGGTACGGCAGCGACAGCCCGGCGATCCCGGCCCCGGACCGCCGGGCCGGCGGCACGGACCCGTCGTGGCGCTCCGGGGCGTCCGGCCCCGCCGGCTCGTCCGGCCCCGCCGGCTCGTCCGGGGGCGCGGGCTCGTCCTGGGCTGCGGTCTCGGTGGCGTCCTCGCGCACGCCCCTGTCGTCGTCCGAGTCCATCGCGCCCCGCTCCCGATCGGCCCAAGCAGTTATCCACAGAGGTTGACACCATACGGGCCGCCGAACGACCATTGAAGTCATTCAACCGAACGATCGGTCGGTAGGGGGTCCGATGACCGCAGGCACGGCAGAGACGACAGCGACACCGGTGACGGCAGAGACGGCGACACAGGCCGCCCTCGAAGCGGTGTTCGACGCCGCCGTCGCCGCCGACGAGCGCATCGAGCCCCGCGACTGGATGCCCGACGCCTACCGCGCCGGCCTGGTCCGCCAGATCGCCCAGCACGCCCACTCCGAGATCATCGGCATGCAGCCCGAGGCGAACTGGATCACCCGCGCCCCCTCCCTCCGGCGCAAGGCCATCCTCATGGCCAAGGTCCAGGACGAGGCCGGCCACGGCCTCTACCTCTACAGCGCCGCCGAGACGCTCGGCACCAGCCGCGACGAGCTCCTCGACAAGCTCCACTCCGGCCGCCAGAAGTACTCGTCGATCTTCAACTACCCCACGCTGACCTGGGCCGACGTCGGCGCCATCGGCTGGCTCGTGGACGGCGCCGCCATCACCAACCAGGTCCCCCTCTGCCGCTGCTCCTACGGACCGTACGCACGCGCCATGGTCCGGGTCTGCAAGGAGGAGTCCTTCCACCAGCGCCAGGGGTACGAGGCCCTCCTCGCCCTCTCCCGCGGCACCGAGGCCCAGCACGCCATGGCCCAGGACGCGGTCGACCGCTGGTGGTGGCCCTCCCTGATGATGTTCGGCCCGCCGGACGACGAGTCGACCCACTCCGCCCAGGCCATGGCCTGGAAGATCAAGCGCCACTCCAACGACGAACTGCGCCAGCGCTTCGTCGACATCGCCGCCCCGCAGGCCGAATCCCTCGGCCTCACCCTCCCCGACCCCGACCTGAAGTGGAACGAGGAGCGCGGGCACTACGACTTCGGCCCCATCGACTGGGCCGAGTTCTGGGACGTCCTCAAGGGCAACGGCCCCTGCAACGAGCAGCGCCTCACCAAGCGCCGCCAGGCACACGAGGACGGCGCCTGGGTCAGGGAAGCCGCCGCGGCCTACGCGGAGAAGCACACTGCGAAGCAGCACACGGACGGGGAGGCACGGGCATGACCACCGACGGATGGCCGCTGTGGGAGGTGTTCGTGCGCTCGCGCCGCGGACTGTCCCACACCCACGCCGGCAGCCTCCACGCACCGGACGCCGAGATGGCCCTGCGCAACGCCCGCGACCTCTACACCCGCCGCAACGAAGGCGTGTCGATCTGGGTCGTCCCCTCCACCGAGATCACCGCCTCCTCCCCCGACGAGAAGGACCCCTTCTTCGAGCCCTCGGCGGACAAGCCCTACCGCCACCCCACCTTCTACGAGATCCCGGACGGGGTGAAGCACCTGTGACCGCACAGCCAGCCACCACCCCGGCCGCCGCCCTCGCCCTCGGCGACGACGCCCTCGTCCTCGCCCAGCGCCTGGGGGAGTGGGCCGGCAGCGCCCCCGTCCTGGAAGAGGAGGTCGCCCTCGCCAACATCGCGCTCGACCTCCTCGGCCAGGCCCGCATCCTGCTCTCCCTCGTCGGCGACGAGGACGAACTGGCCTACCTCCGCGAAGAGCGCGCCTTCCGCAACTGCCAGCTCGTCGAACAGCCCAACGGCGACTTCGCCCACACCATCGCCCGCCAGCTGTACTTCTCCACCTACCAGCGGCTCCTCTACGGCGCGCTCGCCGCCGGCGACGGCCCCCTCGCCGGACTCGCCGGCAAGGCCGTCAAGGAAGTCGCCTACCACCAGGACCACGCCGAGCACTGGACCCTGCGCCTCGGCGACGGCACCGAGGAGAGCCACCGGCGCATGCAGCAGGCCTGCGACGCCCTCTGGCGGTACACCGGCGAACTGTTCCAGCCCCTCGACGGCCTGGACCTCGACACCGCCGCGATGGAGCGCACCTGGCTCGACTCCGTCACCGCCGTCCTCGAAAAGGCCACCCTCACCGTCCCCACGGGCCCGCGCACCGGCGCCTGGAAGGCCGGCGCCGGCCGCGAAGGCCTGCACACCGAGTCCTTCGGACGGATGCTCGCCGAAATGCAGCACCTGCACCGCAGCCACCCGGGCGCGTCATGGTGACCACCACCCCGGCCACCGACCCGGCCACCGCGCCGACCGCGCTCGAAGAGGACCTGGCCCGCATCGCCGGCGCCGTCCCCGACCCCGAGCTGCCCGTCCTCACCCTCGCCGAACTCGGCGTCGTCCGAGGCGTCCACGTCCTCGCGCCCGGCCGCGTCGAGGTCGAACTCACCCCCACCTACACCGGCTGCCCCGCCATCGAGGCGATGTCCTCCGACATCGAACAGGCCCTCCACGCACACGGAGTACCCGAGGTCACCGTCATCACCGTCCTCAGCCCCGCCTGGACGACCGACGACATCACCGCCGAAGGCCGCCGCAAACTCACCGAGTTCGGCATCGCCCCGCCCCGCCCCCAGGGCCCCGCCGGCGGACCGGTCCCCCTCACCCTCGCGATCCGCTGTCCCCACTGCGGCTCCACCGACACCGAACTCCTCAGCCGCTTCTCCTCCACCGCCTGCAAGGCACTCCGCCGCTGCACGGCCTGCCTCGAACCGTTCGACCACTTCAAGGAGTTGTAGATGCAGTCCTCAAAGACCGGACGGGCCGGATTCCACCCGCTCCGGGTCAGCGAGGTCGAGCAGCTCACGGACGACTCGGTGGCCGTCACCTTCGCCGTCCCGCCCGAGCTGCGCGAGACCTACCGCCACACCCCCGGCCAGCACCTCGCCCTGCGCCGCACCGGAGCCCACGGCGAAGAGATCCGCCGCACCTACTCCATCTGCGCCCCCGCAGCCCCCGAAGGCGAGACGCCCGTCCTCCGCGTCGGCATCCGCCTCGTCGACGGCGGCGAGTTCTCCACCTACGCCCTCAAGGAACTCGCCGTCGGCGACACCGTCGAGGTCATGGAACCCATGGGCCGCTTCGTCCTCGCCCCCCGGCCCGGACACTTCGCGGCCGTCGTCGGCGGCAGCGGCATCACCCCGGTCCTGTCGATGGCCGCCACCCTGCTCGCCCGGCAGCCCGACGCCACCTTCTGCCTCGTGCGCAGCGACCGCACCGCGGCCTCCACGATGTTCCTCGACGAGGTCGCCGACCTCAAGGACCGCCACCCCGACCGCTTCCAGCTGGTCACCGTCCTCTCCCGCGAGGAACAGCAGTCAGGACTCCCCTCCGGCCGGCTCGACCACGAACGGCTCACCACCCTGCTGCCCGCGCTGCTCCCCGTCGACGGCATCGACGGCTGGTTCCTGTGCGGCCCCTTCGGCCTGGTGCAGAGCGCCGAGCGGGCCCTGCGCGAGCTCGGCGTCGACCGGACACGCGTCCACCAGGAGATCTTCCACGTCGACGACGGCTCCGCCCCCGCCCCGGCCCCCTCGGCCGACGCCCCCGCGCACGCGACCCTGACCGCCACCCTGCACGGCCGCTCAGGCAACTGGCCCGTCCAGCAGGGCGAGACGCTCCTGGAGACCGTGCTGCGCGCCCGGGCGGACGCCCCGTACGCCTGCAAGGGCGGCGTGTGCGGCACCTGCCGCGCCTTCCTCGTCTCCGGCGACGTGCGGATGGACCGCAACTTCGCCCTGGAGCCCGAGGAGACCGACGCCGGATACGTCCTGGCCTGCCAGTCCCACCCGGCGACCCCCGAGGTGGAGCTCGACTTCGACCGCTGACAGGCGGATCCCGCCCATTCCCTTCCGGTAGAACCTGTTCTATCTTGACGATCCGTCAGATCGACAGGGCCGGAAGGGACAGGGCAGTGGACTTCACCTTCACCGAAGAACAGCACGCCGCCGTCGAGGCGGCCAAGGCCGTCTTCTCCGACGTCGCACCCGACGCCGTACCCAGCCCCGCCCTCACCCCCGGCGCGGTCTCCGACGACTACGACCGCCCCCTATGGGCCCGCCTCGCCGCAGCCGACCTCCTCGGCCTGCTCCTCGACCCCGCCCACGGCGGCGCCGGACTCGACGCCATCGCGCTCTGCCTCGTCCTGCGCGAATCCGCCCGCGTCCTCGCCCGCGTCCCCCTGCTCGAAACCACCGCGGTCGCCGTCACCCTCCAACGGGACGCCCCCGCCGAAACCGCCGCGGCCCTCCTCCCCCGTGTCGCCCGCGGCGAACTCGTCCTCACCGCCGCCACCCACGGCAGCACCGGCCACGACCCGGCCCCCCTCGCCGTCACCGCACACCAGGACGCCACCGGCTGGACCCTCGACGGCCACACCGGAGCGGTCCCCTGGGCCCACCGGGCCGACCTCATCGCCGTCCCCGCGCACACCCCCGACGGCAGGACCGTCCTCGCCCTGCTGCCCCGCACCCACCAGGGACTCACCCTCGCCGACCAGTACGGCACCCACGGCGAACTCCTCGCCGAACTCCACCTCGACGGCGTCCGCCTCGACCCCGCCGACGTCATCGACACCGACGGCGCCTGGGAACGGCTCCGCGACCTCCTCGCCACCGGAACCTGCGCCCTCGCCCTCGGCCTCGGCGAACAGGTCCTCACCATGACCAGCCAGTACACCGGCAAGAGGGAACAGTTCGGCCACCCCGTGGCGACCTTCCAGGCCGTCGCCGTCCAGGCCGCCGACCGCTACATCGACCTGCGCGCCATGGAGGCCACCCTGTGGCAGGCCGCCTGGCGCCTCACCACCGACGCCGGCGGACCGCTCCCCGCCGGCGGGGACATCGCCGTCGCCAAGATCTGGGCCTCCGAAGGCGTACGCCGCGTCGTCCAGACCGCCCAGCACCTCCACGGCGGCTTCGGCGCCGACACCGACTACCCGCTGCACCGCTACCACGCCTGGGCCAAGCACCTCGAACTCGCCCTCGGCCCCGCCGCGGCCCACGAGGAGGAACTGGGCGACCTGCTCGCCGCCCACCCCCTCGCCTGAACTACAGCACGTACGCGGGGCTCCCGCCGTCCGCCACCATCGGGCGCCCCGCACCGTCCCAGGCCAGCATCCCGCCGTCCACGTTCACGGCGTCGATGCCCTGCTGCACCAGATACTGCGTGACCTGAGCCGAACGGCCACCCACCCGGCACATCACGAACGCACGCCGGCCCTCGGCCACGGCCTCCGTGACCTCACCGAACCGCGCGACGAACTCGCTCATCGGCACGTGCAGCGCACCCTCGACATGACCGGCCGCCCACTCGTCGTCCTCCCGGACGTCCAGCACCAGGGCATCGGCCGGCACGGAGGCCGCGTCCACCGACGGCAGCGGGGCGAAATTCATGGGTCAGGCCTTCTCTCTCGCACGACGGTGGCACTCCGCGAACGCGGGCGCCGAACCATCGAAACCTACTGCACCGGCCGCACCAGCACGGCGAGCTCCGCCTCACGCTCGGAGACCTGCGCGAGCAACTGCTCGGCGATCTCCTCCAGCAGCCGGTCCGGATCGTCCGGAGCCATCCGCAGCATCGCGCCGATCGCGCTGTCCTCCAGCTCCCGGGCCGCCCCCGACAGCATCTCCTTGCGGTCCGACAGCCACTCCAGCCGCGCGTACAGCTCCTCGCTCTCGCTCAGCCGCACCTCCGCCACCGGCCCGGCCGCCCACTCCTCGGACAGCTCCCGCAGCAGAGCCTCGTCCCCACGGGCGTAGGCCGCGTTCACCCGCGTGATGAACTCCTCACGCCGCTGCCGCTCGCCCTCTTCCCGGGCCAGATCCGGATGCGCCTGCCGCACCAGCTCGCGGTACAGCTTGCGCACCTCGTCGGACGGCCGCACCCGCTTCGGCGGCTGCACCGGCCGGTCGGTCAGCATCGCCGCCGCCTCGGCCGACAGCCCGTCGGAGTCCACCCAGTCGTGGAACAGCTCGTCCACCCCGGGCATCGGCATGACCGCGGCCCGCGCCTCCTGGGCACGCCGCAGGTCCTCCGGGTCCCCGGTCCGCGCCGCCCGCGCCTCCGCGATCTGCGCGTCCAGCTCGTCGAGACGGGCGTACATCGGACCGAGCCGCTGGTGATGCAGCCGGGAGAAGTTCTCCACCTCGACCCGGAAGGTCTCCACCGCGATCTCGAACTCGATCAGCGCCTGCTCCGCCACCCGCACGGCCTGCTCCAGGCGCGCCTCGGGCCGCTCACCCTCGGACCCGCCACCCACGCCCTGGTCCACGCTCACGTCCACGCCCGTCCACGTCCTCGTTCCGGCTCGTCCCATCCAGCCTACGGTCCCTCCGGGGGGGCTCCCCCCTCCCTCCCCCTCCCCCTCCCCTCCCGCTCTCTCCCCCCCGCCCCGCCCCCTATGAAGACGGTCCGGACGTCAGACGCCCAGCTCCGCCGTTATGCGGCCCGTTCGGATCGCCGACAGCAGGTCCTCGTGGTCCGCGGTGGTGCGGTCCGCGTAGGCGACGGCGAAGGCCGCCACGGCCTCGTCGAGCTCCTCGTTCTTGCCGCAGTAGCTGGCGATCAGCCGCGGGTCCGCGCTGTGGGCGTGGGCCCGGGCCAGCAGGGCGCCGGTCATGCGGCCGTAGTCGTCGACCTGCTCGGCGGTCAGGGCGGCCGGGTCCACGCTGCCCTTGCGGTTGCGGAACTGGCGCACCTGGTACGGCCGCCCCTCGACGGTCGTCCAGCCGAGCAGGATGTCGCTGACGACCTGCATCCGCTTCTGCCCGAGCACCACGCGCCGTCCCTCGTGCCCCGCGTCCGGGACCGCGAAGCCGGCCGCCGGAAGGTAGGGCAGCAACGCCGAGGGGCGGGCCTCCTTGACCTGGAGGACCAGCGGCTCGCCCCGGTGGTCGAGGAGCAGCACCACGTAGGAGCGGGTGCCGACGCTGCCGGTGCCGACCACGCGGAAGGCCACGTCGTGCACCGCGTACCGGGCGAGGAGCGGCAGCCGGTCCTCGGACACGGTCTCCAGGTACTCGCCGAGCGCGGCGGCCACGGCCGCCGCCTCCTCGTCGGGCACCCGGCGCAGTACGGGCGGCGCGTCGACGAAGCGTCTGCCGCCGCCCTCCTCGTCGGTGACGGCCTCGGTGGAGCGGGCCGCGAACCGCGCGCTGGTGTTGTTGCGGGCCTTCGCCGAGACCCGTTCCAGGGTGCCTATGAGGTCGCGGGCGTCGGTGTGGGAGACGAGCTCCTCGTCCGCGATGGCGTTCCAGGCGTCGAGTGCGGGGAGCCGGGCGAGCAGCCGCATGGTGCGGCGGTAGGCGCCGACGGTGTCGAAGGCGGCGGCCCGGCACATCTCCTCGTCGGCGCCCACCTCGCGCCCGGCCAGCACGAGGGAGGTGGCGAGCCGCTTGAGGTCCCACTCCCAGGGGCCCACGACGGTCTCGTCGAAGTCGTTGAGGTCGATGACGAGCCGGCCTCGGGCGTCCCCGTAGAGGCCGAAGTTGGCGGCGTGCGCGTCGCCGCATATCTGGGCGGTGATGCCGGTGACGGGTGAGCCGACGAGGTCGTGGGCCATGAGCCCGGCGGAACCGCGCAGGAACGCGAAGGGGCTCGCCGCCATCCTGCCGACCCGTATCGGTGCGAGGGCGGCGACCCGGCCCCGGCTGGACTCCTCCACGGCGGACACGGCGTCGGGCCGCCCGGGGGCGAGGACGAGCGTGCCATGCGAGGACCGGGGGACGCTGCGCCGCAGCTCCTTGCCGCGCTCCTTCGCCGAGGCGGAGGCGGAGCCGGCGGCCTCGGCCGACGGCTCGGTCCCGCCCGCCGCGCGCCGTGCGAACCCGGCCACGTGCGGGATGCGCCCGCTTCCGTGGGTCGTGTGCTCACGCTGTCCCGGAACCGCTGTCCTGATCTCGTCCATGGGACGGCCTCCCCCGACTCTCGCCTGCCTGCCAACATCAACTTCGTCGACTGGGCATGACGGTACCGCCGGGGCCGTCAGGCCGTCTTCCCCTGTGGACAACGACCTGTGGACAACTCTTCCCCACCCGGGGTCGGACTGCTCCGGGGCCGGTCAGACCCCGACGGCCTCCTCGATCTCCTCCTCGATGTCCTCCTCGATCTGCGCCTTGGCGCCCTGCTCGGACCGTCCCCGGGCACCGGCCGCCGACACCGCCGACGCCCTCGACGCCACCGGCGCCGCGGCCGCCGCGCGCCTCCCCTCGGTCCTCCCCGCGGCGACGGTGAGCACCGCCCCGGCGAGGAACCACAGGGCGAGCACGAGGACGTTCCGGCCGAGTCCCTGCCCGTCGAAGTAGACGTGGCCGCGGACGCCCTCGACGAAGCCCGCGCCGTTCCAGAACGCGTGCAGCGAGCCGAAGAAGCCGGGCTGGAGCTCGGGGCGGTAGATGCCGCCGGAGCTGGTGAAGTTGAGCATCACGAACAGGACCATCACGCCGAGGGTGGTCCAGCGCTTGAGGTAGGTGTGCAGTCCGACGCCGACCAGGAGGATGCCGGCACAGTACAGCCAGGCGAGGGCCCAGACTCCGCCGAGTCCGCGGTCGACGAGGTGGAAGAGCGGTCCGGCGAAGACGGCGCCGATGAGGCTGACGACGAGGGACGTCCCCGCGGCGAGCAGGGCCCTGATCCGCATGGGGAGTACGGCTCCGGCGCCGCCGATGACGGCGACGGAGGCGTACGAGCCGATGCTGAGGGCGACGAGGAGGAAGAAGACTCCCTGTCCGGTGGGGTCGCCGGGGGAGACGGGGGCGACGTCGGTGACCTTCAGGGGTTCGCCCTGGGTGGCGGCGACCTTGGTGAAGACCTTCTCGGCGGCCATGGCGCTGGTGTCGGAGGAGGCGGAGGCCACGAGGAGTTCGGGCCCCGGGGAGGCGTCGGCAGCCGGCCCGCCGCCCGTCGTCCCGTCGGCCACGTGACGGGCGCCCGTAGCCCCGCTGGCCGCCTGTCCGCCGCCGGGCAGGTACGCGCCGAAGCTGGACCGGTCGCGCAGGTGCGCGGTGGCGGTGGCGCGATCGGGGACGGTGCGGACGTCGAGGGCGCCGGCGGTCTTGTCCTGGAGGGTCTGAGCGAGGACCTGGGCGTGCGGACCGGAGCCGACGATGTCGACGCGCAGGTCGTGGGGTGCGGGGGCGTGGAAGGCGCCCAGGTAGGCGAGGCCCATGCCGACGCACATCAGCAGGGGGGTGAGCAGATGCCCGAGGACGTGGCGCAACGCTCCCTTGGTGGTCGGTCCTGCGGACACCGGAACCTCCATGGTTGGCTTTTACAACTAAATAACCGTTGTACTATACAACCGAAGGCTCGGAGCGGACCACCGCGCCCGGCCACCGGATCCCTGGTGACAAGGAGCGCACCATGAGCGACGGCGCGCGGGAGACATCCCTCGACACCATCGAGCGGGAGCTGACCGCCTTCGCCCGCCGGGCGCGGGCCGCGGCGGCCCGGCTCCATCCGGAGCTGCCGCTGGTCTCCTACACGCTCCTCGCCCACATCGACGACCAGCAGGGCTGCCGGGCCACGGACCTGGCCGCGCACTACCTCCTGGACAAGTCGACCGTGAGCCGCCAGGTCGGCGGCCTGGAGAAGCTCGGGCTGGTCGAGCGGCGGCCCGACCCGGACGACCACCGGGTCCAGGTGCTGCACCCCACCGAGCGGGGCACCCGGCTCCTCGCCTCCACCCAGGCCAGCCGCCAAGCCGCCTACGAGGAACGCCTCAAGGACTGGTCGCCCGACGACCTCGCCCGCTTCGCCGCCTATCTGCTCCGCTACAACGCGGCGGGCGGCACCGGTCTCCCCGGCACCACGGGCTGAGCCGGCCGGGTCGAGCGGACGCGTCGGAGCGGATACGTCGGACCCGACCGCGTCCAGACCCGACCGCGTCCAGACCCGACCGCGTCCACATCCGACCGCGTCCAGATCCGACCGTGTCCGGGGGCGCCGCGTCGGAGCGGACGCGTCAGAGGCGGGCGTCCCGCGCCAGCAGGGCCGCCTGGACCCGGTTCTCGCAGCCCAGTTTGGCGAGGATGCGGCTCACATAGGTCTTCACCGTCGCCTCGCTCATGTGCAGGCGCCGCCCGGCGTCCGCGTTGGACAGCCCCTCGCCGAGCAGGGCCAGCACCTCGCGCTCCCGCTCGCTGAGCGCCGTCAGCCGGGTCCGCGCCTCCTGCGCCCGGGCCGCCTCCCGGCCGGAGGCCAGCTGCTCGACCACGTGCCGGGTGGCGGCGGGGGAGAGATACGCGTCGCCCGCGGCCGCTGCCCGTACGGCGCGGATGAGTTCGGCCGGTGCGGTGTCCTTGAGCAGGAACCCGGCACCGCCGTGCTCCAGCGCCCGCAGCACGTTCTCCCGCTCGCCGAAGGTCGTCAGCACGATCACCCGCGTCGACGGGGCCGCCCGGCGCAGCTCCGGCAGGGCGGAGAGCCCGTCGAGCACGGGCATCTGGATGTCGAGCAGCAGGACGTCGGCGGCGTGGGCGCGGGCCAGGTCGACCGCCTCCCGGCCGTTCGCCGCCTCCGCGACGACCTCGATCTCCGGGTCCGAGGTGAGGATCATCCTGATCCCTGCCCTGATCAAGGGTTCGTCATCGGCGATCACGACCCTGATGTGCCGGCGCCCTGCCACAGCCACAGCCACTCCCCAACGGCGAACGATACGGACCCGGGCTCCCGCCCGCGCCCCGCCGACGCCCGCACCGGCGCCGGCACGTGGCCCCGCGCTAGCGCACGACCTCGTACGACTTCTTCTCGATCAGCTTGCCGTCCTTGAAGCAGAACCGGAAAACGGGCTCGCTCTCCATGCTCTCGCCCGTCTCCGAGCTCATCAGCACCAGGCAGCTGGAACCCTCGGGCTCCTTGGGGCCCTTTCCGTGCAGGCCGGTGGTGGCGATGGTGTCACCCGAAGGAAGCCGCTCGCGCACCTCCTTCTCGCTCTGGCCGACCTTCACGGCGTCGTACTCGCCCGGGCCGATCATCCCGTCCTGCATCGACCCCATCAGGAAGTAGATGCCGAAGCCGCCCGCCACCAGCAGCAGCACGAGGGCCGCGAAGGCGATCCCGCACCCGATCGCTATCCCGCCGCCCGTGCTCCTGCCCCTGCCCGCGCGCATCGCCATCGCCCACTCCCGTTCGGTCACCGTCCAGTCGGGCCTTCCGACCACGGCCCGACCACCGTCCCGCGAGCGGGGCCACCGCGACTGCTGTCGGAAGTCGTCGGCCGCATCGACGAAAGGATCGACGGGAGAACCGGGGGCGGCACCGTGCGGACCGTTCGGGGTGCCGGGCGGGGAACCGGGCGCGGAGCCCGCGGGCGTGACGCCCAGTTCGAGGCCGGCCGTCACCAGGTCCGGCTCGACGTACGGAGCGGCCTCCACCGCCCCGTACGGCAGGACGCCCGCGACCCGGAAGCCCCCGCCGTCCGCCGGGCCCGCGTGCACGATGCCGCCGACCAGCCGGGCCCGCTCGTGCAGTCCGGTGAGGCCCTGTCCGCCGCTGACGACGCCGGTGGGCTCGGCCGCCGCCGGCTCGTTGAAGACCTCGACGACGAACGCGTCCGGCTCGTAGCGCACTTCGACCGCGATGGCTGCACCGGGCGCGTACTTGTAGGCGTTCGTCAGGCCCTCCTGGACGATCCGGTACGCGGCGTGGTCGACCGCCGGCGCGAGCGGCCGCGCGTCGCCGTGACGGGCGAGCTCGATCGTGGTCCCGGTGGACCGGGCGGCGGCCACCAGCCCCTCGATGCCGGCGGTCCCCCGGGCCGCCTTCCCCGTCTCGTCCCCGGGCCGCACCACCGGTACGCCCCCCGTCTCGTCGGGCGCCTCCACCCCGTCCCGCAGGATGCCGACGACCTCGCGCAGCTCGTGCATGGCGTCCACCGACGCGTTCCGCAGCACGCCGACGGCCTCGCGCTGCCGGTCGGTCAGGTTCGGGTCGACCTCCAGGGCGCCCGTGTGCACCGATATCAGCGCCAGTTGGTGGCCGAGGCTGTCGTGCATGTCCTGCGCGATCCGCTGCCGCTCGCGCAGCCTCGCCTGCCCGGCGATCATCACCCGCTCCCTGATCAGCTGGGCGTTGCGCTGCTGAAGGGCGTGCAGCAGGGTCCGGCGCTGGGTCCAGTAGCGGTGGGCGAGGCCGGGCGCGAGCGTGGTGGCCAGGAAGTACAGGGTGGTGATGAAGGCGAGGGTGAGGATCATGCGCTGGTCCCAGGCCTCGATCACCGTGCCCAGGAGGTTCAGCACGTACGCGGCGGTGAACGCGGCGAGGGCCCGCCCGGCGCCCGCGATGTAGCGTCCCGCGGACCAGCCGATGAGGATCAGGAGCGCCAGGAAGCCCGGTATGAAGGGCGCGAGGAACGACGTGACGACGAGCACGGTCGCGGGCAGCCTGCGGCGCAGCAGCGACAGGACCGCGGAGCCCAGGGCGACGCCCGCGAGGGCCCAGCCCTCGCCGGCGCGGAACACGTCCTCGGCGCCGGCGGCCAGCAGCGCCATGACGAGGGCGAGGACCACCTCGCCCGCGGTCCTGCGGCGCGACCACTGGCCGGGCACCACGAACCACTGCCAGGCGGCGCCGGGCCATGACCTGATCTTCGTAGGAGCTTCCACGCCCGCACGATAGGCGGCGCCGCGGCCGGTCCGCCGTCCTCTTTCGTCGCGCCTCGCACCGACGAACGTCGCAGCGGTTTCGTGACGTCCCGCACCGACGGACGTCGCAGCGGCGGTCGCGACCGGCCGGGGCAGCCGCCGGCCTCACCGCCGTACACAACGCGGAAGCCCCGTAGATCTTTCGATCTACGGGGCTTCCGTCTGGTGCGCGAGGGGGGAGTTGAACCCCCACGCCCTTTCGGGCACTGGAACCTGAATCCAGCGCGTCTGCCTATTCCGCCACCCGCGCATTGGGTGATCTCCGAGCTTCTTGGCTTTTTGGCCCGTCCGCCTGGCGACATCTGAAGATTAGCACGTCGGCGGCGGTGGATTCACATCCGTTGTTTCGCCCCCGCCTGGGATGACGAGGAGAGGGGAGGGAGAGGGAAGGAAGAGGGAAGGGCGAGCCGGCAGAGCCGGGGAGGCCGGGGCGAGACGAGGAGACACGGACGGGACGGGCGAGGCGGGCAGCGGAGAGGCGGGCAGCGGAGAGGCGGGCAGCGGAGAGGCGAGGAGAGGCGGGCAGCTGTGAGGCGGACGGGAGGAAGCGGAGTGCGGGGACGGCCGCGAGGGCCGCGAGGGGGACGAGTGACGCAAGGGGCCCTCCTGCTCCGAGGCCGCGTGCGGGACACTGTCCACAGGCCGCCTCTACGATCCGTGGGGAAGGTCCGCCGAAAGTCTGCGAAAGGTCTGCGGAAGGTCTGTGAGAGGTGACACTCGTCCACAGGGCAGAGAAGGGGAACCAGCCGATTTCCCGACGCGTGGATACGATCAGTAAGCAGTACCAGGACGACAACGACGGAGGAGGTGCCCCATGGGAGTCCTGAAGAGGTTCGAGCAGCGACTCGAAGGTCTGGTCAACGGCACCTTCGCCAAGGTCTTCAAGTCCGAGGTCCAGCCCGTCGAGATCGCCGGCGCGCTCCAGCGCGAGTGCGACAACAACGCGACGATCTGGAACCGCGAGCGGACCGTCGTCCCCAACGACTTCATCGTGGAGCTGAGCGCGCCGGACTACGAGCGCCTCAGCCCCTACTCGGGTCAGCTCGGCGACGAGCTCGCCGGTCTGGTCCGGGACTACGCCAAGCAGCAGCGGTACACCTTCATGGGGCCGATCAAGGTCCACCTGGAGAAGGCCGAGGACCTCGACACCGGTCTGTACCGGGTGCGCAGCCGTACGCTCGCGTCGAGTTCGTCACAGCAGCAGCCGCCGCAGAACGCCGGCGGGGGCTTCCCGCAGGCGCCGCAGGGTCACCAGCAGCAGCCGGCCCGCGGGGGCTACGGCTACCCGCCCGCCGGCGGGCCGGCCGGTGCCCCGCCGATGCCCGCGGCTCCGCCGCCGGGTGCCCCGGCCATGCCCGGGCACCGTCCGACGGCTCCGGCCACGGCCCGCCCCGGCGGCCCGGCCGCCGCGTCCGGCGCGGCGGGTGCGGGCGGCCAGGTGCGCCGCTGGATCGAGATCAACGGCACCCGTCATCAGATTTCCCGCCCGACTCTGGTCCTCGGCCGCAGCACCGACGCGGACGTGAGGATCGACGATCCCGGCGTCTCCCGCCGGCACTGCGAGATCCGGACCGGAACGCCCTCGACGATCCAGGATCTCGGGTCCACCAACGGCATCGTGGTGGACGGGCAGCACACCACCCGCGCTACGCTCCGCGACGGCTCGCGGATCGTCGTGGGCAGCACCACCATCGTTTACCGGCAAGCCGAAGGGTGAAGCGGGGGCAATGTCAGAGCTGACCCTGACGGTCATGCGGTTGGGTTTCCTGGCCGTTCTGTGGCTGTTCGTGATCGTGGCCGTCCAGGTCATCCGTAGTGACCTGTTCGGCACGCGGGTCACCCAGCGCGGTTCGCGCCGCCAGGAGGCGCGTCCGCAGCAGAACGCGCGGCAGGCGGCGCCTCCGCAGCAGCGCGGCCAGCAGCAGGCCGCGAGCGGCGGTGGCGGGCGGCAGCGCCGCGGCGCCCCGACCAAGCTCGTCGTCTCCGAGGGCACCCTCACCGGCACGACGGTCGCCCTGCAGGGGCAGACCATCACGCTGGGCCGGGCCCACGACTCGACGATCGTGCTGGACGACGACTACGCCTCGAGCCGGCACGCCAGGATCTACCCGGACCGGGACGGCCAGTGGATCGTCGAGGATCTCGGGTCCACGAACGGCACGTACCTCGACCGGACCCGTCTCACCACCGCGACGCCGATTCCGCTGGGCGCGCCGATCCGCATCGGCAAGACCGTCATCGAGCTGCGGAAGTAGTGCTACATCATGAGTGAGCGCGAACGGAGCATGCGCGCCGGGACGGTCCCCACGACGGACCGCCCCCGGCAGCGTCTGGCGGCCCGGGCAGCGGGCCAGGGCGGGTACGGGCTCCCGACCGGAGGGTGGGCAGTGTGGCTCGAGACCGGCGGCACCCCGAGGCGGCGCCGACAGGGCAGGTGCGCATGAGCCTGTCACTGCGTTTCGCCGCGGGCTCGCACAAGGGCATGATCCGCGAGGGCAACGAGGACTCCGGTTACGCCGGTCCCCGGCTGCTCGCCATCGCCGACGGCATGGGCGGCCAGGCCGCCGGTGAGGTCGCCTCGTCCGAGGTGATCTCCACCCTGGTGACGCTCGACGACGACGTCCCCGGCTCCGACATCCTCACCTCGCTCGGTACGGCGGTGCAGCGCGCCAACGACCAGCTGAGGATGATGGTCGAGGAGGACCCGCAGCTGGAGGGCATGGGCACGACGCTCACCGCCCTGCTGTGGACGGGCCAGCGCCTCGGCCTGGTGCACGTCGGCGACTCGCGCGCCTATCTGCTGCGCGACGGCGTGCTCACGCAGATCACGCAGGACCACACCTGGGTGCAGCGGCTCGTCGACGAGGGCCGGATCACCGAGGAGGAGGCGACGACGCATCCGCAGCGTTCGCTGCTGATGCGGGCGCTGGGCAGCGGCGATCACGTCGAGCCCGACCTCTCCATCCGTGAGGTGCGGGCCGGTGACCGCTACCTGGTCTGCTCCGACGGCCTGTCGGGCGTGGTCTCGCACCAGACGCTCGAGGAGACCCTCGCCAGCTACCAGGGCCCGCAGGAGACCGTGCAGGAGCTGATCCAGCTCGCGCTGCGCGGCGGCGGCCCGGACAACATCACGGTGATCGTCGCCGACGTCCTGGACGTCGACGGCGGCGACACCCTCGCCGGTCACCTCAGCGACACCCCCGTGATCGTGGGCGCGGTCGCCGAGAACCAGGCGCAGCTGAACGACGGCGGTGCGATGCACACGCCCGCGGGCCGTGCCTCCGGGCTCGGCCGGCCGGCGCCGCACCAGCAGCCGCCGGCCGGCGGCTTCGGCCCGCCCGGCAGCGGTGACGACCACGGGTACGGCGGGATGCCGCCGCAGGGTTCCTTCGGTGCGTACGTCGACGACGACTTCGTGAAGCCGCGGTCCGCGGGCCGTAGATGGCTCAAGCGGTCCTTCCTGCTGGTGCTGGCACTCGCCGTGGTCGGCGGTGCGCTGTACGGCGGGTGGCGCTGGACGCAGACGCAGTACTTCGTGGGCTCGAAGGACGAGCACGTGGCGCTGTACCGGGGCATCAGCCAGGACCTGGCGTGGGTGAAGCTCTCGGAGGTCGAGAAGGACCATCCCGAGATCGAACTCAAGTACCTGCCGGAGTACCAGCGCAAGCAGGTCGAGGACACCATCGCCGGCGGCAGCCTCGGCAAGGCGCAGACGAAGATCTCCGAGCTCGCGGTGCAGGCCTCGGCCTGCAAGAAGACGGAGGAGCGCCGCAAGGCCGCCGCCTCCGCCGCGGACAAGGCGAGCACGCCGCCGCCCACCACGGACGGCGCCGCGTCCCCGAACTCCAAGCCCACCACAGCCGCACCGTCCCCGGGTCCGACCCTGTCCGCGGAGGAGCAGAAGCTGGCCTCGAACTGCGGCAAGCAGTAGGCAGACCCGTAGGGGGCCTTTCACCACCATGAGCGTTGTCACCAACACGACCACGATCGGCGCCATCGAGGCGCCGAGCCGCCGGAACACCGAGCTGGCGCTGCTGGCGTTCGCCGTCGCCATCCCGGTCTTCGCGTACCTGAACGTCGGTCTGGCGATCGACGGCAAGGTGCCGCCCGGCATGCTCGGTTACGGGGCGGGCCTGACCCTGCTCGCGGGCGTCGCGCACCTCGTGGTGCGCAAGTTCGCGCCGTACGCCGACCCGCTGCTGCTGCCGCTGGGCACGCTGCTCAACGGGCTCGGCCTGGTCCTGATCTGGCGGCTGGACCAGTCGCCGCGGCTGATCCAGCGGGCGACGAGCGCGTACGGCTCGTTCAGCCCGGACGCGCCGAAGCAGATGCTGTACTCGGCGATCGGCATCGCCATGTTCGTCGGCGTGCTCCTGGTCCTGAAGGACCACCGGGTGCTGCAGCGCTACACGTACATCTCGATGGTGGCGGCCCTGGTGCTGCTGCTGCTGCCGCTGGTGCCGGGTCTCGGTTCTGACGTCTTCGGCGCCAAGATCTGGATCAACGTCGCCGGTTTCTCCATCCAGCCCGGTGAGTTCGCGAAGCTGGTCCTGGCCGTGTTCTTCTCCGGCTATCTGATGGTGAAGCGGGACGCGCTGGCGCTGGCGAGCCGCCGGTTCATGGGGCTGTACCTGCCGCGTGGCCGTGACCTCGGTCCGATCGTGACGATCTGGGCGGTCAGCCTCCTCATCCTGGTCTTCGAGAACGACCTGGGTACGTCGCTGCTGTTCTTCGGCATGTTCGTGATCATGCTGTACGTGGCGACGGAGCGGACCAGCTGGATCGTCATCGGTCTGCTGATGTCCGCGGGCGGTGCGGTGGTCGTGGGTTCGACCGCGAGCCACGTGCAGTCGCGTGTGGCCGCCTGGCTGGACCCGTTCGGCTGCCTGAAGACGGCGCCCGAGGGCAGCAACATGGCCAACGCCTGTGACCAGATGACGCAGGTGCTGATGTCCTTCGGTTCCGGCGGCATCCTCGGCACCGGTCTCGGCCAGGGCAACTCGGACCTGATCGGCTTCGCCGCGAACTCCGACTTCATCTTCGCCACGGTCGGCGAGGAGCTGGGTCTGGCTGGCGTCATGGTCTTCCTGCTGCTGTACGGCCTGATCATCGAGCGCGGTGTGCGCACGGCCCTCGCGGCCCGCGACCCGTTCGGCAAGCTCCTCGCGATGGGTCTGTCCGGCGCGTTCGCGCTGCAGGTCTTCGTCGTCGCCGGCGGTGTGATGGGGCTCATCCCGCTGACCGGTATGACGATGCCGTTCCTCGCTTACGGTGGTTCGTCCGTGATCGCCAACTGGGCGCTGATCGGTGTGCTGATCCGGATCAGCGACACCGCGCGGCGTCCCGCGCCCTCCCCCGCCCCGAACCCCGACGCCGAGATGACGCAGGTGGTCCGTCCGTGAACAAGCCGCTGCGCCGGGTCGCGATCTTCTGCGGCCTGCTGGTCCTCGCCCTGCTGCTGCGGGACAACTGGCTCCAGTACGTCCGTGCCGACGAGCTCAACGCGCACCCGAAGAACAAGCGGGTCACGATCGAGCGGTACTCCAACAAGCGGGGCAACATCATCGTGGACGGCAAGCCGATCACCGGCTCCGTCGACTCCGGTGACAACTTCTACGCGTACAAGCGGACGTACGTGGACGGCGCCATGTGGGCGCCGGTGACGGGGTACGCCTCGCAGGCCTTCGACGCCAACCAGATCGAGAAGATCGAGGACGGCATCCTCACCGGCAACGACGACCGGCTGTTCTTCGACCGCACGCTGGCGATGTTCACGGGCGAGAAGAAGAAGGGCGGCGACGTCGTCACGACCCTGAGCGGGGCCGCGCAGCGGGCCGCGTTCAAGGGGCTCGGCAACAAGACGGGCGCGGTCGTCGCGATCGAGCCGTCGACGGGCAAGATCCTGGCGCTGGCCTCCACCCCGTCGTACGACCCGGCCTCCTTCGCCGGCTACCACGACAAGGACGCCAAGGCGTGGCAGGCGCTGGAGAAGGACAAGAACAAGCCCAAGCTGAACCGCGCGCTGCGCGAGATCTACCCGCCCGGCTCCGTCTTCAAGGTCGTCACGGCCGCGGCGGCGCTGGAGAGCGGCAAGGTCACGGACATCAACGCGCCGACGGACACCCCCGAGGGCTGGAAGATCCCGCTCTCCACGCTGCCGATGAAGAACCACGCCGGCGGCTGTGCCAACGCGACGCTGAACGACGCGCTGAGGGTCTCCTGCAACTCGGTGTTCGCGAAGCTCGGTGACGACGTCGGCCGCGACAAGATGGTCGAGATGGCGGAGAAGTTCGGTTTCAACGCCGAGCAGTTCACGCCGGTCCGCTCCGCCGCCTCCGTGTACGACAAGAAGGCCGACCGCGGTGGCAACGCGCTGTCGTCGATCGGCCAGTTCAACACGGCGACGACCCCGCTGCAGATGGCGATGGTGACGGCGGCGATCGCCAACGACGGCAAGCTGATGAAGCCGTACATGATCGACCAGCTGCGGGCGCCGAACCTGGACATCATCAAGAAGAACGAGCCGGAGGAGCTGAGCCGTCCGGTCTCGCAGCGCACCGCGCAGCAGCTGCAGGAGATGATGGAGAACGTCGTCGAGAACGGCACCGGCGGCAACGCGGCGCTGGACATGGACGGCGTGAAGGTCGGCGGCAAGACGGGTACGGCGCAGCACGGCGAGAAGAACGCCAAGCGTCCCTACGCGTGGTTCATCTCGTACGCCAAGACGGCCCAGGGTTCGCCGGTCGCCGTGGCGGTCGTGGTGGAGGACTCGGCGGGTACGGACCGTGAGGACATCTCCGGTGGCGGCCTGGCCGCCCCGATCGCGAAGGCCGTGATGAAGGCGGTCCTGAAGAGCAAGGGCTGAGCCGGTCCCGCGGTCCGGGGCCGGATACCGGTCGGGTATCAGGTGGCGGCCGACGGACGAAGCGTCGTCCCGCGGCCGGTAGCGTATGCGCGAACAGCACACACCGCCGGACCACACACGGGTGCGGTCGGGACAGACGGAGAGGGCTGGAGTAGCTATGGAAGAGCCGCGTCGCCTCGGCGGCCGGTACGAGCTGGGCTCGGTGCTCGGCCGTGGTGGCATGGCCGAGGTCTACCTCGCGCACGACACCCGGCTCGGCCGCACCGTCGCCGTGAAGACGCTGCGGGCGGACCTCGCCCGTGACCCGTCCTTCCAGGCCCGGTTCCGCCGGGAGGCCCAGTCCGCCGCCTCGCTCAACCACCCGGCGATCGTCGCGGTCTACGACACCGGCGAGGACTACGTCGACGGCGTCTCCATTCCGTACATCGTGATGGAGTACGTGGACGGCTCGACGCTGCGTGAGCTGCTTCACTCCGGGCGCAAGCTGCTGCCCGAGCGGACGCTGGAGATGACCGTCGGCATCCTCCAGGCGCTGGAGTACTCGCACCGCGCCGGGATCGTGCACCGGGACATCAAGCCGGCGAACGTGATGCTGACCCGCACCGGTCAGGTCAAGGTCATGGACTTCGGCATCGCCCGCGCCATGGGCGACTCGGGCATGACGATGACGCAGACCTCCGCGGTGATCGGCACGGCCCAGTACCTCTCCCCGGAGCAGGCCAAGGGCGAGCAGGTCGACGCCCGCTCCGACCTGTACTCCACCGGTTGCCTGCTGTACGAGCTGCTGACGGTGCGGCCGCCGTTCATCGGCGACTCGCCGGTCGCCGTCGCGTACCAGCACGTGCGGGAGGAGCCGCAGCCGCCGAGCGTCTTCGACCCCGAGATCACGCCCGAGATGGACGCCATCGTCCTGAAGGCGCTGGTCAAGGACCCCGACTACCGCTACCAGTCCGCCGACGAGATGCGCGCCGACATCGAGGCCTGCCTCGACGGCCAGCCCGTCGCGGCGACCGCCGCCATGGGCGCGGTCGGCTACGGCGGCGGCTACGGCGGCTACCCGGAGGACCAGCCGACGACGGCCCTGCGCCAGGCGGACCCGGCCGGCCAGACGACGATGCTGCCCCCGGTGAACGGGGACGACGGCGGCTACGGCGGGTACGACGACCGCCGGGGCGACCGGCGCCGGCAGAAGAAGTCCAACACCTCGACGATCCTGCTGATCCTGGCGGGGCTCCTGGTGCTGGTGGGTGCGATCTTCATCGGTGTCTCGATCTTCGACAAGAAGGACGGGGCCCAGCAGGTCGTGATCCCGCAGTTCGTCGGCAAGACGCTGAAGGAGGCGGAGCGCCTCGCGCCCAATGCGCAGGTGAAGGTCGCGCAGTCCGGCACCGAGCGCTGCGACCAGCCGAAGGGCACGATCTGCAGCCAGACGCCGGTGGCGGACGGCACGGCGAAGATGAACGTCGACGAGACCATCTCCGTCGTCGTCTCCGAGGGCGCGCCGCAGATCGAGGTCCCTGACGTCACGGAGAAGCAGCAGGCGAACGCCGAGGAGGTACTGCGCGGCAAGGGCTTCCAGGTCGTCGTGCAGACCGAGGAGTCCGACGAGGACCCGGGCAAGGTCCTGAAGCAGGACCCCCAGGGCGGTACGCCGGCGGAGAAGAACTCCAAGGTCACGATCACGGTGGCGAAGAAGCAGAAGTCGCAGCTGCCGGACGTCACCAGCCGCACGTACGACGTGGCGGTGCAGCAGCTCCAGGTGCTCGGCTTCACGAACGTCTCCCGCCAGGACGTGGACTCGGACCAGCCGATGGGCACGGTCATCAGCCAGAGCCCGAACGGGAACACGGACCAGCCCAAGGACGTCCAGGTCGTGCTGAAGGTCTCCAAGGGCCCGCAGCAGCAGACCCAGCCGATCCCGCTGGTCACGGGCATGACCCTGGACCAGGCCCGGGCGACGCTCGCGGCCTTCGGCTACCAGCTCGGCAACGTGGACGGCCCCAACAGCGGCGACGCCCGGGTCAAGGAGCAGGACCCGCAGCCCGGCGCGCAGGGCCAGCCGAACCAGGCGATCAACGTGAAGACGGAGAAGGACGGCGGCGGCGGCTGGTTCGGTTAGGACCCCGCACGCACCACCGCATGACGTAAGCCCCGGCATCCTGGATGCCGGGGCTTACGTCGTCGGCAGCGGGTGCCGGGCGGGCGTTCCGTGCGCGCTAGCGCAGCTCCGCCGGCGGGGTGCGGTTCGCGTCGACCTTCTCGGTGCGCTCCAGCTCGCCCCAGACGATGTAGCGGTAGTCCGAGGTGTACATGGGGGTGCAGGTCGTCAGGGTGATGTAGCGGCCCGGGCGGGTCTTGCCGGACTCCTTGGGGACGGGCTGGAGGACGTCCACGTTGTACTTCGTGGTCTCCGGGAGCGTCTTGTAGACCTTGTAGACGTACCAGGTGTCCTTGGACTCGAAGACGATCGAGTCGCCGTTCTTCATCTTGTGGATGTTGTGGAACTTCGCGCCGTGCCCGTCCCGGTGCGCGGCGAGCGTGAAGTTGCCCTGCTTGTCCTGCGGCAGCGCCGACTTGATCGGGTCGGTGTAGTAGCCGGCGACGCCGTTGTTGAGGACCTCGCTGTCGGTGCCCTTCTTCACGAGCACCTCGCCGTCGCCCATGGCCGGGACGTGCAGGAAGCCGATGCCGTCCTTGGTGTCGAGCGCGCCGGGGCCACTGGCCCAGTGGTCGCGGACCTGGTCGCCGTCCTTGTCGGCGGCGCGGTCGGCGATGACGTTGGTCCACCACAGCGAGTAGACGACGAAGAGGCCGAGGACCAGGCCGGCGGTGATGAGGAGTTCGCCGAAGAGGCTGATCAGCCCGGCGATCCGGTTGCGCGCACGTGACACTGGGTCGTCCCGTCGAAAAAGTGGGTGGTCTCGGTGGGGCTCAGCCTACGAGCGCGTCCGGCTTCCCCTTGCTGCGCGGGCGTTCGTCGACCAGCTTTCCCCACACGATCATGCGGTACGTGCTCGTGAACTCGGGCGTGCAGGTGGTCAACGTGATGTAGCGGCCCGGCTTCGTGAAACCGGAACCCTTCGGGACGGGTTCGATGACCGAGACGTTCGACGGCGAGGTCTGCGGCAGGATGCTCGCCATCTCGTACGTGTAGTACGCGTCCTGCGTCTCGACGACGATCGGGTCGCCGGGCTTGAGCTGGTTGATGTACCGGAACGGCTCGCCGTGGGTGTTGCGGTGGCCGGCGACGGCGAAGTTGCCCTGCTTGTCGCCGGGCATGGCGGTCTTCAGCTTGCCCTCGCCGTAGTGGCCGACCAGGCCCTTGTCGAGGACCTTGGTCTTGCTGATGCCCTCGGCGATGGGGGCGACCACGTCCAGCTTGGGGATGTACATGATGGCGAAGCCCTGGCCGGGCTCGAAGGCGTCGGGGCGGCTCTCGCCCTGCTGCCAGGAGTTCTCGATCTGCGCCTTGGCCCGGTCGGTCTGCTGGCCGGCGCGGACGTTGGTCCACCACAGCTGGTAGGTGACGAAGAGCAGCATGACGACGCCGAAGGTGATGAAGAGCTCGCCGACGACCCGGCTGAGGACGACGCCGATGCTGTCCTTGGCGGCGCGGGCGGCCCGCCGGGCCTCGACCCGGGAGAGCGGGGCCGCGGTCTGCTGGGGCGCGGCGTCGGGCTCGGGGGCGCGTCCCTTGCGGCGGGCGGCGCGGCGCCGTTCGGCGCGGCCGGGCCCGGGCAGCGGAGCGGCGCCCTCGTCGGCGGGGCGGGGGTCGGCCGGCCCGTCCGGGGCCGGGGCGTCGTCGTAGTCCGGTGCCTCGTACGTCGGCGCCTCGTACGCCGGAGCGTCGTGGGCGGGGGTGTCGTAGGCCTGCCGGCCATGGGTCGGCCGGTCATAGGCCGGCGGGTCGTAGGCCGCGGTGTCGTAGGCAGGAGTGTCGTACGTCGGGGTGTCGTACGTCGGGGTGTCGTACGTCGGGGTGTCGTACGTCGGCACCTCGCGCACCGGCTCGTAGGACCCCGCGTAAGCCCCCTCGTACGCCCCCTGGGGCGTCTGGGGCGGCTGGGGGCCCAGATGTGCCTCGGGGCCCGGTATCGCCTCGTAGACGGCCGTCTCGGCCTCGTACGCGGGCGGTACGGGTCCGGGGGCGTAGCCGTGCGGGGGTACGGGTGCGGGGGCGGGCGTCCCCTGGGGGTACGGCTCGCCCTCCGGTCCGTCCGTCGCCCGGAACCACGGCGACCCGCTCGTCACGCGACGGCCTTGCCCACCACCGGCGCGAGTCCCGCCGACCTCGCCACGGCCCCCTTGTCGCCGCACTGCTCCAGCCAGTTGGCGAGCATCAGGTGACCGTGCTCGGTGAGCACCGACTCGGGGTGGAACTGCACGCCCTCGACCGCCAGTTCACGGTGCCGCAGCCCCATGATGATGCCGTCCTCGGTGCGCGCGGTGACCTCCAGCTCGGCCGGCAGCGCGGCGGGCTCGGCGGCCAGCGAGTGGTAGCGGGTCGCGGTGAACGGCGAGGGCAGCCCGGCGAAGACGCCCTTGCCCTCGTGGCTGACCGGGGAGGTCTTGCCGTGCAGCAGCTCGGGCGCGCGGTCGACGACCCCGCCGTAGGCGACGGCCATCGACTGCATGCCGAGGCAGACGCCGAAGACCGGCACCCCGGTGGCGGCGCAGTGGCGGACCATGTCGATGCAGACCCCGGCCTGTTCGGGCGCGCCGGGCCCGGGCGACAGGAGCACGCCGTCGAAGCCGTCCTGGGCGTGGCTCAGTTCGACCTCGTCGTTGCGCAGCACCTCGCACTCGGCACCGAGCTGGTAGAGGTACTGGACGAGGTTGAAGACGAAGCTGTCGTAGTTGTCGACGACGAGAATCCGTGCGCTCACTGGCCGTCCACCGTCACATCGTTGAACGGAAGCAGCGGCTCCGCCCAGGGGAACACGTACTGGAAGAGGACGTAGACGGCCCCGAGGACCAGCACGACCGAGATCAGTGCCCTTATCCAGGCGTTGCCCGGCAGATGCCGCCAGATCCATCCGTACATGACGTCCGCTGCCCCTTCCGTTCGTTACGGGGACCAGAGTACGGGGCGCGGGGGCGGCCGGGGGTCAGCTGTCCAAAGCCTGTGGACGGCCGTCGGTCACCGGCTGGGTGGCGTCCAGGTGCGCCCAGGCGATCAGACGGTGGCTGCTGCCCCACTCGGGGTCGCAGGTGGTGAGGGTGAGGTAGCGGCCGGGCCCGTCGAAGCCCGACTTCCCGGGCACCGGGTCGATGACGCCGATGTCGGTGGGCACCGTCCGGTAGGGCTCGCGGTCGATCCGGTACGTGTACCAGGTGGTGCCGTCGGTGAGGACGACGGCGTCGCCGCGGCGCAGCCGGGGGAAGTCCTTGAAGGGGTCGCCGTAGGTGCGCCGGTGGCCGGCGACGGCGAAGTTCCCGGTGCCGCCGAGGCGGGCGGTGCCGGCGTAGTGGCCGAGGCCCTTCTTCAGGGTGCCGGCCGCGGTGCCCTCCAGGACGGGCCACTCCCAGTCCCTGCCGAGCCGGGGCACGTACATCACGGCGAAGCCCTTGCCGGCCGTGTACGGCTTCGGGGGCGCCGCCGCGCGGGGGGCGGCGGGCGCCTCGACCGGGCGGTCGACCCACTCCCGCTGGAGGGTGTCGAGCTGGCCCGCGGTGGCGGTGCCGGCCTGCACGCCGGTCCAGTACAGGACGTAGACGACGAAGAGGACGATCACGGCGCCGACGGTGATGCACAGCTCGCTGAAGCTCCGTACGGCCAGGCGCAGCGCCCGCGCCCCGGCCGGCCCGGCGGCCGGTCGCCCGGCGGTCCGCGCCCTCGTCCCCGCCGTCACGGCACCCCGGCTCCCCCCGGTCGGCGGACCGGTCAGCTCACCGGCTTCGCGTAGTGGAGGTCCACTGTGCCCGAGTAGCCGGGCAGAGTCACCGCCTTGTGCTCGTCGACTTTCCAGCCGAGGCCGTAGGCCTTCACGTACAGCCGGTAGTTCTGGATGGCGGGGGAGTCGGCGAGGGCCTTGTTCAGCTTGCCGCGGTCACCGACGGCGGTGATCTTGTAGGGCGGCGAGTAGACGCGGCCCTGGAGGATCAGGGTGTTGCCGACGCAGCGGACGGCGCTGGTGGAGATGAGCCGCTGGTCCATGACCTTGATGCCCTTGGCGCCGCCCTGCCAGAGCGCGTTGACGACGGCCTGCAGGTCCTGCTGGTGGATGACCAGGTCGTTGGCCTGCGGCTCCGGATAGCCGGGGGCGGCCTGGGCGTTCGGCGGGGCGTCGTCGAGGGTGACGGTGAGGCCGGGACCCGCGGTCTCGGCGGTGCCCGCGGAGGCCTCAAGGGCGCGCAGCCGCTCGTCCTGGGCCTCGGTGGAGCCGTCGTCGCGGGCGGCGAGGGCGTCCACCTGGCGGCGCAGGGCGGCGGTGGTCTCGTCGAGGCCGGCGTTCTTGTGGCTGCGCTCCTCGATCAGGTCCGAGAGCCTCAGGAGGGAGGCGTCGGTGCGCAGGTTGGTGCCCTTGGCGGTGTTGAAGCTGGTGACGAAGATCAGTCCGGCGAGGGCGAAAACGGCAGCGGTGAGCACCCGGACGGGGCGCCACCTCGTGGTTCGGCCCGGCCCTGCGGGAGTGTCGGCGGAATTGCTCAACGTACCCTGATCCCCTTCGGTGCCGCGGAACCACTACGCTAACGGACGCCCGGGGGACGCAGCGGTCCTCCTGCGTCACATCCCGGCGCCAGCCACAGTTCCCTGCGCGGTCACGCAGCGCATCGACAGGAGAGTCCCTCGTGCCGAAGTCACGGATCCGCAAGAAGGCCGACTACACGCCGCCGCCCGCCACCAAGCAGGCCGCCTCCATCAAGCTGACCAACCGCAGCTGGGTGGCGCCCGTGATGCTGGCGCTCTTCGCCATCGGGCTGGTGTGGATCGTGGTCTTCTACGTCACCGACGGCACGCTGCCGGTCAAGTCCATCAACAACTGGAACATCGTGGTCGGCTTCGGCTTCATCGCCGCGGGCTTCGGCGTCTCGACGCAGTGGAAGTAGCGGCTCACCCCGCCCCTCGTCAAGCTCTGCCCTGAGGTTATCCACAGCGTTGTGCACAGCACTGGATAACTTACGAAGATCTGTGGATAACTCCCACGGGGTTGACGCCGGTACGACCGCGAGAACGCCATCCGGGAAAGCTTTCGCCCCCCACTTCTGAGAGAAAACACCTGCTCAGAAGTGGGGGGCGTAGTCATGTCCAGACCAGAGTGGCCAAGCGGCCACGCACTGTGGATAACTCTGGGGAAAGCTTTCCCCGCGGCCCGTCCACAGCTCATCCACAGGCCGTCCGGCTCAGGTGAGCGCGGCGGTCCGGGCCAGCACGATCCCCAGGTCGATCAGCAGCACCAGCCCGCAGACCCCGTACTGCACCAGCTCCCGCCGTTCCCGCGGCGCGTGGACCATGGCGAAGGTGACCAGCGCTCCCCCGACCAGACCGCCGATGTGGGCCTCCCAGGAGATCCCCGGGCGGGTGAAGGTCAGCAGCAGCGACAGCGCCACGAAGAGGAAGACCGGGCGCATGTCGTAGCGCCGCCGACGGGCGAGCACCACCCAGGAGCCGATCAGGCCGTAGACGATGCCCGAGGCGCCCAGCGAGGCCTGGTTCGGGGCGTCGACCAGATAGACGAGCGCCGAGCCCGAGAGGCCCGAGAGCAGGCAGAGCAGGGTGTAGCGGATCCGGCCCAGCTCCGGCTCCACGATCCCGCCGATGACCCACAGGCCGATCATGTTGAAGAGGAAGTGCGGGATCTCCTGGTGCAGGAAGGCCGAGGTCAGCAGCCGGTACCACTCGCCGTCAGCGACCCCGACGACCTCGCCGAGCAGCGGGTTGTAGGCGTAGCCGATCATCACCAGCTGGTCCGTGAACCGGTCGCCGAGCACCTGGACCGCGATGAACAGCGCCAGGTTGATCCCGATCAGGATCTTGGTGACGAGCCGCCCGTCCGTCTCCACCCGGCCGCCCGCGAGCGTCCTGGGCCGGTTGGCGTCGGGCGCGTGACCGGTGCCGGAGCCGTTGCGCACGCAGTCGGGGCACTGGAAGCCGACGGACGCGGAGACCATGCACTGCGGGCAGATCGGCTTCTCGCAGCGGGTGCAGCGGATCCCGGTCTCGGTGTCCGGGTGGCGGTAGCAGCGCGGCAGACCGGACTGCGGGTCCATGAGGCGTCCTCCCGAGGACGAGGCGACTGGCGCGGGCGGGTGCGGCGGGTGCCACGGGTGTGGCGGGGCCAACAGACCGCCCCGCCCTCCAGACGGACGGGCGGGGCGCCAAGGTTCCCGTACACGGGGGGGGTACGGGCACGCACGGACCTACGACCACGAGCAGGTGTACGAGTACGGGCCGCCGGTCAGCGCGCCGGCAGCCGGCTTCAGCGCTTCTCGACGACGACGGACTCGATGACGACGTCCTCGACCGGGCGCTCCGTGCGCGGGTTGGTCTCGGCGGTCGCGATCGCGTCCACGACCTTCTTGCTCGCCTCGCCGACGACCTCGCCGAAGATCGTGTGCTTGCGGTTGAGCCAGGTCGTCGCGCCGACCGTGATGAAGAACTGCGAGCCGTTGGTGCCCGGTCCGGCGTTGGCCATCGCGAGCAGATAGGGCTTGTCGAAGAAGAGCTCCGGGTGGAACTCGTCGGCGAACTCGTAGCCGGGTCCGCCCGTGCCGTTCCCCAGCGGGTCGCCGCCCTGGATCATGAAGCCCTTGATCACCCGGTGGAAGACCGTGCCGTCGTAGAGCGGGGCCGTGGTGAGCGCGCCGGTCGCCGGGTCGGTCCACTCGCGCTCGCCCGTGGCGAGCTCGACGAAGTTCCTGACCGTCTTCGGGGCGTGGAACGGCAGCAGCCGAATCTCGATGTCACCCTGGCTGGTCTTCAGAGTCGCGTACAGCTGCTCGGCCACGATCCGCCTTCCTCCACACCTGTGCACCGGCGCGTCTGCGCCCGCGGGTCCGATCCTCGCATGCCCCGGATGCCAGCCCCGCATGCCGGACAGCGGTCGGACAGGCATGATTCCGAAAAGGATGGAAAGGTGAAAAACCGACATCGCCACCGAGGAGGAGGAATCCTGTGACCCGCATGGACAGCGTGCGCGCCGCGACAGGTTCGGCGAAGGAGAGCGTCCTGCACGCCGCGGAAGTGGTGGCGCCGTACGCGGAATCGGCCAGAGACCAGGCCGTGCAGTATGCGCAGGATGCGCGCGACAAGCTGGGCCCGAAGGTCTCGAAGGCCGCGTCGCAGGCTCGCGCTCAGGCGCGTCACCAGTACGACTGCCATGTCGCACCGCATGTACCGCCGCGGGTCGACGAGGCCGCGCATCGTGCGGCGGCCGTGACCCGCAAGGCCGCCCGTCAGGCGACCGACTACACCGTGCCGCGCGTCGAGCACGCGGTCGCCGCGACCGGTCCGGTCCTCGACGAGGCCGGGGCGCGTTCCGTCGCCGCCTGGGCCGCGCTGCGCGGGCAGGTGACGCCGAGGGACATCGAGAAGATCGTGAAGCATCAGGAGCGTCGGGCCAGGGCCGGACGCCTCGCCAAGGGTGTCGTGATCCTCGGCGTGCTGGCGGTGGGCGCGTTCTGCGCCTGGAGGTGGTGGGACAAGCAGGCCAACCCCGACTGGCTGGTCGAGCCGCCCGCTCCCACCGAGGTGGACGAGGAGACCGGGCTGTCGTCCGTCGACGACGGCGGTTCGTCACTCGATCCCGAGGTGGCGGCCAAGGAGGCCGACGCGGAGGCCACGGACCGCGACGAGGAGCGTCGCTGATCGCCGGCCGGTCGCCGTGCGGAGTACGGACGGACGCGGAGGGCGCGCGGATGATCCCGCGCGCCCTACGCGGCCGTCGCGGTCCGGTCGGCCTGCGTCGTGAGCGCCGCTCCGGTCAGGCCGTCGGTGCCGCGGGAGCCGGCCGGCTCCGTGCCGGTGAGCGGGGAGTCGGCGCGCAGGTGGCGGACGGCGGGGGAGGAACCGTGCGCCTCGGCGCCGATCCGCTGCTTGATGGTCGGCGGCAGGGCGCGGCCCTGCGTCGTGCGCCACTGATGGCTCCGCTGTGCCGGTACGGAGACGGCGGGACGCGCGGCGGTGGCGGTCCCGGCGCCACCGGCGACGGCCGGCTCCTCGCCCTGCTGGAGGGCGGGCTGCTGGGCGGCGGTGGCGGGGCTCGCCAGGCCGAGGGAGGCGAGCAGGGCGAAGAGGACGGAGATGAAGGCGGTCCAGAACTGCTTGACCTTGGCGGTTGCCATGACCCCTCACTTTCGTGACGTTGTGGGCGGTATCCGATTTCTCGGATGGTTCATTTCGGATTGCGCGCTTTTCGTACCTTCCTCATGATGTGTACGGGCGCCGCGATTCCCCGGAGCGACGCCGCGTCCGCGCAGTTCTTCCGATGAACACCACCCGTCCGGCTCAGCGGACCCCGGCCGGCTCCCCCACGCCCGGAAGCGCACCCGCAAGCGCACCCGGCACCGCGTCCGCCGCCCGCACGCGCTCCGCCCAGCGCACCGCCGGCCCCGTCGCCAGGCCCGCCACCAGGAAGATCCCGCCCAGGACCAGCCAGCCGGCCGCTCCCCAGCCGATCAGCAGCGTGGTGACGAGCAGCGGCCCGAGGGTCCTGGCGACGGGCACGCCGGTGCCGTAGAAGCCCTGGTACTGGCCGATCCGGTCGGCCGGCGCGAGTCCCAGCCCGATCTGCCACGACCCCGCCGAGTGGCGCATCTCCGCGACCACCTGGAGAACGGCGCCCAGCACGAGCACCGCGACCGTCGGGCCGGGCCCGAGGCCCACCGCCGTCACCGCGAACACCGCGCACGAGGCGAGCATCACCAGGCCGGAGCGCCCCACCGCCCGGGTGGCCTCGGCCGGCCCCGTCACCGAGCGCGCGGCCCGCACCTGGAAGAGCATGACCGCGCCCGTGTTGAGGACGAAGAGCGCCGACACCGTCCAGCCGGGCGCCGTGGTGCGCTCCACGATCCACAACGGCAGCGCCAGGCTGAGCAGCGGCAGCCGGAGCAGCAGCAGCGCGTTCAGGAGCGTGAGCAGGGCGTACGGGCGGTCCCGCAGCACCACCAGCCGGGCCGGGCCGCCGGCCGCGGCCCCCGTGCCCGGCACCGGCGGGAGCGCGCGCAGCACCAGGGCGCAGACGAGGAAGCCCAGCGCGTCGAGCGCGAGGACGGCGAGGTACGCGCCGCGCGTGCCGGCGTGCAGGGCGAGGCCGCCGAGCGCGGCGCCGACCGCGAGCCCCGCGTTCAGCGTGGCCTGCACCCTGGCCAGCATCCCCACCCGGGCGGCCGGCTCGACCAGCCCCGCGAGCAGGGCCTGGCGGGCGGCGGCGAGCCCGCTCTGGGCGGTGGCGTACACCGCGGCGGCGAGCAGGAAGGGCAGGAAGGAGCGGATGAGCAGGAAGGAGGCGACGGCCCCCGAGGTCGCCAGGGCGAGCCACACCGAGGTGCCGCGCGGCCCGCGCCGGTCGGCGAGGTGGCCGAGGGGCACCCCGGCGACCGAGCCGATGCCCCAGGCGAGGGCGAGCCCGGCGCCGATCTGCGCGGCGGAGAGCCCGACGACCAGGGAGAAGTAGAGGGCCGAGGTCACGTAGAAGGCGCCGTCGCCGACCGCGTTGGCGAGCTGGGCGAGGAGCAGCGCCCGGTGGGTTCGGGCGGAGGGCGTGGGCTTCGTCCCGGTGTTCGGCATGGACACGACGTTAGGGCCCGGTGGCCCAGGGGTCCCGGTCCATTCGCCCGCTCTCGAAGTGGGCCACTCACCCGCCCTCGAGGGCCTACGAGAAAACCCCTCCCGACCCACGTACGCGCAGGTCGGAAGGGGTCTCTCGATGAACTTCCGGAGTGGAGCCTAGGGGAGTCGAACCCCTGACATCTGCCATGCAAAGACAGCGCTCTACCAACTGAGCTAAGGCCCCGGAACGACAACAGAGTACCGGGTCACCCCCCGTATCCCGCAAAAGGATTGGGACTCCCCGTCGGCGACCACGCTCCGTAAGATGCTGATCGAGGTTCGCAGTGGCGAACCGCAGGGATGGGGAGAAGTAATGGATACAGCGCAGCAGGAAGCCACGGCCAGAGCCAGGGAGCTTCAGCGCAGTTGGTACGGGGAGCCGCTGGGGGCGCTCTTCCGTCGTCTGATCGACGATCTCGGGCTGAATCAGGCCAGGCTCGCGGCCGTGCTCGGTCTGTCGGCGCCCATGCTCTCCCAACTGATGAGCGGCCAGCGGGCCAAGATCGGCAACCCCGCGGTCGTCCAGCGCGTCCAGGCCCTCCAGGAGCTCGCCGGCCAGGTCGCCGACGGCAGCGTCAGCGCCGCCGAGGCCACCGACCGGATGGACGAGATCAAGAAGTCCCAGGGCGGCTCCGTCCTGACCGCCAGCGGCTCGGCCACGACCGGTGCGGGGGCGCCGACCGTGCGCCGGGTGGTCCGCGAGATCCAGTCACTGCTGCGCTCGGTCTCCGCGGCCGGCGACATCATCGACGCGGCGGACTCCCTCGCCCCGGCCCACCCCGAACTGGCAGAGTTCCTCCGGGTGTACGGCGCCGGGCGCACCGCGGACGCGGTCGCGCACTACGAGGCGCACCAGAACTGACGCCGGACGGCGGGGCGCCGCACGGCAGGGGGGGGCGGGCGCGGCGCCATGGGTGAGGTCTTCGCCGGTCGGTACGAGCTGATCGACCCGATCGGACGGGGCGGGGTGGGTGCGGTCTGGCGTGCCTGGGACCACCGGCGCCGCCGCTACGTGGCGGCCAAGGTGCTCCGGCAGAGCGACGCCCACACCCTCCTGCGCTTCGTCCGCGAGCAGGCGCTCAGGATCGACCACCCGCACGTCCTCGCCCCGGCCAGCTGGGCGGCCGACGACGACAAGGTCCTCTTCACGATGGACCTCGTGGCGGGCGGCTCGCTGGCCCACGTCATCGGGGACTACGGCGCCCTGCCGCCCCGCTTCGTGTGCGGTCTGCTGGACCAGCTGCTGTCCGGGCTCGCCGCGGTGCACGCGGAGGGGGTCGTGCACCGCGACATCAAGCCCGCCAACATCCTGCTGGACGTCACCGGAACCGGACGGCCGCACCTGCGGCTGTCCGACTTCGGCATCTCCATGCGCAAGGGCGAACCCCGGCTCACCGAGACCGACTACGTGATGGGGACGCCCGGTTACTTCGCGCCGGAGCAACTGAAGGGCGCCGAGCCGGACTTCGCCGCCGACCTGTTCGCCGTCGGCCTGGTCGCGCTCTATCTGCTCCAGGGCCGCAAGCCGGACGCCCAGGCCCTCGTGGAGTACTTCCTGGCGCACGGCACCCCGGGCGCCCCCCAGGGCATCCCGGAGCCCCTGTGGCAGGTCCTGGCCGGGCTGCTCCAGCCCGACCCGCAGGCCCGCTTCCGGACGGCCACGGGCGTGCGCAAGGCGCTGAGCGCGGCGGTGGAGCTGCTGCCCGAACCCGCCGGGCCCGACGAACCGGTCGAGATCTTCGACCAGATAGGCCCGCTGCCCGCCGGCTTCGGCCCGAACGGCCCCGAACCCGCGCGGTCGCCGCAGCCGCCGTCGCTGCCGCCGTCACTGCCCGGGTCACTGCCCGGGTCGCAGCCGCCGTCACTGCCGCCGTCACTGCCTGAGTCGCAGCCGGGGTGGCTGCCGGGCTCGCAGCCGCCGCAGCAGCAGGAGTCGCTGCCGGAATCGCCGTCGCTGCCGTCGCTGCCGTCGGCACGGATACCGCCCCCGCCGCCGCGGACACCGACCCAGCCGGTCTCCGTGCCGCCACCCGCCCCGGCGTACGCTCCGGCGCTCGCCCCCAGACCGACGCCACAGACGCCACAGACGCCACAGACGCCACAGACGCCACAGACGCCACAGACGCCACAGACGCCACAGACACATCAGACGCCACCAACGCATCAGCCGCCGCAGCCGCAGCCGCCCCACACGCTGCCCTACACCGTCCTCCAGGCGGCCCCCGGCGTCGCCCCCGACGCACCCCCCGCCCACCGCACGGGGCCGCCCGCGAAGGTGGCCGTCCCCGTGCTTCTCGTGGCGATGGTCTGCTTCGCCGTGGGGATATGGGCGCTCATCCAGGCCTAGACCCGGCACCCTCCGTCGGCCCGGCAGGCCGCCACACCCCCAGGCGCTTCGCAAGAGCAACCAATTCATTCGCTCCAGCGAACAGCACGAGGCCCCGGCCGCTCACAGCGGCCGGGGCCTCGCACACACAGACTGTTGGGTCTCACACACCCGAACCTGCGGGCACGGAGTCGGTCGCCTCCGTCCACAGGTCCTGCTCGGCGCGATCCGCCTGGATCTGGCGGTACACGAGGAGCCCGCCGATGGCGGCCAGTGCAACCAGGAGCAGCTTCTTCACCGCGCGACCTCGTCTTTCGTTGACGTAGGAGACTTCTGACGCCCACTCTACACACCGACCGATACCGATCAGTGACCTAGGCCGACAACGCGTCCGACACAACAATCGGGCCGGACGGGTGAACCGTACGAGCCGCTCACCGGCCCTGCGACAGATCCTTCGTGAGGTAGTGGCGATGGGCCTCGTCGAAGGCGTTCAGCGCCCGGCCGAACTCCAGGCCGACCTCGGCCGCCGTCATGGGCGGACGCCCCTCGCCCACGTGCCAGTCGCGCTCCCCGCTCGTGTCGTGGACGGAGTCGGCGCGGGCGTGCGCGACCTCGGCCACGGCCAGGAGCGCGTGTTCCATGTCCTCGCCGACCTCGGGGCCGAACTTCTCGTGCACGACGCTCAGGGACTCCAGGGCCTGCTCGACTCGGCGCTCCACGGTACGGAGGTCGTCACCGGCCAGGTGCGTGTCCCGCGCGATCTCGACGGACACGGCGGCGTGCTCGACGTCGACGACGGCGGTCCTGAACTCGATCAGGACGGAGCGGTACGCCTCCCGGGTCGCCTGTTCCTGCTGGATCCAGGTGGCCCGGTCCGCGGCCTTCACCGCCGCCAACTCGGCCCGTTCCGCGGCCGCGGCCGACCGCTCCGAAGCGGTCGCCGACCGGCGCGCGGGGACGAGCGCCACGACGGCCACGCCCAACGCGAGGACCGCGACGGCGAGGGAGAGCAGAGCGATGGTGTCCGCGTTCAATGCGTCCTTCCAGGGGTACGACGAAGGCCCTGTAGAACCAAGGGTTCTACAGGGCCTTCTGGCCTTCGAAAGGCCTTCTGTGGGGCTAACAGGATTTGAACCTGTGGCCTCATCCTTATCAGGGATGCGCTCTAACCAACTGAGCTATAGCCCCGCCGCGCTTTGCGGTGTGTGTCCCGCGCGCTGACTCCTGAAGATTAGCGCACGTGGGGGCCAGTCCCAAAATCGGTTACCGACCGGCCCCCTCCGGGCTCACTCGTCCTCGGCGAGCGTCAGCTCCACACCGCCCACGAAACCGGCCGACAGGTTGTAGATGAACGCCCCCAGCGTGGCCAGCGCCGTCATCAGGACGACGTCGATCACGGCGATGATCGAGGTGAACATCAGCACCCGCGGCAGCGACAGGAACGACTGCAGGTCGAAGCCGTTGGACTCGTTGGAGCCGGTGGCCTCGCTGATCGTGCCGCCCACGGTCGAGAAGACGCCCATGGCGTCCATGACCATCCACAGCACCGAGGCCGCCACCACCGTGCAGATGCCCAGCGCGATGGAGAGCAGGAAGCTCACCTTCATCACCGACCACGGATCGGCCTTCGCCACCCGCAGGCGCGCCTTGCGCGTGCGCGGAGTGGTCCGCGCGCCCGTGCGCGGCTTGCGCACGGCGGCCGTGTTCTGGCCGCCGGCCGTGCCGCCCTGCGCCGGGGCGCCGTAGGCCTGCGGCGGGTGGTACGGCCCGCCCTGCTGCGGCTGGCCCCCCGCCCGCTCGCCGGGCAGCGGCCCGTTGTACGTCTCGTACGAGGGCCCCTGCCCCCGGGTGTCCGTCACCGTATTCCCCCTACCTTCGGCGGGGGTGCCCCCACCCTGGGAGTCCGTGGCGGAGCCACGGGCACCGCTCGATCCTGCGGACCGGCCGTCGGCCGAACCGGCGCCCGTGGCTCCACTCACGCTCTACTCCTCGTGCTCCCCGGTCGCGGGCTCCGTGCCCTCGACCGCCTCGACCGCATCGGCGCCCTCGGCCACCTCGGCGTCGACGTCCTCGTCCTCGCCGCCGGCCTCGGCGTTGCGCGCGATGCCGACGACGGCGTCGCGCTTGCCCAGGTTGATCAGCTGGACGCCCATGGTGTCACGGCCGGTCTCCCTGACTTCATTGACTCGCGTACGAATCACACCGCCGGACAGCGTGATGGCGAGGATCTCGTCGGTCTCCTCGACCACCAGCGCGCCCACGAGCGAGCCGCGGTCCTCCACGATCTTGGCGGCCTTGATGCCGAGGCCGCCGCGACCCTGGACGCGGTACTCCTCGACCGGCGTGCGCTTGGCGTAGCCGCCGTCGGTCGCGGTGAAGACGAAAGTACCCGGCCGGACGACATTCATCGAGAGAAGCTCGTCGTCCTCGCGGAAACTCATCCCCTTGACACCCGACGTCGCGCGTCCCATCGGGCGCAGCGCGTCGTCGGTGGCGGTGAAGCGGATCGACTGCGCCTTGCGCGAGACCAGCAGCAGATCGTCCTCCGCCGAGACCAGCTCGGCACCGATCAGCTCGTCGTCGCCGCCACCCTCCTGCTCCCGCAGGTTGATCGCGATGACACCGCCGGAACGCGGCGAGTCGTAGTCCTTCAGCGCCGTCTTCTTGACCAGACCGGCCTTGGTGGCGAGCACCAGGTACGGCGCGGCCTCGTAGTCGCGGATCGCCAGGATCTGCGCGATCTGCTCGTCCGGCTGGAAGGCCAGCAGGTTGGCCACGTGCTGGCCGCGGGCGTCCCGGCCGGCGTCCGGCAGCTCGTACGCCTTGGCCCGGTAGACCCGGCCCTTGTTGGTGAAGAAGAGCAGCCAGTGGTGGGTGGTGGAGACGAAGAAGTGGTCGACGATGTCGTCCTGCTTCAGCTTCGTGCCGCGCACGCCCTTGCCGCCGCGCTTCTGCGAGCGGTAGTCCTCGGTCTTGGTGCGCTTCACATAGCCGCCACGGGTGATCGTGACGACGATGTCCTCCTCGGCGATGAGGTCCTCGATGGACATGTCGCCGTCGAAGGGCACCAGCTTGGAGCGGCGGTCGTCGCCGAACTTCTCGACGAGCGCGGCCAGCTCCTCGCTGACGATCGCGCGCTGGCGCTCCGGGGAGGCCAGGATCGCGTTGTACTCGTTGATCTTCGCCTGGAGCTCGTCGTGCTCGGCGACGATCTTCTGGCGCTCCAGGGCGGCGAGCCGGCGCAGCTGCATCTCGAGGATGGCGTTGGCCTGGATCTCGTCGATCTGGAGCAGGCCCATCAGGCCCGTGCGCGCGACCTCGACGGTCTCGCTGCGGCGGATGAGCGCGATGACCTCGTCGATCGCGTCGAGCGCCTTGAGGAGGCCGCGCAGGATGTGGGCGCGCTCCTCGGCCTTGCGCAGCCGGAACTTCGTCCGGCGGACGATGACCTCGATCTGGTGCTGCACCCAGTGGCGGATGAACGCGTCGATCGACAGGGTGCGCGGCACCCCGTCCACCAGCGCCAGCATGTTCGCGCCGAAGTTGGTCTGCAGATCGGTGTGCTTGTAGAGGTTGTTCAGCACGACCTTGGCGACGGCGTCGCGCTTGAGCACGATCACCAGGCGCTGGCCGGTCCGGGACGAGGTCTCGTCGCGGACGTCGGCGATGCCGCCGATCTTGCCGTCCTTCACCAGGTCGGCGATCTTCTGCGCGAGGTTGTCCGGGTTGGTCTGGTACGGGAGCTCGGTGACCACCAGGCACTGGCGGTTCTGGATCTCCTCGACCTCGACGACCGCGCGCATCGTGATGGAGCCGCGACCGGTGCGGTACGCCTCCTCGATGCCCTTGCGGCCGACGACGAGCGCGCCGGTCGGGAAGTCGGGGCCCTTGATCCGCTCGATCAGCGCGTCGAGGAGCTCCTCGTGGCTGGCGTCGGGGTGCTCCAGCGCCCACTGGGCACCGGCCGCGACCTCGCGCAGGTTGTGCGGCGGGATGTTGGTGGCCATGCCGACCGCGATGCCGGCGCTGCCGTTGACCAGCAGGTTCGGGAAGCGGGCCGGCAGGACCGTCGGCTCCTGGTTGCGGCCGTCGTAGTTGTCCTGGAAGTCGACGGTCTCCTCGTCGATGTCCCGGAGCATCTCCATGGCCAGCGGCATCAGCTTGCACTCGGTGTAGCGCATGGCGGCGGCCGGGTCGTTGCCCGGGGAGCCGAAGTTGCCGTTCGAGTCGACCAGCGGCATCCGCATCGACCAGGGCTGGGCGAGGCGGACGAGCGCGTCGTAGATCGAGGAGTCGCCGTGCGGGTGGTACGTACCCATGACGTCGCCGACGACGCGGGCGCACTTGTAGAAGCCCTTCTCGGGCCGGTAGCCGCCGTCGTACATCGCGTACAGCACGCGCCGGTGCACGGGCTTGAGGCCGTCCCGGACGTCGGGCAGCGCGCGGGACACGATGACGGACATCGCGTAGTCGAGGTACGAGCGCTGCATCTCGGTCTCGAGCCCGACGGGCTCGATCCGCAGCACGGGTTCGTCTTCGGTGGTGCCGGTCGGGGTGTTTTCGTCGGCCATTGCTGGTCGTCAGTCCTTTCGTACGGTCAGCTGAGACCGACTCAGATGTCGAGGAAGCGAACGTCCTTGGCGTTGCGCTGGATGAACGAGCGCCGCGCCTCGACGTCCTCGCCCATCAGCACCGAGAACAGGTCGTCGGCCTGGGCGGCGTCGTCCAGGGTGACCTGGCCGAGCACGCGGTGCTCGACGTCCATGGTGGTGACGCGCAGCTCCTCGGCGTTCATCTCGCCGAGACCCTTGAAGCGCTGGATCGAGTCTTCCTTGATCCGCTTGCCGTTCTGCTTGCCCAGCTCGACCAGCGCGTCGCGCTCGCGGTCCGAGTACGCGTACTCGAAGTCGTCCCGGCCCCACTTGATCTTGTAGAGCGGCGGGCGGGAGAGGTAGACGTGACCGGCCTCGACCAGCGGGCGCATGAAGCGGAAGAGGAAGGTCAGCAGCAGGGTGTTGATGTGCTGACCGTCGACGTCGGCGTCCGCCATCAGGATGATCTTGTGATAGCGGAGCTTCTCGATGTCGAAGTCCTCGTGCACACCGGTGCCGAAGGCGGAGATCAGCGCCTGGACCTCGGTGTTCTGCAGGATCTTGTCGACGCGGGCCTTCTCGACGTTCAGGATCTTGCCGCGGATCGGCAGGATGGCCTGGTACATCGGGTTGCGGCCGGACTTGGCCGAGCCGCCGGCGGAGTCACCCTCGACGATGAAGATCTCGCACTTGGTGGGGTCGTTCGACTGGCAGTCGGACAGCTTGCCCGGCAGCGAGGCGGACTCCAGCAGGCCCTTGCGGCGGGTCAGGTCGCGCGCCTTGCGCGCGGCCACGCGCGCGGTGGCGGCCTGGATGCCCTTGCGGATGATGTCCGCGGCCTCGTTGGGGTTGCGGTCGAACCAGTCCGTGAGGTGCTCGAAGACGACCTTCTGGACGAAGGTCTTCGCCTCGGTGTTGCCCAGCTTGGTCTTGGTCTGGCCCTCGAACTGCGGCTCGCCGATCTTGACCGAGATGATCGCGGTCAGACCCTCGCGGATGTCGTCGCCCGTGAGGTTGTCGTCCTTCTCGCGGAGCAGCTTCTTCTCGCGCGCGTACTTGTTGACGAGGGTCGTCAGCGCGGCGCGGAAGCCCTCCTCGTGGGTACCGCCCTCGTGGGTGTGGATCGTGTTCGCGAAGGAGTACACGCCCTCGGAGTACGAGGAGTTCCACTGCATCGCGATCTCGACCGAGAGCAGGCGCTCCTTGTCCTCGGCCTCGACGTCGATGACCGTGGGGTGGACCAGCTCGCCCTTGCGCGAGTTGAGGTACTTCACGAAGTCGACGATGCCGCCCTCGTAGTGGTACTTCACCGTGCGCGCGGCGGGCTCGGCACCGGCCTCGGCGTCCGGGTCGTCGGCGCCGACGGTGGCCTTGGCGGACTCGCGCTCGTCGGTGAGCGTGATCGTCAGGCCCTTGTTGAGGAAGGCCATCTCCTGGAAGCGCCGCGAGAGCGTCTCGAAGGAGTACTCGACCGTCTCGAAGATGTCCGGGTCGGACCAGAACGTGACCGAGGTGCCGGTCTCGTCGGTCGCCTCGTGCTGCGCGAGGGGCGCGGTCGGGGCGCCCATCTTGTAGTCCTGCGTCCAGCGGTGGCCGTCGGTCTTGATCTCCACCGCGACCTTGGTGGAGAGGGCGTTGACGACGGAGACGCCGACGCCGTGCAGACCGCCGGAGACCGCGTAGCCGCCGCCGCCGAACTTGCCGCCCGCGTGGAGGACGGTCAGCACGACCTCGACGGCCGGCTTGCCCTCGGACTCGACGATGCCGACGGGGATGCCGCGGCCGTTGTCGACGACGCGCACGCCGCCGTCGGCCAGGATCGTCACGTCGATGGTGTCCGCGTGACCGGCCAGGGCTTCGTCGACCGAGTTGTCGACGACCTCCTGCACCATGTGGTGCAGGCCGCGCTCTCCGGTCGAGCCGATGTACATGCCGGGGCGCTTGCGCACCGCATCCAGACCCTCGAGTACCTGGATGTTGCTGGCGGTGTACTGGTTGTTCTCGTTGGGGTTGCCGGAATCGGCCACGAAGCGCCCTTTCTGGCACAGCACAGGCCGTTCTCCGGGCATACGGGAGCGGCTGCGTCGTTCGACATGTTCCGCAGGGTGGCGGGATTGCCTCCCAGTCTACCGGTACCACTGACACTCATGGGGGTTTGCCGGTACCTGAATGCTCATGTGCCGCCCTCGACGGGCGCGAGACGACTCCCCATATCCGGGGAGGGGCTTCAGAGGCCTCTGGCGGCCACCTAGCGCTTCGGGTCGTAGCGCGCAGTGGGCACCGGGACGGAGGGCCTACCCGTAGGTGTCGCCGGGCCCGGTCGACCCCGGCGCCCGCAGCGGTCCGTACCCCCGCCGCGGCCCGCCCGGCCCCAGGACCTTGATCATCCGCACGGTGCCGTGCCCCAGGTCCTCGTTGAGCCGCGCCACCAGCCGCGGCGCCAGCAGCCGCAGCTGCGTGGCCCAGGCCGTGGAGTCGCACTGCACGGTGAGCACCCGCACCTCGGGGTCCTCGTCGTACTTCAGCGGTACGCAGTGCTTGGCCAGGTCCTCGCCGACGATCTGCGGCCAGCGGCCCATGACCCCGCCGACCGCGGCCGGCGTCTCCCAGCCCCGCTCGGTGATCAGCCGGTTGATGGCGGCGCCGAGCGCCATCGGGTCGCGCCCGTCCGCGCGGGCGCCGGAGCGCAGCCCGCCGCCCCGCCGCGCCTGCTTCTTCTGCTGGGCCGCCGCGCCCCGCGCCTTCGCCTGCTCCTTGGCGGCGCGCAGCGCGACCCGCGCGAGGTCGACACCCGAGGGCTCGGGCGCCGCCGGCTTGTCCACAGGCTGGGGAGAAGAAGTCCGCGGGGAGGATTCGCCGTTCGCGCCCGTCATGCCCGTCACACCCGTTCCACTGTCCCGCCGGAGACCGCGTACCGCGTTCCCGCGAGCACGCCCGGCACGTCGTCGTCCACGGCGGCCGTCACCAGCACCTGCTCGCCGGGCGCCACCAGCTCCGCGAGCCGTTCGCGCCGGCGCGCGTCGAGTTCGGCGAAGACGTCGTCGAGGACGAGGACCGGCTCGTTGCCCTCGGCACGCAGCAGGTCGTACGAGGCGAGCCGCAGCGCCAGCGCGTACGACCAGGACTCGCCGTGGCTCGCGTACCCCTTGGCCGGCAGGTCGCCCAGCTTGAGCAGGAGCTCGTCGCGGTGCGGCCCGACCAGCGTGACGCCCCGCTCGATCTCCTGCTTGCGGACCTCGGCGAGCGCGGCGGTCAGCTGCTCGTACAGCTCCTCGCGGGTGTGCCCGGAGCCGGGCGCGGACGGCTTGTACTCCAGGTGTACGGGGCCGCCGCCGGGGGCCAGCTGCTCGTACGCCTTGTCGGCGAGCGGGCGCAGCACCCCGATGAGGTCGAGCCGCTGGGCGAGCAGCTCGGCGCCCGCGCGGGCCAGGTGCTGGTCCCAGACGTCGAGCGTGGACAGGTCCATGAACCGGCCGCCGTGCCGGCGGGCCATGGCGGCGGACTTCAGGAGCGTGTTGCGCTGCTTGAGCACCCGCTCGTAGTCCGAGCGCACGCCCGCCATGCGCGGCGCGCGCGCCGTGATCAGCTCGTCGAGGAAGCGCCGGCGCTCGCCCGGGTCGCCCTTGATCAGCGCCAGGTCCTCCGGCGCGAACAGCACCGTCCGCACGATCCCCAGGACGTCACGGGGCCTGACCTGCGAGGACCGGTTGATCCGGGCCCGGTTCGCGCGGCCCGGGTTGAGTTCGAGCTCGACCAGCTGGGAGCGCTCGCCCTGGGTGACGGCGGCCCGGATGACCGCCCGCTCGGCGCCCATCCGCACGAGCGGGGCGTCGGAGGCGACGCGGTGGCTGCCGAGGGTGGCGAGATAGCCGACCGCCTCGACGAGATTGGTCTTGCCCTGCCCGTTCGCCCCCACGAACGCGGTGACGCCCGGGTCGAGCGGGACCTCGACCCGGGCGTACGAGCGGAAGTCGGCCAGCGACAGATGCGTGACGTGCATGGTGGGCGCCGACCTTCTTCCCCCGGCGGCTGTGCACCGCGGGGTGCACAGCCTGTGGATTACTTCTTCGTCTCGACCGCGTGGCCACCGAACTGGTTGCGCAGCGCGGCGATCATCTTCATCTGCGGGGAGTCGTCCTGACGGGAGGCGAACCGCGCGAACAGCGAGGCGGTGATCGCCGGCAGCGGCACGGCGTTGTCGATGGCGGCCTCGACCGTCCACCGGCCCTCGCCGGAGTCCGACGCGTAGCCGCGCAGCTTGTCCAGGTGCTCGTCCTCGTCGAGGGCGTTGACCGCGAGGTCCAGCAGCCAGGAACGGATGACCGTGCCCTCCTGCCAGGAGCGGAAGACCTCGCGCACGTCGGTGACGGAGTCGACCTTCTCCAGGAGCTCCCAGCCCTCGGCGTAGGCCTGCATCATCGCGTACTCGATGCCGTTGTGGACCATCTTCGCGAAGTGGCCGGCGCCGACCTTGCCGGCGTGCACCGAGCCGAACTCGCCCTCGGGCTTGAGCGCGTCGAAGATCGGCTGGACGCGGGCCACGTGCTCGGCGTCGCCGCCGTACATCAGCGCGTAGCCGTTCTCCAGGCCCCAGACGCCGCCGGAGACACCGCAGTCGACGAAGCCGATGCCCTTGGCCGCCAGCTCCTCGGCGTGCTTCTCGTCGTCGGTCCAGCGGGAGTTGCCGCCGTCCACGACGATGTCGCCGGGGGAGAGCAGCTCGGCCAGCTCGTCGATGGTGGACTGGGTCGCGGCACCGGCCGGGACCATCACCCACACGACCCGCGGACCCTGGAGGCCGTCCACAAGCTCCTGGAGGCTGTGGACATCGGCGAGGTCAGGGTTGCGGTCGTATCCGACGACGGTGTGGCCTGCGCGGCGGATGCGCTCACGCATGTTGCCGCCCATCTTGCCGAGACCGACGAGACCGAGCTCCATCAGATGATTCCTTAAGCGTCGTGTGCGGTTCGTACCCGCGTCCGAGCCTACGCCCGGACGCGGGTGCACACCTGTGGGGTCAGCCGCTCAGGCGTACCGGCATGATCAGGTACTTGTAGGCCTCGTCCGCCTCCGCGTCGAGCGCCGGCTTGCCGCTCAGCAGCGCCGGCTTCGTGGAGGTCGTGAAGGAGAGCTGGGCGACCGGGGAGTCGATCGCGCTCAGGCCGTCCAGCAGGAAGGTCGGGTTGAAGGCGATCGAGATGTCGTCGCCGTCCAGCTGCGCGTCCACCCGCTCCACAGCCTGTGCGTCGTCGCTGGAGCCGGCCTCCAGGATGAGCACGCCCTGCTCGAAGCTGAGCCGGACCGGGGTGTTGCGCTCGGCCACCAGGGCCACGCGCTTGACGGCCTCGACGAAGGGGGCGGTCTCGATCACCGCGACCGAGTTGAACTCGGTGGGGAAGAGCGTCCGGTACTTCGGCAGGTCGCCCTCGAGCAGCCGGGTGGTGGTGCGGCGGCCGGCGCCCTCGAAGCCGATCAGGCCCTCGCCCTTGCCGGAGCCGGAGAGCGCCAGGGTGACCGTGTCACCGCTGGTCAGGGCCTTGGCGGTGTCCAGCAGGGTCTTCGCGGGCACCAGGGCGACCGCGGAGGCGTCCGGGGACTCCGGCTTCCACAGGAACTCGCGGACGGCGAAGCGGTAGCGGTCGGTGGAGGCCAGGGTGACGGTGTCGCCCTCGATCTCGATGCGCACACCGGTGAGCACGGGCAGCGTGTCGTCGCGGCCGGCGGCGATGGCCACCTGGGCGGCGGCGGAGGCGAAGACCTCACCGGGGACGGTGCCGGTGGCGGTGGGCATCTCCGGCAGCGACGGGTACTCCTCCACAGGCAGGGTGTGGAGGGTGAAGCGGGAGGAGCCGCAGACCACGGTCGCCCGTACACCGTCTGTGGAGATCTCCACCGGACGGTTGGGGAGGGCGCGGCAGATGTCGGCGAGCAGGCGGCCGGAGACCAGGACGGTGCCGTCCTCCTCGACCTCGGCCTCGACGGAGACGCGGGCCGAGACCTCGTAGTCGAAGCTGGAGAAGCTCAGCGCGCCGTCCTCGGCCTTCAGCAGAAGGCCCGCGAGCACGGGAGCCGGCGGACGGGCCGGGAGGCTGCGGGCCACCCAGGCCACCGCCTCGGCAAGTACGTCGCGCTCCACCCGGATCTTCACCGGAACCGCCTCCTGCTTGTTGCTGGCTCTTCGTCGACTGCGGGAACCAGTCTGACGTACGCCACCGACACTCGGTGCGGCTCGGGGTCAAGTCGCGACAAGAGGTCGCCGAGGCTCCGGGCTCGAGTTGTGCACAGGCCCCGCTTCGAAGCGGATTCCTAGCTAACTCTCTGTGGGAGTAGTAGTAGGGGCTGTGGAAACCGTGGATAACGCTGTTCGCGCAGGTCAGCGCCGCTTTTTTGTCCACCGACCCTGTGGGTGGAGCCCGTGGACAACCGGGCCGTTCTGTGGACACGCGAAAGTTCTGCACACCCGATTCACAGGGCATGGGGAGTTCTCCCCAGTGCTGTCCCCAGCTTTCCCCAGGTTCCCCACAGCCCAAACGTCTCCCTTGGTGTGACCGCTTTCACTCGGTGCGGTGAGACCGGGTGTTTCGTTGCCGAACAGTGGACAGCAGTGTGGAGAAGCTGTGGGCAACCGCCCGGACCCTGTGGGCGGCCGGTGGACAACCGAGCCGGGCGCTTGTGGACAGATTTTTCATCCACAGGCTGTGGAGATCGTTTGCCAACAATTCCACAGGCCTCTGACCTGGAGTGATGATCTGTCAGCCGGTCCCCCTGTGGATGCAATCCGGATAACTTCGCAGTCCCCACCCTGTGGACGGGAGATCATCCCCCAATCTGTGGAGAACCCGCCACCGGAACGGAGTAATCGAACAGCGGGGTCTCGTACACAGGTGTGCACGGGGCTCGGTCAGCGGCCGCGGACCGCCCGTGGACCGCCCTCAGGCAGCTTCCCGACCCCCCTCGGGCAGCCCTGGGACCGCTTTCGGGCCGTCCGCGGAGCGTCCACAGACCCACCGGGAAGGGCTTCAGGAAGGCTTCGGGGAAGGCGTCGGGGAAGGCTTCGGGGAAGGCTTCGGGAACGCCGAAGGGCGCCCCGGGACATCTCCCGGGGCGCCCTTCGGCGAGGTGCTACGCGGCGTCTCAGCCGTTCTTGATGCGGTTGGTCAGCTCGGTGACCTGGTTGTAGATGGAGCGGCGCTCCGCCATCAGGGCGCGGATCTTGCGGTCGGCGTGCATGACCGTGGTGTGGTCACGGCCGCCGAACTGCGCGCCGATCTTCGGCAGCGACAGGTCCGTGAGCTCCCGGCACAGGTACATGGCGATCTGTCGGGCCGTGACCAGCACCCGGCTGCGGGAGGAGCCGCACAGGTCCTCCACGGTCAGCCCGAAGTAGTCCGCCGTGGCCGCCATGATCGCGCCGGCGGTGATCTCCGGCGCCGAGTCCTCGCCGCCCGGGATCAGGTCCTTGAGGACGATCTCGGTCAGACCGAGGTCCACCGGCTGCCGGTTGAGGCTCGCGAAGGCCGTCACCCGGATCAGCGCGCCCTCCAGCTCGCGGATGTTCCGCGAGATCCGCGAGGCGATGAACTCCAGCACCTCCGGCGGGGCGTTCAGCTGCTCCTGGACCGCCTTCTTGCGCAGGATCGCGATGCGCGTCTCCAGCTCCGGCGGCTGCACGTCGGTGGTCAGGCCCCACTCGAAGCGGTTGCGGAGCCGGTCCTCCAGGGTCACCAGCTGCTTGGGCGGCCGGTCCGAGGAGAGCACGATCTGCTTGTTGGCGTTGTGGAGCGTGTTGAACGTGTGGAAGAACTCCTCCTGCGTCGACTCCTTGCTCGCGAGGAACTGGATGTCGTCGACCAGCAGGATGTCCACATCGCGGTAGCGCTTGCGGAAGGCGTCGCCCTTGCCGTCGCGGATCGAGTTGATGAACTCGTTGGTGAACTCCTCCGAGCTCACGTACCGCACCCGCGTGCCCGGGTAGAGGCTGCGGGCGTAGTGACCGATCGCGTGCAGCAGATGGGTCTTGCCGAGCCCCGACTCCCCGTAGATGAAGAGGGGGTTGTACGCCTTCGCCGGCGCCTCGGCCACCGCGACGGCGGCGGCGTGGGCGAAGCGGTTCGAGGAACCGATGACGAAGGTGTCGAACAGGTACTTGGGGTTCAGCCGCGCGTGCTGCTCGCCGGGCGCGCCGGAACCGGCACCCGGCCCGGAGGGACCGCCCATGCCGGGGCCGCCGCCGGTGGGACCGGTGCCCATCGGGCCGGGGACGGGGCGCCCGCCGGGGCCGCCGCCCGGCCGCTGCGGCTCCGGCAGCTCGCCGCGCTCGGGCCGCTGCGGCTGCTCGTACGCCGGGGGCCGCTCGTCGTACCGCGGCTGCGGCTGCTGGGGGCGGGCCGTCGCGTACGGGTCGCGCTCCTGGAAGCCGCCGAGCCGCTGCTGCTGCCAGGACAGGTCCTCCTGGGCGCGCGGCCAGGAGCCGGGCTCCGGACGCTGCTGCTGGTACTCGGGGTAGGCGGGCCGGGCGGTCGGCAGACCGTCGTCCGGCAGCGGGCGCCCGTACTCGTCGTACTTCTCGTACTTCTCGTACTTTCCGTACGGCTCCGCCGACGGGCGCTCGTCGTAGCGCTGCGGCGGCTGGGGCTGCGGCGCCTGCCGGACGGGCGGCGCGGGCGGGGTCGGCTCGCCGACCGAGTCGTCGACGGTGATCGCGATCCGGATCGGACGTCCGCAGGCGTGGCTGAGGGCCTCGCTGATCAGCGGGGCGAGCCGGCCCTCGAGGACCTGCTTGCCGTACTCGTTGGGGACCGCGAGCAGGGCGGTGTCGGCCACCAGCGCGAGCGGCTGGCAGCGCTCGATCCACTGCCGGTCCTTGCCCTCGATGCCCTGCTGGCCTTCGCCGAGAAGCTGTTCCAGCACGCGCGGCCACACTGCGGCAAGATCGGCAGGTACGTCAGCCACGGGGCACGCTTCCTCGCAGGTCCCACGAATGTGTGGTTCTCGGGACGGTTGGTCGAAGTCCTGAAGGACAGGTAAGGACAGAACGGAAAAGATTGCGGAGTCCAGCCACGGTAGTCGCGGCGGCTGACGTGGTTCAAGTTGTTGTCCACAGCCTGTGCACAATGGACCCCGGTGACCGGCCGGTTTGACCGGATGGCGTAGCCGCGCGTACCGTAACCAGGTCGAGTTGTCGATGGCTGCTGCCGCCTGCCTCCGATGGGCGAAGATCACCATATGTGATCGCGAAGCGGTGCACTCGGGCGTATTGCGAGCTTCTCGTGGGCGCACGGTGACAGCCAGGCGATGTCCCGCCACCAACGAATCATTTCTGGAGCCCCCGAGTGAGCAAGCGCACCTTCCAGCCGAACAACCGTCGTCGCGCGAAGACCCACGGCTTCCGCCTGCGCATGCGCACCCGCGCCGGCCGCGCCATCCTGGCGAACCGCCGTGCCAAGGGTCGCGCTGAGCTGTCCGCCTGATCTGACTAATCAGGTCATGACGTGCTGCCTACCGAGAATCGGCTGAGGCGGCGCGAGGACTTCGCGACCGCGGTACGCCGAGGACGCCGGGCCGGACGCCCGAGCCTCGTCGTCCACCTACGCAGCGGTAAAACGGACCCGCACGCGCCTGGGGAGAGCGCTCCCCCGACGCGTGCGGGTTTCGTCGTGAGCAAAGCCGTTGGCGGAGCGGTCGTCCGCAATCAGGTGAAGCGTCGTTTGCGCCATCTCGTGCGTGAACGGCTCACCGAGCTGCCCCCCGGTAGCCTGGTGGTGGTACGGGCGTTGCCCGGAGCCGGCGACGCCGATCATGCACAGCTGGCCCGAGACCTGGACGCCGCTCTTCAGCGGCTCCTGGGAGGGGGCACGCGATGAAGTACCCGCTGCTGGCCCTCATCAAGCTGTACCAGTGGACGATCAGCCCGCTCCTGGGCCCCGTCTGCCGGTACTACCCGTCGTGTTCCCGCTACGGATTCACGGCCATCGACCGGCATGGCGCGATCAAGGGCACAGCCCTGACCGCCTGGCGCATCCTGCGGTGCAACCCGTGGTCGCCGGGCGGCGTGGACCATGTTCCCCTGCGCAAGCGGCCGCGCTGGCACGAGATGCTGCGCGCCGCCCTGCGCGGAGACAAGGGCGGGATCTCCGCCGAGACGAGCCCGGTCGGAGAGACCTCGCCCAAAGCTCAAGGAGCCTGATTAGTGGACACGATTGCCAGTCTGTTCAGCTTCATCACCACACCTGTCTCATGGGTGATCGTCCAGTTCCACAAGATGTACGGGGCGATCTTCGGCCCTGACACGGGCTGGGCCTGGGGTCTGTCCATCGTGTCCCTCGTGGTGCTGATCCGTATCTGCCTGATCCCGCTCTTCGTGAAGCAGATCAAGTCGACGCGGAACATGCAGGCGCTCCAGCCGAAGATGAAGGCGATCCAGGAGCGCTACAAGAGCGACAAGCAGCGTCAGTCCGAAGAGATGATGAAGCTGTACAAGGAGACGGGCACCAACCCGCTCTCCTCGTGCCTTCCCATCCTGGCCCAGTCGCCGTTCTTCTTCGCGCTGTACCACGTGCTCTCCGCGATCGCCTCGGGCAAGACGATCGGCGTCATCGACCAGCCGCTGCTCGAGAGCGCCCGGCAGGCCCACATCTTCGGTGCCCCGCTGGCCGCCAAGTTCACGGACAGCGCCGAGAAGGTCGCCGCCCTCGACGCCTCGCTGACCGATGTCCGCATCGTCACCGCGGTCATGATCATCCTGATGTCGGCCTCGCAGTTCTTCACCCAGCGCCAGCTGATGATGAAGAACGTCGACCTCTCGGTGAAGACCCCGTACATGCAGCAGCAGAAGATGCTCATGTACATCTTCCCGGTGATCTTCGCCGTCATGGGCATCAACTTCCCCGTCGGTGTCCTCGTCTACTGGCTGACCACCAACGTGTGGACCATGGGCCAGCAGATGTACGTGATCAACCAGAACCCGACGCCGGGCAGCAAGGCCCAGGACGCCTACCTGCAGCGCCTACTCAAGGGCGTCACCCACCACGGCGAGGTCCGCGGCCGTCGGCGGAAGAACATCGTCAAGGCGATCGTCGCCAAGGGCAGCGACCGCAACGAGAACGAGCGCCGCTTCTTCACGGGCCTGGCCAAGGCCGGCTTCGCCGCCCAGGCCGACGGCACCGTGATCAAGAGCGACACCGCGGTCGCCGAGGCGGAGGGCGGTGCCGGTACGCGGCGCCAGCAGCCCAAGCGCCAGACCAAGGCCCAGCGCCAGTCCGGTGGCGGCCAGCAGACCACGGCGAAGGAGGCCGAGGACTCGGCCCCGGACGCCGAGGACGCCGCCGACGCCACTGCTGACGTCGCTGACGAGAAGGCGGCTCCCTCGCTGGAGAAGAAGCCGCAGTCGGAGGCCAAGGGCACCAAGGCCGGCTCCCCGGACGCGGGCGACAAGCCGACGCGCCAGCGGGCCAACTCCGGTGGCTCCCGCCAGCGCAAGGGCCAGCAGCGGCCCAAGCACCCCTCCTCCAAGAAGTAAGCCTCCACGAAGCAAGAAGGAGTCCATCCGTGACGGAAGGCACCACCTCCGCCGCCGAGGGTGGCGACACCCTGACCCGCCTGGAGCAGGAGGGTGAGATCGCGGCCGACTACCTCGAAGGCCTGCTCGACATCGCCGATCTCGACGGCGACATCGACATGGACGTCGAGGCGGACCGGGCTTCGGTCTCGATCATCAGCGACTCGAACAGCCGTGACCTGCAGAAGCTGGTCGGCCGTGACGGCGAGGTGCTGGAGGCCCTTCAGGAGCTCACCCGACTGGCCGTGCACCGGGAGACCGGTGACCGCAGCCGTCTGATGCTCGACATCGCCGGCTTCCGGGCCAAGAAGCGCTCCGAGCTCGCCCAGATCGGCGCCAAGGCCGCCGACGAGGTCAAGTCCAGCGGCCAGCCCGTCAAGCTGGACCCGATGACCCCGTTCGAGCGCAAGGTCGTGCACGACGCGGTCGCCGCCGCCGGTCTGCGCAGCGAGTCCGAGGGCGAGGAGCCGCAGCGCTTTGTCGTCGTGCTCCCTGCCTGAACCCTCTCGTAGTGTCGGCCCCGTCTGTTCGCAGGCGGGGCCGAATTTTGTCAGCCTGATAGTCAGCCACACAGTGCGCTCGCACGTCATGCGTGCGGTACGGAAGGACGGTTCCCCGTGACGGAGGCAGCGGAGCTTCCCCAGGCGCCGGAGCAGGCGCGGACGGTCTTCGGCGAGTACTTCCCGGAGGCCGTGCGGTACGCGGAGCTCCTCGCGGACGCGGGAGTGAAGCGTGGCCTCATCGGCCCACGTGAGGTGCCCCGGCTGTGGGAGCGCCACATCCTGAACTGCGCCGTGCTCTCCGAGGTCGTCCCCGAGGGCGTCACGGTGTGCGACGTCGGTTCCGGTGCCGGCCTGCCCGGCATCCCGCTGGCGCTGGTGCGCCCGGACCTGAAGATCACCCTTCTGGAGCCGCTGCTGCGCCGGACGAACTTCCTCCAGGAGGTCGTCGAGCTGCTCGGCCTCGACCACGTGACGGTGGTCCGCGGTCGCGCCGAGGAGATGCTGGGCAAGCTCCAGCCCGTGCACGTCGTCACCGCCCGCGCGGTCGCGCCGCTCGACCGGCTGGCCGGCTGGGGCGTCCCGCTGCTGCGTCCCTATGGCGAGATGCTGGCGCTCAAGGGCGACACGGCGGAGGAGGAGATCAGCGGTGCCCGTGCCGCCCTCTCCAAGCTGGGAGTGGTCGGCACCTCCGTCCTCCAGGTGGGCGAGGGGATCGTCGATCCGCTGTCCACGGTGGTCCGGGTCGAGGTCGGCGAGAGCCCGGGCGGTGTGAGGTTCGCCGCCAAGCGTGCCAAGGCGGCCAGGACCAGCCGGTCCCGCCGCGGCGGCCGCTGAGCCTGTCCACTGATCCGTACAAGCTGCGATACGTACAGATTTCGGAGTGTCGAGCGGTCCCGGCCCTGCGGCGCGTGCATCGTGTTTCACGTGAAACGTCGCTCACTGCTGCAGGGGATCATCAGCCGCGGCCGCGCGGCTGCCACGCCCTGGGACCGCACACCTCCGGCGAAACCCCCCGTGAGGGTTAAGGGGTTGTCCACAGAGGTGGATTCCTCCACAGAACCACGGGCCTCGCTGGTTCACGACCCCGAAAGCATGGCAGGCTCTGTTCATCGCGAGCCTGAAGCCGAGGAGAGTGAATCCTTGCGGTCCGACGCCAACATCGCGGGACCGATGACCGATCCGGTCCCCGGTCCCCGAACCGAATCGGCGGGGGAGGATGTTTCACGTGAAACACCGCCCCCGATGGACGACACCCCCATTGGCCGTGCAGCCCAGCTGGCCGTAGAAGCCCTGGGTCGTGCGGGTGAGGGGCTTCCCAGGCCTGCCCAGACCCGCGTGATGGTGGTCGCCAACCAGAAGGGCGGAGTGGGCAAGACGACCACGACGGTCAACCTTGCCGCCTCCCTCGCCCTGCACGGTGCCCGAGTCCTGGTCATCGACCTCGACCCGCAGGGCAACGCCTCCACGGCGCTCGGCATCGACCACCATGCCGAGGTCCCCTCGATCTACGACGTCCTCGTCGAGAGCCGGCCTCTCTCCGAGGTCGTCCAGCCGGTCCAGGACGTCGAGGGCCTCTTCTGCGCCCCCGCCACCATCGATCTCGCCGGTGCCGAGATCGAGCTGGTGTCGCTGGTGGCCCGAGAGAGCCGCCTGCAGCGGGCGATCCAGGCGTACGAGCAGCCGCTCGACTACATCCTGATCGACTGCCCGCCGTCGCTGGGCCTGCTCACGGTCAACGCCATGGTGGCGGGGGCCGAGGTGCTGATCCCCATCCAGTGCGAGTACTACGCGCTGGAGGGCCTGGGGCAGCTCCTGCGGAACGTCGACCTGGTGCGCGGGCACCTGAACCCCGGGCTGCATGTCTCGACGATCCTGCTCACCATGTACGACGGCCGGACGAGGCTCGCCTCGCAGGTGGCCGACGAGGTGCGCAGCCACTTTGGCAAGGAGGTGCTGCGGACCAGCATCCCGAGGTCCGTGCGCATCTCGGAGGCGCCGAGCTACGGGCAGACCGTCCTCACGTACGACCCGGGCTCCAGCGGCGCCCTGTCGTACCTGGAGGCGGCCCGTGAGATCGCCCTGCGCGGTGTCGACGTCCACTATGACGCCACCCACGCCCCTGCCGGCCAGCCGGCCATGGGCCACCAGAACAGCCAGCGAATGTCGGAGGGGATCCAGTGAGCGAGCGACGTAGGGGGCTGGGGCGCGGACTCGGTGCGCTGATCCCCGCTGCTCCCCAGGAGCGACAGGTCCCGGCGGTGGCCGTGGCCGGAGGCCAGGGCGCGGGCTCTCCGGGTGCCGTTCCGGCGCTCGGCTCGGAGCGGGGGGTGGCCGCGGCGAAGCTGGCGACCCTTCCGGCGAGCCCGCAGTCGCCCGACTCCGTGGTGCCGGTGCCCGAGCCCGAGGCCCTTCCGGAGTCCCCCGCCGGGGCGCACTTCGCGGAGCTGCCGCTGGACTTCATCACGCCCAACCCGCGCCAGCCCCGTGAGGTGTTCGACGAGGACGCGCTGGCCGAGCTGATCACCTCCATCAAGGAGGTGGGTCTGCTCCAGCCCGTCGTCGTCCGTCAGCTGGGCGCCGAGCGCTACGAGCTCATCATGGGTGAGCGTCGCTGGCGGGCCTGCCGTGAGGCCGGTCTGGAGCGCATCCCCGCCATCGTGCGGGCCACCGAGGACGAGAAGCTGCTGCTCGACGCCCTCCTGGAGAACCTGCACCGGGCGCAGCTGAACCCGCTGGAGGAGGCCGCCGCCTACGACCAGCTCCTCAAGGACTTCAACTGCACCCATGACCAGCTGGCGGACCGGATCGGCCGCTCGCGGCCCCAGGTCTCCAACACGCTGCGTCTGCTGCGGCTCTCCCCGCCGGTGCAACGTCGGGTCGCCGCGGGTGTCCTCTCGGCCGGCCACGCCCGTGCCCTGCTCTCGGTCGACGACCCCGAGACGCAGGACAAGCTGGCGTACCGGATCGTGGCCGAGGGGCTCTCGGTGCGGGCGGTCGAGGAGATCGTCACGCTGATGGCCTCCGAGCCCTCCTCTCCGGTCAAGCCCAAGGGCCCGCGCGCGGGTGCCCGGGTCTCCCCGGCCCTGAGCCAGCTGGCGACCCGGCTCTCGGACCGCTTCGAGACCCGGGTGAAGGTCGACCTGGGGCAGAAGAAGGGCAAGATCGTCGTCGAGTTCGCCTCGATGGAGGATCTGGACCGGATCCTGTCGACGCTGGCCCCGGGCGAGGGCCGGGTCATGGACCAAGGAAACGGCGAGCAGGGCGAGGACGGTCAGGACTCCGAGGGCTGATCCCTCTCTTCTCCTCCCAGGGCGGGGCGTGTTGCCGGCATTCACCGGAACACGCCCCGCCCTTTGCCTGCGCGCGGTATCGCCCTGATCGCCCCCTCGTTACGATTCTGAGAGGCGTATTCGTACGGCAAAGGCCGAGGGAAACGAGGAGCAGCCGTGGGGCGTCGGCTCGTACCGCTCACGCTGGACAACCTTCCGGACCTCCCCAAGCGGTGCCGCTCCTGTGTCTTCTGGGAGCTCGATCCGGTGAGCGGAGAAGCCGCCGTGAAGGCTGGCCGGCCGGAGCTGGAGAAGGAGGCCTGGATCTCCGCCGTCCTCCTGGAATGGGGCTCCTGCGGCCGAGTGGTCTATGTCGACGAGGTGCCGGTCGGCTTCGTGCTCTACGCGCCTCCGGCGTATGTGCCCCGCTCCACCGCCTTCCCCACGAGCCCGGTCTCGGCGGACTCGGCCCAGCTGATGACCGCCTGGATCATGCCGGGCTACCAGGGGCAGGGACTCGGGCGGATGATGGTGCAGACGGTGGCCAAGGACCTGCTGCGGCGGGGCTTCAAGGCGATCGAGGCCTTCGGTGACGCCCGGTGGAAGGAGCCGGCCTGTGTCCTTCCGGCCGAGCACCTGCTGGCCGTGGGCTTCAAGACCGTACGGCCGCATCCGACCTTCCCGCGCCTGCGGCTGGAGCTGAGGACGACGCTCTCCTGGAAGGAGGACGTCGAGCTGGCCATCGACCGGCTGCTGGGAGCCGTACAGAAGGAGCCGGCACTGCGGCCTCTCTGACGCGCAAGGAATCCCTGCGGAGACGACGGCGGCCCGCCCCCTCGGAAGGGGGCGGGCCGCTGCTGTTTCACGTGAAACAGGAAGTGCGTCAGCCTTACTGGCCGATGAAGGGGTCCAGGTCGCGCTCGATCGCGGCCTTCGGCTTGGCACCGACGATCGTCTTCACGACCTCGCCGCCCTGGTAGACGTTCAGGGTCGGGATGGACATGACGCCGTACTTGGCGGCCGTGCCCGGGTTCTCGTCGATGTTGAGCTTCACGATCTCGATCTTCTCGCCGTGCTCGGCGGCGATGGCCTCCAGCGACGGGGCGATCTGGCGGCACGGCCCGCACCACGCGGCCCAGAAGTCCACCAGGACGGGCTTGTCGCTGTTGAGGACGACCTCGTCGAAGTCAGCGTCGGTCACGTTCTTCAGGGCGCCGGCCACGGCGGCCTCCTTAATTCGCGGGGTGTGGGGTGATGAGGCGGAGAGGGTCAGACCGCGGGGGTCTCGGCCAGCTTCTCGCTGTCGGCGAGGGCGGCCAGGAAGCGCTCGGCGTCGAGGGCGGCCGAGCAGCCGGTGCCGGCGGCGGTGATCGCCTGGCGGTAGGTGTGGTCGACGACGTCGCCCGCACCGAAGACACCCGTGACGTTGGTGCGCGTGGACGGGGCGTCGACCTTGAGGTAGCCCTCCTCGTCCAGCTCCAGCTGGCCCTTGAAGAGCTCGGTGCGCGGGTCGTGGCCCACGGCGATGAAGAGGCCCGTCACCGGGAGCTCGCTGGTCTCGCCGGTCTTGGTGTTGCGCAGGGTCAGACCGCTGAGCTTCTGGTCGCCGTGGATCTCGGCGACCTCGTTGTCCCAGGCGAACTTGATCTTCGGGTCGGCGAAGGCGCGCTCCTGCATCGCCTTGGAGGCGCGCAGGGAGTCACGGCGGTGGACGATGGTGACCGACTTGGCGAAGCGCGAGAGGAAGGTGGCCTCCTCGATCGCGGTGTCGCCACCGCCGACGACGGCGATGTCGTGGTCCTTGAAGAAGAAGCCGTCGCAGGTGGCGCACCAGGAGACACCGCGGCCGGAGAGGGTGTCCTCGTTCGGCAGGCCGAGCTTGCGGTGCTGGGAGCCGGTGGTGACGATGACGGCCTTGGCGCGGTGCACGGTGCCGGCGGTGTCGGTGACGGTCTTGATCTCGCCGGTGAGGTCCACGGCGACGATGTCGTCCGGAACCAGCTCGGCGCCGAAGCGCTCCGCCTGGGCACGCATGTTGTCCATCAGGTCCGGGCCCATGATGCCGTCACGGAAGCCCGGGAAGTTCTCCACGTCGGTCGTGTTCATCAGGGCGCCACCGGCGGTGACCGCACCTTCGAAGACGAGCGGGTTCAGCGACGCGCGGGCCGTGTAGAGCGCAGCGGTGTAACCCGCGGGCCCGGAGCCGATGATGATCACGTTACGGACGTCGCTCACGGGTTTCTTCCTCGTCTCTGCAGACTGCCTACTGCCTACGGGGGGCGATCGGGTCGGTCACTCTCACCCCACCCAACCGATCCTACGGGGCAAGCATTCCCGAGACCGCCGCCTGGCACGGCGCAGAGCTCACGAGCGTGGGACGGATTCCTTCAGCAGCACCTCGGCCCGTGCTTTCACGCCTCCCGAGGCGCATGCGGCATCGAGCACATAGACCTGCACCCGGGTGCTGTCCGTGGTGTCGGGGAGGACGACGAGGTAGGCGGACCGTCCCTGGTAGTCGCCCTGACGGAAGCCGAGGACCTTGTCCTGGCGTTCGGTGCCGGCCTTGACGCACTCGGGGAGGACAGCGGCGAGGGAGCGCTTCTGGCCGCCGCCGTTGTCGGAGGAGAGCGCCTCGGGACCGATGTCCTCGGGGGCCTTGAAGGTGCTGTCCTGCTGGAGCAGGGCCTGAGTGGCGGCCTCGATCGGCATACCGTCGAAATGCGCGGAGCCGGCGGCGCTCACGGCGGTGTCGGACTTGGTGTCGGCACCGGAACCGCCCACGTCCAGCACACCGGACTGGACGAAGAACAGGCTCAGCCCGAGGGCTGCGGCGCCGAAGGCCGCGCCCAGCACGGCGACCCGGCGCCGACGGCGCCCACGGGGCCGGCCGGGCCCGGTGGCGGCGGAGGAGCGTCCGGCGGGCCGGTCGGCGGCCGGAGCGGTCTCGTCCGGGCGGCCGCGCGATGTTTCACGTGAAACATGCACGGCGGTGTCCGGCGCGGTGGCGTTCAGGAGCGCTTCGGCGGCCAGGGCGGCGTCGATCCGTCCGGCGATCTCGGCCGGCATCCGAGGCGGTCCGGGCAGGGTGCCCAGCAGGCCCCGGATCTCCTCCAGGGAGGTCCGCACATCGGCGCAGAGGGAGCAGGCGTCGAGATGGAGCCGTACGGCGGTGCTGCGGGAAGGCGAGAGGAGACCTTCGGTGAGGTCGGAGATCTCCGAGACGTCGGGATGCTGAGTCGTGTCGGCCGTGGAAGTCACGCGCGCCCACCTCCGCCCTTCACAGCAGCTGGATTGCTCGGTCCGGTGTCCTTCGGTCCCGACACCGGTGGGACGGATGCCCCCGGCGTCCGGTTCCTTCCCCCGTCGGGGCTCTCGTTACCCACCGTGTCCCCGCGCAGATGAGTGAGCATCGGCAGGAGTCTGGCCCGCCCCCGCGCACAGCGGCTCTTCACCGTTCCGGTGGGGACATCGAGGATACGAGCGGCCTCTGCCACCGGATATCCCTGCATGTCGACCAGGACGAGCGCGGCGCGCTGCTCCGCCGGGAGCGTGGCGAGGGCGGCCAGGAGCTGGCGGTGCAGGTCCTGACGCTCGGCGGGGGCCTCCGCGGACTCGTGCGGTTCGAGGAGCTGTTCGAACCGGGTGGTGTCGTCCACCGGGGAGGTCCGGCGGGAGGCCGTCTTCCGTACCCGGTCGAGACAGGCGTTCACGGTGATCCGGTGGAGCCAGGTCGTGACGGCCGACTGGCCCCGGAAGGTATGGGCGGCCCGGAAGGCCGACACGAGGGCGTCCTGGACGGCGTCAGCGGCCTCCTCGCGGTCGCCGAGCGTCCGCAGGGCCACCGCCCACAGCCGGTCCCGGTGCCGGCGGACGAGCTCACCGAAGGCGTCCTGATCGCCGGCCACATGGCAGGCCAGGAGTTCCTGGTCGCTGCGCTCGTCGCGTATGGCGTCGTCCAACGGTGAGCCCCTCCCCCCGGCGCGGGTCAACTGGTGATCTTGATGTCCGAGATCTGGCCCTTGTAGCCACCGCCGCCGACCGGCAGGTCGGTCAGCCAGACGAGCACGTAGCGCGTCATGACCGGCTTGGCCGGAGCGAGCGAGACCTGGGTACCGGTGCCGGATGCCTGCGTGGTGTAGCCGCCGGGCTGCTCGGGCTGGGACGAGTCGTTCTCGGGCGCCGTCCGCAGCTCGACGGAGGTGCTGCCCACGAACGTCACGTCGACCTTGGCGACCTGCTGGGCCTTGCCGAGGTCCAGGACGATACCCACACCGCTCTTCAGCCTGCCGAACTTCGAGTACCCGTCGTAGCGCATGGTCGGCCACGAGGTGCTCGGGTCGCCGTCGTAGGCGTTCTTTATCTGGTCCGGGTTCTCCGCGCCGTCGCCCTGCGGGTCGAAGTCATGGGCGCCGACGATGGCGACCGGCTTGCCGTTCGGCTTGTCCTTCTCGTCCTCGCCCGTCTGCGGCTGGGTGACCGGAGGGTTGTCGGTGCTCTTCGTCTGGTTCAGGAGCCGGTCCGCGATCTGCCAGCTGCCCAGGCCCAGGGCGGCGATCAGCAGCGCCGACACGGCCCACTTCAGCGCCTTGCCCGTGCGGCTCTGCAGCGGTGGCGGCGGAACCACGACCGGCTGCGTGACATGCGGGCGCGGCTGGGGGCGCCCGTACGTCCCCTGCTGGTAGGTGGTGCGCTGGTACTCGGGCGGCGTCGGGATCGGGAAGGCCGGCTCCGGCGGGCGGATGCGGGGCATCGCCGCCACGGCCTTGGCGAGCTCGTCCGGGGTGGTGCAGGGCGGCTCCTGGCGCGAGGCCGTGGCCCCGTCGTTGGCCAGGGCGCGCATGGCGATCTCGGAGAGACCGCGGTGGACGCCCGCGCGGACCTGGTCGGGCGGGAGCAGACCGACGCCCTTGGGGAGCCCCGAGAGGCCGTAGGCGTCGTTCTCGTACGGCCAGCGCTGGGTGAGCGCCGCGTAGAGCAGGGCGCCGATCGCCTCGGTGTCCGTGCGCTGCGGGCGGTCGGCGACGATGCCGCGCAGGGCGGCGTTCACGGCGAGGCCGCGGATGCGGTACTGGCCGGTGGAGCTGCGCAGCACGGCACTCGGCGTGAGCCGGAGGTGCGAGAGACCCTCGCGGTGCGCCGCGGCCATGGCCTGGGAGACCTGGGTGACCAGCTGGTAGGCGTCGTGCGGCTCCATCGGTCCCGCGGCGAGGAGCGCGGTCAGCTCGGTGGAGTCGGGCAGCCATTCGTGGACGACGTAGACGAGGTCGTTCTCCTCGACGGCGTCGAGCACCTGGACGAACCGGGGGTCGCCGAGCAGCGCCGCGGAGCGGGCCGCGGCCAGCACCGAGCGTGCTCTCGGGTGGTCGGCGGGCAGGATGTGCACGCCGACGGCGCGCCGGAGTTTCTCGTCGACGGCACGCCAGCTGCTGAAGCCGTCCAGTCGGGTGACGCACTCCTCCAACCGGTAGCGTCTCGCCAACTTGTGGCCGCTGTGCAGCTCCGGTGCCGTGATGGAGGGCTGTTCGCCGCTCTTTGGTTCGCCCGCCTTGTTCTCCGTGGCCTCGGCGGTCGTGTCCGCCTTCTTCTGCGCTTCCGCCACCCCGTCGGTCGCGGCCTTGTCCGCCTTGGCGGTCAGCGGGTCGTCACCGCTGTTGTCGGCCACGTCGACGGCAGCCGTGCTACGTTCCGCCACCGTCGTTCCTGCCTCCCCATCCGTTGCGCCACTTCCAACAGCCATGCCAATTGTGCCCACAGTCCGACGCTATGCACGACACGCGTCGGCAGGCGATGGTTGTGCGAACCCTGTTCGTCAGCGTCCCAGACGCCCGCGGACCATGCCGACCATGGAGTTGAGCTCCGCGATCCGCATCCGCTTGGCGGCGACGAAGAAGACGCCGAGCAGGACGGCACCGCCCACCAAGAGGGCCACCAGCGAGCCGAGGGCCCCTTCGCCGAGCACCTTCAGAAGGGCGAAACCGACCCCTCCGGCGACGATCGCGGCCGGCAGGGACGCGAGGCACAGCCGGGCGTAGGTACGCATCACATGGGCGCCGTCGAGGTCGCCGCCGAGGCGGTTGCGCAGGCGTCGCCAGGCGACGCCGACGCCGACCGCGTAGGCCAGGCCGTAGGAGGCGGCCATGCCGACCACGGCCCACTGGGCCGGGAGCACGACGTAACAGACGGCCGAGGCGGCCGCGTTGACCGCGGCGACGATGACGGTGTTGTAGAAGGGCGTCCGGGTGTCCTCGTAGGCGTAGAAGCCGCGGAGCACGACGTACTGGACGGAGTAGGGGATCAGTCCGAGGCCGAAGGCCATCAGGATGAAGCCCATGCCCTGGGCGGCCTGCACGCCGCTGGACGCGTAGAGCAGGGTGCACATCGGGACGCCGAGCGCCAGGAAGGCGAAGGAGACCGGCACGATCGCCACGGCCGAGTTGCGCAGTCCCTGCGAGATGTCGTCGCGGACGGCGCCAGGGTCGTTGTCGGAGGCGGCGCGCGAGATGCGCGGCAGCAGCGCGGCCATGACGGAGACGGTGATGATGGCCTGCGGCATGCCCCAGATCAGCTGGGCGTTGGAGTAGGCCAGGAAGCCCGCGCCGTTCTTACCGGACTCCTCACCGGCCGCCGTGGCGAGCTGGGTGACGACCAGGACGCCGGCCTGGTTGGCGAGCACGAAGAGCACGGTCCACTTGGCCAGCTTGACCGTCTTGCCGAGGCCGTGGCCCTTCCAGTCGAAGCGGGGACGGAAGCGGAAGCCGGTCTCGCGCAGGTACGGGATCATCGCCAGGGCCTGGACGGCCAGGCCGAGCAGGGTGCCGATGCCGAGCAGTCGGACGCCTTCGTCGGGGATGGTCTGGACGCCCATGTGGGACTCGGCGGAGGTGCCGTAGACCCAGATGAACAGGCCGAACGTGGCGATCATGACGATGTTGTTGAGGACCGGGGTCCACATCATCGCGCCGAACTTGCCGCGGGCGTTGAGGATCTGACCCATCACCACGTGCACACCCATGAAGAAGATGGTGGGCAGGCAGTAGCGGGCGAAGGTGACGGCGACGCTGTTGGCCGCCGCGTCGTCGGCGATGGTGTTCGACATCAGCCGGATCAGCACCGGGGCCGCGAAGACGGCGATGGCGACGATCGCGCCGAGTGCGACCATCACGAGGGTCAGCAGGCGGTTGGCGTAGGCCTCGCCGCCGTCCTCGTCGTTCTTCATCGAGCGGACCAGCTGCGGCACGAACACCGAGTTGAGGCCGCCGCCGACGGTGAGGATGTAGATCATCGTCGGCAGGGTGTACGCGACGGTGAAGGTGTCACCGAGCAGCGCGGCGCCGAGGGCGCCGGTGATCACCAGGCTGCGGACGAAGCCGGTGAGGCGGGAGACCAGGGTGCCCGCGGCCATCACGGCGCTCGACTTGAGCAGGCCGGAGGCGCGGCCGGACTTCTTCGGGGCGGGCGCGGGCATGGGGTTCGGCTCCGAGGAGGGCGGAGGCACCTGGCCGGGCGTCTGCTGGTCCCGGTAGAGGTGGGCGAAGGCGTCCGGTTCAGGATCCTCCTCCCCTGCCCGGGTCACCAGGTCGTCGACGCCGGTGAACTGGACCGTGCGGGCGTCGTCGCCGTACGGCAGGTGCCGCGACGGCCCGTCGGGCTCGGGTGCCGGGGTCTGCGCCCACACCCGGGGGTCCGGCGCGTGCGGGGGCGCGGCCGGCTGCTGGTAGAGCGGCTGGGGATCCGCGTAGGTGCCGGGCGGGGGCGGCGGGTGCGCGGCGCGGTCGTAGAGCGCCTCGGTCACCGGGTCCTGCACGGAGAGGTCCTGACCCTGGTACGGGTCCTGGGCGTAGGCGTCCTGGACGTACGGATCCTGGGCGTACGGGTTCTGCTGGTTCGGTGCGTACGGGTCAGGCACGGGCTGCTGCGGCGGCGGCACCGGCATGGGGCCGGGTGCCGGTGCCGCGGGCGTCCCACCGGCGGGCGCGGTGCCGCCCGCGGCCTGACCGCGGTCACCGTCGTACGGCGCGTTCATGGTTACCCCACCTCATCGTCCCCGGCCGACCGGCCACGACATCGCTCAACGGTCCACTTTCTCACCCGGGCCCGACGGGTCGCCGCTTTCGGGACCGGTGTCCGGTGTCGGGTCACTCGGCTGCCCGGGATCGGCGTCCTCGGGGGCTTCGGTGCCCGTCTCCGGGCCCGTTTCGGCCTCGGCCTCGGCCGTGGCCTCCGCTTCCGCTTCGGCCTCCGCTTCCGCTTCGGCCTCCGCTTCCGCTTCGGCCTCCGCTTCCGCGTTGCGGGCGGCGGCCCGCTTGCGCTGGGAGTACATCCGCACGCCGGCGAGGACCAGCAGGAGCACACCGCCGGCGATGACCAGCATCACCGTGGGGGTGATCTCGGAGACCTTCACGGTGAAGGTCATCGGCGGGCCGTAGGGCGTGCCGTCCTCGGTGTAGAGCTGGGCCGTCATCGGGACCGGTCCGTTGGCGTTGGCCGAGGCGGTGAACTTCACCGACTGGCTGTGCCCGCCCTCGATCTTCACCGGCAGCTCCGCGACGGCGTCCCCGCCGTTCAGCTTCAGGCGGGTCCTGTTGCCGGAGGTCAGCCGCAGCACCAGGTGGTCCACACCCTGGAGCAGCTTGTTCTGCACCGTCACCGGGATGGTCGCGCTCCGGCCGGAGAGCACGAGGTCCGACTTCTCGATCAGCTGCACCTCCCGGGTCAGGCTCGCCAAGTACTGCTGGACTTCCTGGCGGTAGAGCGAGGCCGAGGCCTTCTGACCGCGCCAGGAGGTCGACATCTCGCGGCTGATCGCGTTGGTGAAGGGCGGTACGACGCGGTCCGGGGCGGTCAGGATGACCTTGAAGTCGTCCAGCCTGTCGCGGGTCCGCTTCATCTGCTTGAACGCCGCGGCGTCGAGCTCCTGGGCGCGCAGCCGCTTCGGGTAGGCGCCGCTGCCCGGCACCCGGGACGCGGCCGGGTCGGACTCGACCGTCGTGGCGGCGGCCAGCAGATCCGTGGGCTGCGTCCAGCGCTTGGCCGCCCCCTGCAGCACCGACGCCATGGCCTGCGCCTGCGCGGCGGTCGGCATGCGCTGCGGGGCGACCACGACGCTCCGCTGGTCCTCGGGCCGCTCCAGGGTCACCGCGAGCGACTGGGCGAGGAAGTACTGGGCGGCGAGGGTGGCGCTCTCGGCCCGGATCAGATCGCCCTCGAAGGCCGTCGACAGCTCGGCGTCGCTGACGACCGCGGTGGTGCCGCCACCGACCGGGCGCGCAGCGTTCGGCGTGTACGGCAGGTCGTCGCGGAAGCTGTCGCTGCGGGCGATCACGTTGTGCGCGCCGGCGGAGGTGGCGACGGACATGATCGAGGGGTCGACCGCGCCGTCGACGGGCCAGGAGAAGTCCGTGGAGGGCTTCACGTGGAGGACGGTCTCGACCGTGGTCGAGGCGAGTGCCGTCGCCTGCTGGAGGTGGCTGAGCGAGCCGGGGACGTCCTTGCCGTGGTGGGCCAGGGAGGCGAGGTCGGGGTCGGCGAAGGGCAGGGCGACGACCTTCCGGCCCTGGACCGCCTTCTCCAGGGAGTCGAGCCACTGCTCGGCGACCTTCTGGTTCTTGCCCGCGATCTCGGTCTTGCCGCTCTTGATCCGGTAGGGCCTGGTCATGGCGTCGACACTGGCCAGCAGGTCGGGGTCGATGACCCAGGTGACCGGGAGGTTCTTGCCGAGGCTGACCATCTCGTGGAGGCGGCCGCCGGGGGCGAGCTCGGCCGCGAGGTCGTCGTTCTCGAAGACCGGTGTCTGCTGGAGGTCCGGTCCCGTCTCCGCGGAGACATGGGTGGTGGAGATCAGCGGCCAGAGCGCGGTGAGCTGGGTCTTCTTGTCGGCGTCCTCGGGCTGGTACGGCAGGAAGGTCCGCTCGATGCCCAGCACCCGGCCGTAGGACTGGCTCCCGGTCTGCCCCGTCAGGGAGACCCCGAGCTGGTAGACGCCGGGGTCGTCCAGGCCCAGCTTGGAGACGGGGACGGAGAGCGTGAAGTCCCGGCTGAGCCCGGCTCCCAGCTTCGGGATCTTGACCGTGTAGCTGCCGCCCAGCGGATACGGGTCGGTGCCGTCCCGGTAGCCCTTGCGGTCGGCCACGTCGTCGATCTCGCTGCGGCTGGTCATCCGGGGGCCCACGCGCAGGTCGACGGTTGCGTTGGTCACGGCCTGCTTGCCGTTGTTGGTGACCGAGCCGGTGAGGGTGAGGGTGTCGCTCTCCACGGGGGCGCTCGGCGTCAGGGTGTCGACCGACACATCGACGCTTCCGGCGCCGCTCGCGCTCTCGGCGGCCTGCGCCGCGGGAGCGGTGAGGCCCGGCAGGAACCCGGCCAGCAGCGGAGCCGCGACGGCGAGGGTGACCAGGCGCCGCAACCGGCGGCGGGCAGGTGAGGGACCGATCCCCTGGATAGCTGCCGCCTCGGCCACGCGTCGCCCGTCCTCGTCGTTGTCTGTGGTGTGTGTGGTGTCGGTGGTTCCCGGTTGCTGTGTCCAGGCATGGTAACGAGGCACGCGGCGGCCAAGTGCCGGGGACTGCTCCAGCCGATCGGGCGAAGGGTGCCGGTGGAGAGCGCAGGGCCGCCGGGACCGTGGGAAAACGGGGCCATCGGTACGAGCTGAGGCACGTACCCTTTTCTGTTGTGCCGAACGCCAACGAAGAGACCTCGACCGCACTGAGCCAGGTGCAACAGCGCGCAGTCAGCGAACTACTGCGTGTGTCCCCCGTCGCCGACGACCTCGCCCGCCGCTTCAAGGAGGCCGGGTTCAGTCTCGCGCTGGTCGGCGGCTCGGTCCGCGACGCCCTCCTCGGCCGTCTCGGCAACGACCTGGACTTCACGACCGACGCCCGCCCCGAGGACGTACTGAAGATCGTCCGCCCGTGGGCCGACGCGGTCTGGGAGGTCGGGATCGCCTTCGGCACGGTCGGCTGCCAGAAGGACGCGCGTGTCGGCGATGCGGTCCAGCGGTTCCAGGTGGAGGTCACCACCTACCGCTCCGAGGCGTACGACCGCACCTCGCGCAAGCCCGAGGTCTCGTACGGCGACTCCATCGAGGAGGACCTGGTCCGGCGCGACTTCACGGTCAACGCCATGGCCGTGGCGCTCCCCGAGAAGGACTTCATCGACCCGTACGGCGGTCTGGCGGACCTGGCCTCGCGGGTCCTGAGGACCCCGGGGACGCCGGAGGAGTCCTTCTCCGACGACCCGCTGCGCATGATGCGTGCCGCGCGGTTCTCCGCCCAGCTGGACTTCGAGGTGGCTCCCGAGGTCGTCACCGCCATGACGGAGATGGCCGCACGGCTCGAGATCGTCTCCGCCGAGCGGGTGCGTGACGAGCTCAACAAGCTGCTGCTCTCCGCGCACCCCCGCAAGGGCCTGGGGCTGCTCGTGGACACCGGCCTCGCCGCCTATGTGCTGCCCGAGCTTCCGGGGCTGCGGCTGGAGAGCGACGAGCACCACCGGCACAAGGACGTCTACGAGCACTCGCTGACCGTCCTCGACCAGGCGATCGACCTGGAGGAGGACGGCCCGGACCTGGTGCTGCGCCTGGCCGCCCTGCTGCACGACATCGGCAAGCCCCGCACCCGCCGGTTCGAGAAGGACGGTCGGGTCTCCTTCCACCACCACGAGGTGGTCGGGGCCAAGATGACGAAGAAGCGCATGACGGCGCTCAAGTACTCCAACGAGATGATCAAGGACGTCTCGCGTCTGGTCGAGCTCCACCTGCGCTTCCATGGCTACGGCACGGGCGAGTGGACCGACTCTGCCGTCCGTCGCTACGTCCGTGACGCGGGCCCGCTGCTCTCCCGGCTGCACAAGCTGACCCGCTCCGACTGCACCACGCGCAACAAGCGCAAGGCCTCCGCGCTCTCCCGCGCCTACGACGGGCTGGAGGAGCGCATCGCGCAGCTCCAGGAGCAGGAGGAGCTGGACTCGATCCGCCCCGACCTCGATGGCAACGAGATCCAGGAGATCCTGGGGATCCGCCCCGGTCCGGCCGTCGGCCAGGCCTACAAGTTCCTGCTGGAGCTGCGGCTGGAGAACGGGCCGATGGGGCACGACGAGGCTGTCGCCGCGCTCAAGGAGTGGTGGGCGACTCAGGGCGCTTAGCGCGAGTGCCGCTGTGTCACGGGCGATGTTTCACGTGAAACAAGCGGCCCACCGGCACCGGTGAGGGGCGATGTTTCACGTGAAACATCGCCCCTTCGTCATGCGTGCGCGGACCTCCGGGCGCTCCTCGCCAGCGCGAGCGCGGTGCCGGCGTAGAGAACGGCCACGAGGATCACCAGCAGGGCGGACCGGCCGTCCGGGGGCAGCACGAGGGCCGCGACCCCGGCCGCCCCGACGAAGGCGACGTTGAAGAGCACGTCGTAGAGGGCGAAGACCCTCCCCCGGTAGGCGTCGTCCACCGAGGTCTGGACGACCGTGTCCGTCGCGATCTTCGCCCCCTGGGTGATCAGCCCGAGCAGGAAGGCGGCCACGAGGAAGGGGGCCCGGGCGAAGGTCAGCCCGAGGGCCGGCGTGAGGAGGGCGGCCGCTCCCGCGCACAGGGTCATCCAGCCGAACGGCCCCAGCTTCCCGACCGTCCAGGGCGAGAGGACGGCTGCCGCGAAGAACCCGGCTCCGGAGGCGGCGACGGCGAGGCCGAGTACGGCCAGGCCCTGCGACTCGGTCGAGCTCCAGGCGTACCGGCAGAGCATGAGCACGGTCACGAAGAGTGCTCCGTAGCAGAAGCGCATCACGGCGACCGCGGCGAGCGCCCTGGCGGCGGGGCGCCGCTCGGAGAGATGGCGCAGCCCGCTCGCCAGTCCTCGCGCGGTGGACCGCAGCGCGGTGGCCAGCCGGGGCTGAACGCGGTCCGGGTCCGGGCCGAGGAGCTCGCGCGGCATGCGCAGCGAGACGAGCGCGGAACAGAGATAGAGGACGGCGCCGAGGAGGACGACGGCGGCGTCGGAGCCGTCGGCGACCAGACGGACGCCGAAGGCCAGCCCGCCGCCGAGGGTCGCGGCGAGGGTGCCGGCGGTCGGGGAGAGCGAGTTGGCGATGACCAGCCGCTCGTCGTCGACGACCCGGGGGAGGGCGGCGGAGAGTCCCGCCAGGACGAAGCGGTTGACGGCCGTGACGGAGAGGGCGGAGGCGTAGAAGAGCCAGTCGGGCGGGGAGGCCAGGACGAGCAGCGCGGTGCCGCAGGCGAGCAGGGCGCGCAGCAGGTTGCCGTAGAGGAAGACCTGGCGTCGCTGCCAGCGGTCGAGCAGGACGCCGGCGAAGGGTCCGACGAGGGAGTACGGGAGCAGCAGCACCGCCATGGCGGAGGCGATGGCCGCGGGGCTGGTCTCCTTCTCGGGGGAGAAGACGACGTACGTGGCCAGGGCGACCTGGTAGACGCCGTCGGCGCACTGCGAGAGCAGGCGTACGGCGAGCAGGCGGCGGAAGTCCCGCAGGCGCAGAAGGACGCGCAGATCACGCACGACGGACATGGCAGCAAGACTCACACAAGAAGAGGGCCCCCGGGCAGTGCCACGGGGACCCTCGTCAGCGAGCCGGACGACCGTCAGGTCAGCGCTCGACCTCGCCCTTGATGAACTTCTCGACGTTGGCCAGGGCCTCGTCGTCGAAGTACTGCACCGGCGGGGACTTCATGAAGTACGAGGACGCGGAGAGGATCGGGCCACCGATGCCCCGGTCCTTGGCGATCTTCGCGGCGCGCACGGCGTCGATGATGACACCGGCCGAGTTCGGGGAGTCCCACACCTCGAGCTTGTACTCGAGGTTCAGCGGGACGTCACCGAAGGCACGGCCCTCGAGGCGGACGTACGCCCACTTGCGGTCGTCGAGCCAGGCCACGTAGTCCGAGGGGCCGATGTGGACGTTCTTGTCGCCCAGCTCGCGGTCGGGGATCTGCGAGGTGACGGCCTGCGTCTTCGAGATCTTCTTGGACTCGAGGCGGTCGCGCTCGAGCATGTTCTTGAAGTCCATGTTGCCGCCGACGTTGAGCTGCATGGTGCGCTCAAGACGGACACCGCGGTCCTCGAACAGCTTGGCCATCACGCGGTGCGTGATGGTGGCGCCGACCTGGGACTTGATGTCGTCGCCGACGATCGGGACACCGGCCTCGGTGAACTTGTCCGCCCACTCCTTGGTGCCGGCGATGAAGACCGGGAGGGCGTTGACGAACGCGACCTTGGCGTCGATGGCGCACTGCGCGTAGAACTTCGCGGCGTCCTCGGAGCCCACGGGCAGGTAGCAGACGAGCACGTCGACCTGCTGGTCCTTGAGGACCTGGACGACGTCCACGGGAGCCTCGGAGGACTCCTCGATGGTCAGGCGGTAGTACTTGCCGAGGCCGTCGAGGGTGTGACCACGCTGGACCGTGACGCCCTTGTTCGGGACGTCGCAGATCTTGATGGTGTTGTTCTCGCTGGCGCCGATGGCGTCGGAGAGGTCGAGGCCGACCTTCTTCGCGTCCACGTCGAACGCGGCCACGAACTCCACGTCGCCGACGTGGTAGTCGCCGAACTGGACGTGCATCAGGCCGGGCACCTTGGTCGCCGGGTCGGCGTCCTTGTAGTACTCGACGCCCTGGACCAGCGAGGCGGCGCAGTTGCCCACGCCGACGATGGCTACGCGAACCGAACCCATTCCGGTTGCTCCCTGTGTGTCGTGGAAGCCCTGCTGACGCAGGGTTTCACTTTGCGGTGTCGTCGGACGGATCCGGCCGGGTACTGCCCCCGTGCCGGGGCAGGCCGCCCGTTTCTCCAGAATCGTTGTCGTGCCGAGCGGCGCCCTCGGGGCGGGATCGCTGATCCCGGCCCGCTCGCTCGCTCTCGATGAGCTCGTTCAGCCAGCGCACTTCGCGCTCCACGGACTCCATTCCGTGGCGCTGGAGCTCAAGCGTGTAGTCGTCGAGGCGCTCGCGCGTCCGGGCCAGAGAGGCGCGCATCTTCTCCAGGCGCTCCTCCAGCCGGCTGCGGCGGCCCTCCAGCACCCGCATCCGCACGTCGTGCTCGGTCTGGCCGAAGAAGGCGAAGCGGGCGGCGAAGTGCTCGTCCTCCCAGGCGTCGGGGCCGGTGTGGGAGAGGAGCTCCTCGAAGTGCTCCTTACCTTCGGCCGTCAACCGGTAGACGATCTTGGCGCGGCGTCCTGCGAGTGAAGCGGCCAGCGCGTCCTCGGGGGCGCTGCCCGGCTCCTCGATCAACCAGCCGTTGGCGACCAGCGTCTTGAGGCAGGGGTAGAGGGTCCCGTAGCTGAAGGCCCGGAAGATGCCCAGCGAGGTGTTGAGCCGCTTGCGCAGTTCGTAACCGTGCATCGGGGCCTCGCGGAGCAGACCGAGAACGGCGAACTCAAGGATTCCTGAGCGCCTGCTCATTCGTCGCCTCCTCCGCTCTCGGGACTCGTCTCTCGGGACCACGAAACTCTTATGCCGAGCCGATGTGCCGCACTGATGTATCGACTCGATACATCCCGACGATAGAACGGCCCCTCTGCTGCGACAAGTGGGGCGCGGGTGACCGGCGTCACATCGTCAATTCACAGCGTTCGACTTGCCGGATTTGGGGTGAAGTCCGGCCCTAGGTGGGTTTTGGCCGTGCGTAGTCTGTGCGGCATGCAGACCACCGGGAACCGAGAGATGCCGCCGGGCGTCAGTGAAGCGGGTGACCGGCTGCGGCACGGTGGGGCTTCTTCCGAGGTCCCGCCGTGTGCATTTCGGGGGGACCGGAACTCAACTGCCGCTTCCAGGCGTACGCGCCTGCCCGAGGAGTAGTCGTTCGATGAGCGAGCATCGTCGCAAAATGCAGCAGCCGCAGCCGCCGAGTGGCGGTCGCGCTGCGGCCCGGCGCGCCGCCCAGCAGCCGATGGGCCGCGGGCCGGCCCAAGGCCATGACGTCGGTTCGGGGTCCCCTTCGGACTCCTACGGACCGCCTTCCGCCTATGGGGAGGAGCAGCGCCCCTACGGAGGGCGTGCCGAGGCACGGCGGGCCGCCCAGCGGGGCGGTCGCAGGCGTGCGCCGGAGGCCGGCGGCCCCGGCGGCCCCAGCGGCCCCGGAGGAGGGCGTCGCGGTGGTGGCGGCGGTCAGGGCGGCGGCCCCGGGCGTGGCCGCGGCGGACGTCCGCCCGGCAAGAAGCGGTTCATCGACTACCCGCGCTACGGCAAGTACGGCTGGCGTCGCTGGGTGCCCTCGTGGAAGCTGGTCACGGGCCTCTTCCTGGCCTTCTGCGGCGGCCTCCTGGGCGCTGCCTCCCTCGCGTACGCCATGGTGGGCATTCCGGACGTCGACAAGACGGCCGTCGCGCAGAACAACGTCTTCTACTGGTCCGACGGCACGGTGATGGCCGCGACCGGCGGTGAGGTCAACCGGCAGATCGTCGGCATCGACCAGATCCCGAAGGTCATGCAGAACGCGGTGGTCTCGGCCGAGAACAAGACCTTCTGGACCGACTCGGGCATCGACCCGATGGGCATCGGCCGCGCCGTGTGGAACATGGCGAAGGGCGGCGAGACCCAGGGCGGCTCGACCATCACCCAGCAGTACGTGAAGAACAACCGGCTCAACGACCAGTCGCAGACCGTGACCCGCAAGGTGAAGGAACTCTTCATCTCGATGCGTGTGGGCAACGAGCTGGAGAAGCCCGACATCATGGCGGGCTACCTCAACACCTCGTACTACGGGCGCGGTGCCTACGGCATCCAGGCAGCGGCCCGCACGTACTTCAACAAGAACGCCAGGGACCTCAACGCCAGCGAGTCGGCCTTCCTCGCCTCGCTCCTCAAGGGCGCGACCTACTACGACCCGGCCGGCTCCCCCGAGATCGACCCGGCGGCCGATGCCAAGTCGAACCGCGAACGCGCCGAGAAGCGCTGGAAGTGGATCCTCGACGAGATGGTCAAGGACGGGAACCTGCCGGCCGCCGAGCGCGCCAAGTTCACCACCTTCCCCAAGGTGAAGGGCCGCACGCAGGGCGCCCAGCTGAGCGGCCAGGTCGGTTACCTGGTGCGCACGGCCGAGGCGAACTTCCTCAACAAGAACGACCAGAACATCGGCGCCCAGCAGCTCGCGCAGGGCGGCTTCGAGATCCACACCACCTTCGACAAGAAGAAGGTCAAGGCCCTCGAGGCGGCCGTCAAGAAGGTCTACGACGAGCACATCAAGCCCGACAAGCGCCCGAAGACGGACACCCACGTCCAGTTCGGCGGTGCCTCGGTCGACCCGAAGACCGGCGCGATCGTGGCGATCTACGGCGGCACGGACGCCACCAAGCACTTCACCAACAACGCCGACCAGACGGGTGCCCAGGTCGGCTCGACCTTCAAGCCCTTCGTGCTGGCCGCGGCGATGCGCGACGGTGTGCGGGACAAGAAGCTGGGACCGGAGCAGGGACCGTCCTCGCGGACGATCGTCGACCCCGACAAGAGCATCTACAACGGCCAGAACAAGCTGAGGATCAAGAACTACAACGGCACGATCTGGCACGACGAGAACGGCAACGAGTGGCTCCAGACCAATGACGACCAGGCGAGCTACAAGAACATGACGCTCCGCGAGGCCATGGAGCGCTCCGCCAACTCGCCGTACGTGCAGCTCGGCATGGACGTGGGCATCGACCAGGTCCGCAAGGCGGCCGTCGACGCCGGTCTCCTGGAGTCCTCGCTGATCAAGGCCAACGTGCCGTCGTTCTCGCTCGGTATCTCCTCCCCGAGCGCGATCCGCATGGCCGGCGCCTACTCGACCTTCGCGAACAACGGTGAGCACAACGACCCGTTCTCCGTCACCAAGGTGCTGCAGAAGGGCGAGGTCATCTACAAGCACGAGGCCGCGCCCAAGCGCGCGTTCTCCACGGCCGTCGCCAGCAACGTCACCGACGTGCTGAAGGACGTCGTCAAGAAGGGCACCGGCAAGAAGGCCGCGCTCGACGACCGCGAGGCGGCCGGCAAGACCGGTACGACCGACGGCAACAACTCGGCCTGGTTCGTCGGCTACACCCCGCAGCTGTCGACCGCCATCGACATGTACCGCTTCGCGGACGACGAGTCGATCAAGGACCGTAAGTTCGAGTCCATGTTCGGCACCGGCGCCCAGCCGAAGATCCACGGTTCGTCGTTCCCGTCGCAGATCTGGCACGACTACATGACCGAGGCCCTGAACGGCACCGACCCGATCGACTTCCCGTCGCCCGAGGACCTGGGCGCCGAGGCGGTCTTCGGCGGCGGCGCGGTCAGCCCGACGCCGACGCCGACCGAGACCGAGTCCGAGACGCCGTCCGCCACCGCGACGACGCAGACGCCCACGACGAAGCCGACCAAGACGGCGGACCCGGGCAAGACCTGCTCCGTCTGGGACTGGCCGTGCGACCCGAACAACGGCGGCACCAGCAACGGGAACGACAACGGTGGCGCGTCCAGCGGAGGCGCCACCACGACACCCCCGCCGACCTCGACGGACTCCCCCTCCACCGATCCCGCGGCCGCGGGCGGCGGGGGCGGAAGGCCCAACGGCGGCGGCAGCATGGGCGGCCTGGGCGGCTGATCCGCCCGCCGGCCCGTGAGGCCGAGCGGTCACTTCGAGGGCCGCCGCGCCCGGCCCGTACCCCGTGTACGGAACCGGGCGTGGCGGCCCTCACCGTTTTCCGGGGCCCGTACGGCAGGATGTCCCCCATGCCGAGCCTCCAGAAGACGAGCCCTCCACGGGAACCGGCGGTGGTCTGCCCCACGCGCAGCGACGACGTGGCCGCCGCGGGCAGCGAACTGATCGGCGGGCCGATCGGCCGAAGGGCGCTGCTGGGCGCCGGACAGTTCACCCCGGTGCGCGTGGTGGCGCTGGTCGCCATCGGGATGTTCGCGCTCGGCATGGTGCAGAAGCTGCCCTGCTACAACTGGGCCTGGTTCCGCGGCACCACCTCGCAGTACACCCACGCCTGCTACTCCGACATCCCGCACCTCTTCTCCGGGCGCGGATTCGCGGACGGTCTGGTGCCCTACTTCGACCGGATCGGTGGCGACATACCGTTCCTGGAGTACCCGGTGCTGACCGGGCTCTTCATGCAGGTCGCGGCCTGGCTGACGCCCGGGGGCGTCCTGTCGGAGCGGGAGCAGGCCTACTGGATGGTCAACGCGGGCCTGCTGATGGTCTGCACGGCGGTCCTCGCGGTCTGTGTGGCCAGGACCCACCGCCGGCGCCCCTGGGACGCCCTCCTGGTGGCCCTCGCGCCGGCCCTGGCGCTGACCGCCACGATCAACTGGGACCTGCTGGCGGTCGCCCTGACCGCCGCCGCGCTGCTGATGTGGTCGCGTGGCCGGGCCCTCGGCGCCGGTGTGCTGCTCGGGCTCGCCACGGCCGCCAAGTTCTATCCGATACTGCTCCTCCTCCCCCTGCTCCTGCTCTGCTGGCGGGCCGGGAAGTGGCGCGCGTTCGGCACGGCGCTGCTCGGGTCGGTGGGCGCATGGCTGGCGGTCAACCTGCCGGTGATGCTGCTCGCGCCCGAGGGGTGGAAGCAGTTCTACGTCTTCAGCACGGACCGGAACGTCGACTTCGGCTCCATCTGGCTGCTCCTGAGCCAGACCACCGGCCGACAGGTGCAGCCGACGACCGCCAACGTCTGGGCGCTGGTCCTGATGGTGCTGGCGGCCGTCGGCCTCGCGATCCTGGCGCTCAGTGCGCCCCGCAGGCCCCGGCTGGCCCAGCTGGCGTTCCTGATCGTGGCCGCGTTCGTGCTCACCAACAAGGTCTACTCGCCGCAGTACGTGCTGTGGCTGATCCCGCTGGCCGCGCTCGCCCGGCCGCGCTGGCGCGACTTCCTCGTCTGGCAGGCCTGCGAGGTCATGTACTTCCTGGCCATCTGGTTCTACCTGGCCTACACGAGCAGCGGGAACAAGCAGGGCCTGCCGACCGACGGCTACCAGTTCGCGATCGTCCTGCACGTGCTCGGCACGCTGTACCTGTGTGCCCTGGTGGTGCGCGACATCCTCGCGCCGGACCGGGACCCGGTGCGGCGGGACGGCTCGGACGACCCCTCGGGGGGTGTTCTGGACGGTGCCGAGGACGTCTTCGTCCTGGGCGGCGCGGCGCGGCCCGCGCGGCACGCGGCTCCGGCGACGGAGGGCCCGCGGGTCGAGTGGGGCGGCCCCGGGAGCGTCCACGGCGGCGACCCCTGGGCGGCGCCGGGGAGCGCCTCACGGGAGTGAGCGGAGCGCAGACGTGAAAGAGGCCCCCGGGATCACCCGGGGGCCTCTCACGTGGGCGTGTGCCGCCCGGTGGCTCAGCGCTCGACGAGCCGGTCGTACTGGGTCGTGGTGTGGCGCAGATGGGCGACGAGCTCGTCGCCGACCTTCGGCTCCTGGGCGTCGGAGGGCACGAACAGGATCGACACCTGCATGTGCGGAGGCTCGGCGAACCAGCGCTGCTTGCCGGCCCAGACGAACGGGGAGAGGTTCCGGTTGACGGTCGCGAGACCGGCACGGGCCACGCCCTTGGCGCGCGGCATCACGCCGTGCATCGCCTTGGGAGCCTCCAGGCCCACGCCGTGCGAGGTGCCGCCGGCGACCACCACGAGCCAGCCGTCGGAGGCGGCCTTCTGCTGGCGGTAGCCGAACCGGTCCCCCTTGGCGACGCGGGTGACGTCGAGGACCGCGCCCCGGTAGTCCGTGGCCTCGTGGTCGCCCAGCCACAGCCGGGTGCCGATCCGGGCCCGGAAGCGGGTCTGCGGGAACTGCTGCTGGAGCCGGGCCTGCTCGTCGGCGCGCAGGTGGCTGACGAACATGGTGTGGAGCGGCAGGCGGGCGGCCCGCAGCCGGTCCATCCAGGCGATGACCTCCTCGACGGCGTCGGTGCCGTCCGGGCGGTCCAGGGGCAGGTGCAGGGCGAAGCCTTCGAGCCGGACGTCCTCGATGGCGGCGTGCAGTCGGCCGAGGTCCTCCTCGTGGACGCCGTGGCGCCGCATCGAGCTCATGCACTCGATGACGACGCGGGCGCCCACCAGGCCGTGCACGCCGTCCACGGAGGACACCGAGCGGATCACCCGGTCCGGCAGCGGCACCGGCTCCTCGCCGCGCCGGAACGGGGTGAGCACCAGCAGGTCGCCGCTGAACCAGTCCTTGATCTTGGCGGCCTCGTACGTGGTGCCCACCGCGAGCATGTCGGCACCGAAGCGGGCGGCCTCGTCGGCCAGCCGCTCGTGGCCGAAGCCGTAGCCGTTGCCCTTGCAGACCGGGACGAGACCGGGGAACTGGTCGATGACCGTCTTCTGGTGCGCCCGCCAACGAGCGGTGTCGACGTAGAGGGAGAGCGCCATGGCCGGCCCGGAACCTTTCTGGTGGCTGCGGTGTGTCAGCTGCGGTGGATCAGAGGTGTGCACGTGTGTACGAGACTACGCAAGCCTCGGTCGGGACGTCAGCGGCGCGACATGTAGATGTCCAGCGCCTTGTGCAGGAGCTTGTTGAGCGGGAAGTCCCACTCGCCGACGTACTCGACGGCCTCGCCGCCCGTGCCGACCTTGAACTGGATCAGGCCGAAGAGGTGGTCGGTCTCGTCCAGCGAGTCGGAGATGCCCCGGAGGTCGTAGACGGTGGCGCCCATCGCGTAGGCGTCGCGCAGCATCCGCCACTGCATGGCGTTCGACGGGCGGACCTCGCGGCCGATGTTGTCGGAGGCGCCGTAGGAGTACCAGACGTGGCCGCCGACGACGAGCATGGTGGCGGCGGAGAGGTTCACGCCGTTGTGCCGGGCGAAGTAGAGCCGCATGCGGTTGGGGTCCTCGTTGTTGAGGACGGTCCACATGCGCTGGAAGTACGAGAGCGGGCGCGGCCGGAAGTGGTCGCGGACGGCCGTGATCTCGTACAGCCGCTGCCACTCGGCGAGGTCCTCGTAGCCGCCCTGGACGACCTCGACGCCGGCCTTCTCGGCCTTCTTGATGTTGCGGCGCCACAGCTGGTTGAAGCCCTTGAGGACGTCGTCGAGCGAGCGGTTGGCCAGCGGGACCTGGAAGACGTAGCGGGGCTGGACGTCGCCGAAGCCGGCGCCGCCGTCCTCCGCCTGCTGCCAGCCCATCTTCCGCAGCCGGTCGGCGACCTCGAAGGCGCGCGGCTCGATGTGGGTGGCCTCGACGTCCTTCAGGCGCTTGACGTCCGGGTCCTGGATGCCGGACTTGATCGCGGCCGCGTCCCAGCGGCGGATGACGACCGGGGGGCCCATCTTCACGGAGAAGGCGCCCTGCTGCTTCAGGTGCGCGAGCATCGGCTGCAGCCAGTCGTCGAGGTTCGGGGCGTGCCAGTTGATGACCGGGCCCTCGGGCAGGTAGGCCAGGTAGCGCTTGATCTTCGGCAGCTGGCGGTAGAGCACCAGGCCGACGCCGACGAGCTCACCGGCCTTGTCGAACCAGCCGAGGTTCTCCGAGCGCCACTCGGTCTTCACATCCGCCCACGCCGGGACCTGGCAGTGGCTCGCCGCGGGCTGGCTCTGGATGAATGCCAGATGCTGCTCACGGCTGATGGTCCTCAGGGTCAGGCTCATGCGGGGCGCTCCTCGGCAGGTGTGTCCCCATCGGTCAGGGGCTCCGGCTCTCGCGCCGAAGCCTACTGTGGCCGTGGAGCGCCCCTGAGGGGACGTATGTCCCTAGACCGGCCTTCCGGCCCCGCGGATCAGGCGAGGCCTCCGTAGAACATGCCGAGGTAGAAGCCCACGGCAGAGGCGCCGAGGCCGACGATCAGGACGAAGCGCTCCCTGGTGGTCACGGAGATGAACTGTCCGTACGCACCGGTCAGGATGCCGATCAGTCCCGCCCAGGACGCCAGCACGTGCAGGCTGTGGAACTGGGCCGTGATGACGGACAGGAGCCCGAGGAAGAGCGTGATCCCCATCAGGGTGTCCTGGAGGGGGTGGGGCTTGCCGTCCGTGGCGAAGAGGGAGTGTCCGGGGTCGGGTCGCATTGCCTGTGCCATGGGGCACCTCCTGGCGTGGCTGCGGGAAGGCGGCGCACTGTGACGCCGCCGACATCCGTTGTGTACAGATTGCGTCCCCTCACCACCGGATTTCAACCGCAGGGCGATGTGCGGGTACTCTGTACGGTCTGCACCGGTGTCTGCCCAGGTCCATCCAGGACCCCGACGGAACCCTCGCTCGTCGAGGGGGACTGTCAGTGGTGGCGGATACCGTTGCTTACGCATCACGACCCTCCTGCCACGGAACGACCGTGGCCGCTGAGTCCAAAGGAGGTGGGTTCCACATGCGTCACTACGAGGTGATGGTCATCCTCGACCCCGATCTCGAGGAGCGCGCTGTCTCCCCGCTGATCGAGAACTTCCTCTCCGTCGTCCGTGAGGGCAACGGAAAGGTCGAGAAGGTCGACACCTGGGGCCGTCGTCGTCTCGCCTACGAGATCAAGAAGAAGCCCGAGGGCATCTACTCGGTCATCGACCTGCAGGCCGAGCCTGCGGTCGTCAAGGAGCTCGACCGCCAGATGAACCTGAACGAGTCGGTCCTCCGGACCAAGGTCCTCCGTCCCGAGACCCACTGAGCTTTCCGCTCACAGGTTTTCGGGTTCGAGTAGCACTAAGCAGCCAGAAGCAATCCCGCCGAGAGGTTCACCCATGGCAGGCGAGACCGTCATCACGGTCGTCGGCAATCTTGTCGACGACCCCGAGCTGCGCTTCACCCCGTCCGGTGCGGCGGTCGCGAAGTTCCGTATCGCGTCCACTCCCCGCACCTTCGACCGTCAGACCAACGAGTGGAAGGACGGCGAAAGCCTCTTCCTGACCTGCTCGGTCTGGCGTCAGGCGGCGGAGAACGTCGCCGAGTCGCTTCAGCGAGGCATGCGCGTCGTCGTGCAGGGCCGCCTGAAGCAGCGGTCCTACGAGGACCGCGAGGGCGTCAAGCGCACGGTCTACGAGCTGGACGTCGAGGAAGTCGGCCCCAGCCTGAAGAACGCCACGGCCAAGGTCACCAAGACCACGGGTCGCGGTGGCCAGGGTGGTTACGGCGGCGGGCAGCAGGGCGGCGGCGGTGGCGGCGGTAGCTGGGGTGGCAACTCCGGCGGCGGCCAGCAGGGCGGCGGAGCTCCCTCCGACGACCCCTGGGCCTCCAGCGCCCCGGCCGGCGGTCAGCAGCAGGGCGGCGGTAGCTGGGGTGGCAACTCCGGCGGCGGCTACTCGGACGAGCCCCCCTTCTAGGGCACTGCCCAGGAAGCAGCTCGTACCCAAACTTCTTGATCACACAGGAGAAACACCATGGCGAAGCCGCCTGTGCGCAAGCCTAAGAAGAAGGTCTGCGCATTCTGCAAGGACAAGGTCACGTACGTTGACTACAAGGACACGAACATGCTGCGGAAGTTCATTTCCGACCGCGGCAAGATCCGTGCCCGTCGCGTGACCGGCAACTGCACGCAGCACCAGCGTGACGTCGCCACGGCCGTCAAGAACAGCCGTGAGATGGCGCTGCTGCCCTACACGTCCACCGCGCGATAAGGGAAGGGTGACCGAAAAATGAAGATCATCCTCACCCACGAGGTCTCCGGCCTCGGTGCCGCTGGCGACGTCGTCGACGTCAAGGACGGCTACGCTCGCAACTACCTGGTCCCGCGTGGTTTCGCGATCCGCTGGACCAAGGGTGGCGAGAAGGACGTGGCGCAGATCCGCCGCGCCCGCAAGATCCACGAGATCGCGACCATCGAGCAGGCCAACGAGGTCAAGGCCCAGCTCGAGGGCGTCAAGGTCAAGCTGGCCGTTCGCTCCGGCGACGCCGGCCGCCTCTTCGGCTCCGTGACCCAGTCCGACGTCGCCTCGGCGATCAAGGCTGCGGGCGGCCCGGACGTGGACAAGCGTCGTGTCGAGCTCGGTTCGCCGATCAAGACCCTGGGCGCGCACCAGGTCTCCGTGCGTCTGCACGCCGACGTGGTCGCGAAGCTCGGCGTCGAGGTCGTCGCCGCGTAACGCTGCCTTCGGCAGTCTGCGCTCAGCAGTGAGGAAGGGCCGCACCCCTCGGGGTGCGGCCCTTCCGCCGTTTCACGTGAAACATCGGGTCAGCGGGTGGCCCCGGTGACGATCCAGCGGCCGGAGCGGGCGCGGAGCCAGAGGGTCGCCAGGCGGACCGTCATCATCAGCGTCATCGCACCCCAGAGCGCGGTCAGGCCGCCCCCGAGGGCGGGGACCAGCAGGGCGACGGGGGCGAAGACGGCCAGGGTCAGGAGCATGGCCCAGGCCAGGTAGGGGCCGTCACCCGCACCCATGAGGACGCCGTCGAGGACGAAGACCACCCCGGAGACGGGCTGGGAGAGCGCCACCACCAGGAGGGCGGGGAGCAGGGTGTCCTGGACCGCGGGGTCACTCGTGAAGAGCGGGATGAAGAGCGGGCGGCCGAGGATGAGCAGGAGCCCGAGCACGATCCCGGAGACCACGCCCCACTGCACCATCCGGCGGCAGACCTGCCGGGCGCCCTGGGGATCCTCGGCGCCGAGGTAGCGGCCGATGATGGCCTGGCCGGCGATGGCGATGGCATCGAGGGCGAAGGCCATCAGGCTCCACAGGGACAGGATGATCTGGTGCGCCGCGACATCGGCGTCACCGAGCCGGGCGGCCACCGCCGTGGCGATCATCAGGACCGCGCGCAACGAGAGCGTGCGGACCAGGAGCGGGACACCGGCCTGGGCGCTGGCCCGGATGCCGGCGGCGTCGGGGCGCAGGGAGGCTCCGTGGCGCCGCGCCCCGCGGACGACCACGACCAGATAGGCGGCGGCCATGCCGAACTGGGCGATGACCGTGCCCCAGGCGGATCCGGCGATGCCGAGCCCAGCTCCGTAGACCAGCCCGACGTTGAGGACGCCGTTGGCGGCGAAGCCGGCGATGGCGACGTAGAGCGGGGTCCTGGTGTCCTGGAGGCCGCGCAGGACGCCGGTGGCGGCCAGGACGACGAGCATGGCCGGGATGCCGAGGATGGAGATCCTCAGATAGGTGATCGCGTAGGGGGTGGCGGTGTCGGAGGCGCCGAAGACGTCCACGAGCCACGGGGCGGTGGGCAGCGTGAGCGCGACGACGCCGGCGCCCAGGAGCAGCGCGAGCCAGATGCCGTCGATGCCCTGCCGGATGGCGGACGGGAGGTCGCCCGCGCCGACGCGGCGGGCGACGGCCGCCGTGGTGGCGTAGGCGAGGAAGACGAAGACGCTGACGGCCGTGGAGAGCAGGGCCGAGGCGATGGCGAGGCCGGCGAGCTGGGGCGTGCCGAGGTGGCCGACGATGGCGCTGTCGGCGAGCAGGAACAGGGGCTCGGCGACGAGTGCGCCGAAGGCCGGGACGGCGAGCGAGACGATCTCGCGGTCGTGTTGCCGTCGAACGGCCTTGGGGGGCGCGGGGGCCTGATGCATGGGGTCAATCTAATCTTCCACAGGTAAGAGATGCAATGACCTTGCAACCCTTACTTGAGGAGGGAGTGGACCTTCGGGTGTGCGCCGTTTGTTCTGATCTTGGTCCGGACGGCGAAGTTTTTCTCCCCCACAGCCGGTGGATGGAAAAACCGCAGGTCAGAGTGGTTCGATCGTGGGTGGTATGAGTTTGTCCACATGGCTGTCCCCCGGTCCGTGCACAGGTTCCGGGGAGTTCTCCACAGCATCCGGGCCTTCACCCACAGGCCCTGTGGATAACCAGATTGGCTGACGGTGCCCGCGGGCCTACCGTGGTCCGGCGCACGACGCGCCAGAAGCGGAGTCAAAGCCTCTCGTTTGTCGGAGCCGTGGCGTAAGAAAGAGTGGCACGGCGAGGTCCGCGGAGCGGACGGGAGGAGGTGGCTTGGTGAGCAGTCCCGAGCCCATGGACGATCCCTGGGCCGACAGCGGACCAGGTGACCGGCTGCCCACCCGTACCCGCGGCGAAGGCCGGGGCCGGGGGCGCGGTCGTGAGGACCAGCACGAGCGAGGCAGCGAGGACTCCTGGGACTCCGGACTCTCCGGTTTCGAGCGGGTCCCCCCGCAGGACCTGGACGCCGAGCAGTCCGTCCTCGGCGGCATGCTGCTGTCCAAGGACGCCATCGCCGACGTCGTCGAGATCCTCAAGGGCCACGACTTCTACAAGCCGGCCCACGAGACGGTCTACGCGGCGATCCTCGACCTGTACGCGAAGGGCGAGCCCGCCGACCCCATCACGGTGGGCGCCGAGCTCACCAAGCGCGGCGAGATCACCCGCGCCGGCGGCGTCTCCTACCTGCACACCCTCGTGCAGTCGGTGCCCACCGCCGCCAACGCCTCCTACTACGCGGAGATCGTCCACGAGCGGGCCGTGCTGCGGCGCCTCGTCGAGGCCGGCACCAAGATCACGCAGATGGGATACGCGGCCGACGGCGACGTCGACGACATCGTCAACCGCGCCCAGGCCGAGATCTACCAGGTCACCGAGCAGCGGACCACCGAGGACTACCTGCCGCTCGGCGACATCATGGAGGGCGCGCTCGACGAGATCGAGGCGATCGGCTCCCGCAGCGGCGAGATGACCGGTGTGCCCACGGGCTTCACCGACCTGGACGCGCTCACCAACGGACTGCACCCCGGCCAGATGATCATCATCGCGGCCCGTCCCGCCATGGGTAAGTCCACGCTCGCCCTGGACTTCGCCCGGGCGGCCTCGATCAAGCACAACCTGCCCAGCGTCATCTTCTCCCTCGAAATGGGGCGCAACGAGATCGCGATGCGTCTGCTCTCGGCGGAGGCCCGGGTCGCGCTGCACCACATGCGCTCCGGCACCATGACCGACGAGGACTGGACCCGGCTGGCCCGCCGGATGCCGGACGTCTCGCAGGCCCCGCTCTTCATCGACGACTCGCCGAACCTGTCGATGATGGAGATCCGGGCCAAGTGCCGCCGCCTCAAGCAGCGCAGCGGGATCAAGCTGGTCATCATCGACTACCTCCAGCTGATGCAGGCCGGCGGCTCGAAGCGGTCCGAGAGCCGTCAGCAGGAGGTCTCGGACATGTCGCGAAACCTGAAGCTGCTGGCCAAGGAGCTGGAGCTCCCGGTGATCGCGCTCTCCCAGCTGAACCGTGGCCCCGAACAGCGCACGGACAAGAAGCCGATGGTCTCCGACCTGCGTGAGTCGGGCTCCATCGAGCAGGACGCGGACATGGTCATCCTGCTGCACCGCGAGGACGCCTACGAGAAGGAGTCCCCGCGCGCCGGCGAGGCCGACATCATCGTGGGCAAGCACCGTAACGGTCCGACCGCGACCATCACCGTGGCCTTCCAGGGCCACTACTCGCGCTTCGTGGACATGGCACAAACCTGATCGAGATCTCCGGGGCCGCGCGGCATGATCACCGTATGACCTCCTTCGAAGCCCTGCTTCCCAGCACCGAACGCGCCCTGCTGCACCGGGTCGCCGTCGCACAGGCCGAGGGCCGCTCGCCGTCCTTCGCCGCCGGAGTGGTCCGGGACGGCGAGACCGTCTGGTTCGGGTCGCGAAGCTGCGTCGACGGGCACGCCCCGGAGGCCGAGACGCAGTACCGGATCGGCTCGATCACCAAGGTGTTCACGGCGGTTCTGGTGATGCGGCTGCGGGACGAGGGGCTGCTCAGCCTGGAGGACCCGCTGGAGAAGCACCTGAAGGACACCGGTGTCGGCGAGGTGACGATCGCTCAGCTGCTCGGCCACAGCGCCGGGCTGGCGGCCGAGACCCCGTCGCCGTGGTGGGAGCGGACGCCGGGGACGGTGCGGCCCCTGCTGACCGACGTCCTGGGGGAGCGGCCGCAGCCCCACCCCGCCGGGCGGCTGCACCACTACTCCAACCCCGGCTACACCCTGCTGGGTTCCCTGGTCGAGGCGCTGCGCGGACGGTCCTGGGCGGAGGCGCTGCGGATCGAGATCCTGGAGCCGCTGGGGCTGCGCCGCACCACGGTCCAGCCGGTCGCCCCGCACGCGGGCGGCTTCGCCGTGCACCCGTGGGCCGATGTGATGCTGCCCGAACCCGCGCAGGACCTCGGGATCATGGCCCCGGCCGGCCAGCTCTGGTCGACCGTCGGCGACCTCTGCCGGTTCGCCGCGTTCCTCGCGGAGGGCGACGACCGGGTGCTCTCCCGGGCCTCCGTCGAGGAGATGAGGGTGCCCGCCGCTCCCTCGGCCGCCGGTGACGGGGAGTCGGGCTACGGCCTCGGCCTCCAACTGCTGCGCAAGGACGGCCGGACGCTCATCGGGCACACGGGATCGCTGCCGGGCTTCGTGGCCTGTCTCTGGGTGAGCGTCGACGACGGGCTGGCGACGGTGGCGCTCGCGAACGCCACCTCGGGGCCCCTGACGGCCCTTGTGGCCGCCGATCTCCTCCGGATCGTGGCCGAGGCCGAGCCGCGCATCCCGGAGCCCTGGCGCCCCCTTCCCGCGGCCGAGGTCGACCACGAGCTCCTGGCGCTCACCGGCCCCTGGTACTGGGGCACCTACGCCTACGGGCTGAGGGTCGGTCCCGCGCGCGGGGTGACCCTGGAGCCGCTGCGCGGCGTGGGGCGCCGGGCGAGCTTCCGGGCCCTGCCGGAGGGCGGCTGGGTGGGCCTCGACGGCTACTACGCGGGGGAGACGCTCCGGGTGGTGCGCCGGGCGGACGGTTCGGTGAGCCATCTCGACCTCGGGTCCTTCGTCTTCACCCGTGAGCCGTACGAGCCGGGGGACGCCGTCCCGGGTGGCGTGGACGAGGCGGGCTGGCGCGGCCTGTGAGCGGATGCGCGCTGTTTCACGTGAAACAGCGCGCTCTCCTTCCTCGGCCCGGGTCTCCGTCGTGGGCCCGACGTGCCCTCAGAGGCTCAGCTTGAAGCCGAGATGGGAGGCCTCGAAGCCGAGTCGCTCGTAGAAGCGGTGGGCGTCGGTGCGGGTGACGTCGGAGGTCAGCTGCACCAGTCGGCAGCCCTCGGCGCGGGACTCCTCGACGGCCCACTCGATGAGCCGGGTGCCGAGGCCGCTGCCGCGCTCGTCGGCGTGGATGCGGACCCCTTCGATGATCGACCGGGTGGTGCCCTTCCGGGAGAGCCCGGGAATGACCGTCAGCTGCAGCGTGCCGACGACCCGGCCCTCGCGCTCGGCGACGACCAGATGCTGGTTCGGGTCCCGGTCGAGCCGGAGGAAGGCTGCGGTGTACGGCGTGAGGTCCTCGGGGGACTCGCGCTGGGAGCCCAGGGGGTCGTCGGCCAGCATCGCGATGATGGCGGGGAGGTCGTCCTGGCGGGCGGGCCGTATCTCAAGATCGCTCATGAAGGGCAGGCTACGTCCCGCCCGGCGGGTCAGACGGGAACGCCGAGCCCTTCGACGACCCGGACCAGCGGGGCCAGCTCCGGGTTCTCGGCCGCCGCGTCCAGGGCCTCGCGCAGGGCCCCGTCGTTGGTGGGGCGGGCTTCGGCGAGGAGCTTCTGGCCGGCCTCGGTGACATCGGTGTAGATGCCGCGCCGGTCGGTGGCGCACAGGTACCGGGTGAGCAGCCCGCGGTCCTCCAGCCGGGTGACGAGCCGGGTGGTGGCGCTCTGGCTGAGCACGACGGCGTCGGCGACCTGCTTCATCTGGAGGTGTCCGCCGGGTCCGTCGTGCTGGCGGCTGAGCACGTCGAGGAGCGAGTACTCGCGCACGCTCAGACCGTGCCGGGACTCCAGCGCCCGCTCGATGTGCGACTCGATCCTGCCGTGCAGCAGGGAGAGGGCGCACCAGCCCTGGGAGAGGGCCGTCAGTGCGGGGTCCGTCGCGGTCATGGTCTCTCCTCGGTCTCCTCGTCCGGAGCGGCTACGTACCAGGGTAGACGATGGAGCGCAAAAATCCGCGTGTGCAAGTAATTGTCCGGGGGTGACCGGTCCGGCTATCCCGCCGCGACGGTGAGCGGGGCGAAGCGGCGGCGCCAGTCGCCCGGGAGCTCGGGGAGGGAACGGACCATGACCGTCGTGGTGGCGATCTGCTCCAGACCGTTCGCCTTCAGCCAGGTCGTCAGCGCGCCGTGCCGGTCGTCGACGTCCGTGCGCAGCGGGCGGTCCGAGGCGGCGGCCAGCGAGGCGACCAGGGCCTGTGCCGTGGCGGTGTCGCGGGCGATCAGCGGGCCGATGACATGGGTGTCCATGTTGGGCCAGATCGCGGCGAAGCCGGTGATCTCGCCGTCCTGCTCCGCGACGCGCAGCTGGTCGGCGAAGGCCGGCAGGCGGGCGATCATCGCGGTGCGGTCGACGCCGAAGATCTCCTGGTCGAGGCGCAGGACAGCCGGGAGGTCCTCCGCGGTCGCGGGGCGGACAGGAAGGGCGGGGGCCGGCTCGGTGAGGGTGAAGTGCCCCCGGAGCATCTCCGCCCGACCGATGTCGGTGAAGCCCAGCTCCTCGTAGAGCGGTCGGCCGTTCGACGTCGCGTAGAGGGTGAGCGGGGTGTCCCCCGCCTCGGCGAGGACGTGCCGCATCAGCCGGCGCCCGATGCCCTGGCGGGCGTACCGCGCGGAGACCAGGACCATGCCGATGGCGGCCAGCCCCGGTCCGTACGAGGTGACCACGCAGGCGGTCACCAGTCCCTTGCCGGAAGGGTCGTCGATGCCGTACCCCACGCCCGCGGCGAGCAGCAGCCCCCACTTGTACTCCTCCCGCTGCCATCCCCGGTCCTCGGAGAGGTCGGCACAGGCGAGGACGTCCTCCGTGGTGAGACGCCGGATGGGGAGCTGGTCGAGCGGGGCGTGTGAAGAGGGCATGGGGTTCAGGCTCTCCGAAGCGGCGCGGGCGCGTCCACCGCTTTACCGGAGCGGGCCGCCTCCCGCAGCCGGCGTCCGCGCCGGGTGAGTCCCCAGGGCTTGAGCACCGAGATCGCGGTCATGAAGAGATAGGCGCTGGTGGAGACCACGGGGGCAGCGACCAGGCTGGAGTCGGGGACGCCGGACGCCGCCGCGTGGGTGATCTCCGGGCGGAGTGCGAAGACCGTCGCGGCGGCCGTGGCCAGGGTGATCCAGAACTTGATCCAGACCCAGCGGTGCCTGGCCAGTCCCCAGGGCGTTCCCAGCGAGAGCACCAGGCCGCTGCCCAGGGTCGGCAGCGCGACCGGGGCCAGGAGCCAGTCCGCGAACACCTTCATGACGCGGTAGGCCGCTTCGGTCAGGGTGGGGTCCTGGGTCGTGTAGGCGGTGATGCCGAGGGTGAGCAGACCCAGGCTGAGGCCGAGCCAGGCCACGGAGACGGAGACATGGACGACGAGAAGTGCCCGCCGTGCGGGCCGCCGGAGATGTTTCACGTGAAACACGGTGCCGTTCGGACACCTGCTTCCGCGTCCGGCCGGGGGAGTAAGCGCCCGTACTAGCCTCGGCGTACATGACGACCTTCCACGGCAGCGGCAGGCTCCACCTCTTCGACCTCGACGGCACCCTCATCCGGGGATCGGCCGCCGCGGTGGAGATCTCGCGGCAGCTCGGACTGGGCAAGGAGATCGCGGAGCTGGAGCAGGGTTTCCTGCTGCACGGCCTCACCCCCGACGAGTTCGCGGTGCGGGCCCGGGCGCTCTGGTCGGAACTCACCCCGGGACAGGTGACGGCGGCCTTCGAAGGGGCGCCCTGGCTGGCCGGCATCCGGGAGGTCTGGGCGGGGATCCGGGCCGAGGGCGGCCACTGCGCCGTGATCTCGCTGTCGCCCGACTTCTTCGTCGAACGGCTGCTGGACTGGGGCGCGGACGCGGCCCACGGCTCCGCCTGGCCCGCCGTGCCGTTCACGGAGCCGATCCATCGCCCCGGGATCCTCGACGCCTCGGCCAAGGTGCGGATCGCCAAGGAGCTCTGCGAGCGCTTCGGAGTCCGACTGGATGCCTGCGTGGCCTACGGGGACTCGATGTCCGACGCGGAGCTCTTCGCGGTGGTGCCCGAGACGGTGGCCGTGAACGCGGACCACCACCTCGCTGATCTGGCCCGGCACCGCTACACCGGAGGGGATCTGCGCGAGGCCCACGCACTGGTCCGAAAGAACGCAGCCTAGTCGCCGAGGGGGCATGAGAGGCCGGAAATTCCGCTTTCTGCCCGAGCTTCGCGCCGGACTGTCATCCTGCGAACACGGAAGGCGACCACGGCGGTCGGCTGCGGGGAGGCGAGACATGACGGATGCTCTGGCTACGGCCACGGACGCGTCACCGCCTCGAATACCCCCGGAGGAGAGCGAGGCGCCCTCGCCGGACGCGGTGCTGGTGCGCCGCACGATGGTCGAGATCGCCCCGGTCGCCGACCGGGTGACCTCGTACTTCTACGCGCTGCTCTTCACCCACCATCCCGATCTGCGGGCGATGTTCCCGGCCGCGATGGACACCCAGCGCGACCGGCTGCTCAAGGCGTTGCTCACGGCGGCCGAGCACATGGACGACGTGCCCGTCCTCACCGAGTACCTCCGCAACCTCGGCCGCGGGCACCGCAAGTACGGCACCCAGCCCGCCCACTACCCGGCGGTCGGCGAGGCCCTGATCGGCGCCCTGGTCCGGTACGCCGACACCTGGGACGAGGAGACCGAGGGGGCCTGGGTCCGCACGTACACGACGATCTCGCAGATCATGATCGACGCGGCCGCGGAGGACGAGCAGCACGCGCCGGCCTGGTGGCAGGCCGAGGTGGTCTCGCACGACCTGCGGACCCCGGACATCGCCGTGATCACCCTGCGGCCCGACCAGCCGTACCCGTTCCTCGCCGGGCAGTACACGAGTCTGGAGACGCCGTGGTGGCCGCGGATATGGCGGCACTACTCCTTCGCCTCGGCCCCCCGCCCGGACGGCCTGCTCACCCTGCACGTCAAGGCGGTGCCGGCCGGCTGGGTCTCCAACGCCCTGGTCCACCGCGCCCGTCCGGGCGACGTCCTGCGCCTCGGGCCGCCCGCGGGCTCGATGACCGTCGACCACTCCACCGACAACGGGCTGCTCTGCCTCGGCGGCGGGACGGGCATCGCCCCCATCAAGGCGCTGGTCGAGGACGTGGCCGAGCACGGGGACCGGCGGCGCGTCGAGGTCTTCTACGGCGCCCGCAGCGGCCACGACCTCTACGACATCGACACGATGCTGCGGCTCCAGAAGACCTTCCCCTGGCTGGCCGTCCGCCCCGTCACCGAGGACCAGGGCAGGCTCCCGGACGCCGTGCGCCAGTACGGGCCGTGGGCCGAGTACGACGCCTATCTCTCGGGGCCGGTCGGCATGGTCCGCAGCGGGGTGGACGCCCTGAAGGGCGCCGGCATCCCCACCGATCGGATCCGCCACGACTTCCTGGCGGAGCTGGTCCCGCAGCCCTAGGGCGCGTCCGTGTGGTCGCGCCCGGCCCGAGCCGGCCCCGTCCTAGCCCAGGTCGGGGGCGTGCATCGCGCGGACGCCCTCGATGTTGCCGTCCAGGTAGTGGCGCAGGGAGAGCGGCACCAGGTGCACGGCGGCGATGCCGACCCGGCTGAAGGGCACGCGGACGATCTCGTACTCGCCCAGCGGCTCCTCGATCTCGGGGCCGTGGCGCAGCGAGGTGTCCATGGACTCCAGCCGGCAGACGAAGAAGTGCTGCACCTTCACGCCCGAGACCCCGCCGTCGACGATGTGCTCGACGGTGTCGACGAAACAGGGCACCACGTCGGTGATCTTGGCGCCCAGCTCCTCGTGCACCTCGCGGTGCAGGGCCTGGACGACGGTCGGGTCCGAGGGCTCGACCCCGCCGCCGGGCGTGAGCCAGTAGGGATCCACCCCGGGCTTGGTCCGCTTGATGAGGATGAGGTCGTCCCCGTCGAGCAGGATGGCGCGTGCGGTGCGCTTGACCACTGGTCGTTCGGTCATGGGAAGAAAATGGCCCGTCCCAGGTGTCCTGAAACTCACCAGCCCCCGGCGGTCCGCAGCAACCACTCATGAGCCCGTGCCAGATGCGGCAGCGCGAGCGTGCCGGTGCGGACGACCAGGAAGTAGGTGCGCAGCGGCGGCACCGGCGGGTCGAGGAGCGCCACGAGCCGGCCGCTGTCCAGGGCCTCCTCGCACAGATAGCGCGGCAGCACGGCGAGCCCCGCGCCAGCGGCGGTGGTCTCCAGGACGGCCCGCAGGTCCGGGGCTATCACCGTGGCGGCCGCGGCCGGCTTGGACTCGAAGACGGCGGCCCAGTAGCGGGAGACGAAGGGCAGCGACTCGTGCACCTCGACCACGGGCAGCTGCTCCAGGACGACCGCGCCCTTGCTGAGCAGCACCCCGGGGGAGAGTCGGGCGGCCCAGCGCGGGGCGGCGACCAGGACGTGCTCCTCGTCGCAGAGCGGGGTGGCGGCGAACAGACCGCCGCGGGGCCGGGCGGTGGCGACGGCCAGATCGTGGTGCCCGGCGGCGAGTCCGTCCAGGGTCTCCTCCGCGTCGCCGAGGAACGAGGCGCGGAGCGTGAGGCCCTGGGCGACCAGCGGGGTCAGGGCGGGCAGCACCCGGATCGCGGTGAACTCGGGCGGCCCGGCGAGATGGAGGGTGCGGATCCCGCTCTGTTCCTCCTGCCCGGTCTCGGCGATCTCGACGAGCGCGTCCAGATGCGGGGCGGCGCGGTGGGCCAGCTCGTCGCCGATGGTGGTGGGGGTGACCCCACGGGCCTGTCTGAGGAAGAGCGGGCGGCCGAGCTGTCGTTCCAGGGTGCGGATCTGGCTGGTGACCGCGGGCTGGGAGAGCCCGAGGAGGGCGGCGGCGCGGGTGAAGGAGCCGGCCCGGTGCACCGTGACGAACGTGCGCAGCAGGGCCAGATCCATGTCCGCCCCCTCCCGGCCGCGAGGGCCGTTCGACTCAGGCGGTCCGCTGACGGCGCCTCAGGACCGTCCAACTATAAATAAGTCGATAGGTCGCTGTCGCTACCGTGATTGGACACTGACGCAGAGTCAACTAGCCTTGTCCAGGCGGTTGTCCGCCGGGGGGAAGGGGGCGTTCCGAGCCACGAGGGGGGAGGTTCGGAACGTCCCGTCACGCGTGCGTGCCCGCTATCCGGTGCCCGCTATCCGGTGCCCGCGAGGCCCTCGTCGGCCGGGTCGCCCTTGGCCGCCGTGTCGAGCGCCCGAAGGACGTCGTCGATCAGGTCCTCCGGGTCCTCCGCGCCCACCGAGAAGCGGATGAAGCCCTCGGGCACGGCGTCCCCGCCCCAGCGTCCGCGCCGCTCGGCGGTGGACCGGACCCCGCCGAAGCTGGTCGCGTCGTCCACCAGCCGCAGCGCGTCCAGGAAGCGGTCCGCCCAGGCGCGGTCCGGCAGGACGAAGGAGACGACGGAGCCGAAGCGCCGCATCTGGCGGGCGGCGACCTCGTGAGAGGGGTCGCCCGGCAGCCCGGGATGGCGCAGCCCGGACACGTCCGGATGCGCGACGAGGGCCTCGGCGAGGGTCAGCGCGGTGCCGCACTGCCGGTCGAGGCGCAGCTGGAGGGTGGCCAGGGAGCGGTGGGCGAGCCAGGCCTCCATCGGCCCCGGGACGGCCCCGACGATCTTCCGCCAGCGCCGTACCTCGGCGGCCCTCAGCGGGTCGCGGCAGCTGACGTGCCCGAGCAGGATGTCGCCGTGGCCGGTCATGCCCTTGGTGTCGCTGGCGACGGAGAAGTCGGCACCGAGCTCCAGGGGGCGCTGGCCGAGCGGGGTGGCCAGGGTGTTGTCGACCGCGACCAGGGCCCCCGCCTCGTGGGCGGCCCGCACCAGGCGGCGCACGTCGCAGACGTCGAGCCCGGGGTTGGACGGCGTCTCGATCCACAGCAGCTTCGCCCCGTCCAGGACGGTGAGCTGGGCGTCGCCGCGGGTGGGCGCGGTGCGCACCTCGATGCCGTACGCCCGCAGCTGCTCGTGCAGCAGCGGCAGTGCCTGGTAGGCATCGTCGGGGAAGACGACGGCGTCGCCGGCGCGCAGCTGCGAGAGGACGACGGCGGAGATCGCGGCCATCCCGGAGGCGAAGACCAGGGTCTCGACCCCGGTCTCCCCCGGGGCCTCCAGCTCGCCGATGGCGCGTTCCAGGAGGGTCCAGGTGGGGTTCTCGTCGCGGCCGTAGGTGTAGGGGCCGGTGGGTTCGCCGGGCAGGTGGAAGTGGGCGGCGAAGACCGGGCCGGGCAGGGTGGGCTCGTACTTCACCGGTTCGGGCAGTCCGGCCCGGACCGCCCGGGTCCCGTCGCCGATCCGGCCGGGCCCCTCGGCCGGGGTGCCGTCGCCGCCGTCGGTGCCGCTCATCGGGTCCGCTCCTCCACCTCGTCGCGTACCGCGGCGAGCAGTCCCTCGCTCGCGGCCTCCACCATCTCCAGGCACTCCTCGAAGCCCTCCCGGCCGCCGTAGTAGGGGTCGGGCACGTCGAGCCGGTCGCCCGCACCGGGGTCGTAGGAGCGCAGCAGGCGTATCTTCGCGGCGTCCTGGGGGGTGGGGGCCAGCCGCCGCAGTTCGCGCAGGTGCCCCTCGTCGAGGGCGATCACCAGGTCCAGCGCCGGGAACCAGGAGGTGCGGAACCGGCGGGCGGAGTGCCCGGAACCGTATCCGTGCTCCTCCAGTACGTCCACGGTGCGCGGGTCGGCGGGGTCGCCCTCGTGCCAGCCGCCGGTGCCGGCGCTGTCCACCACGACCGCCTCGGCCAGACCGGCCTCGGCCACGCGGGCGCGGAAGACGTGCTCGGCCATCGGCGAACGGCAGATGTTGCCCGTGCAGACGAAACAGACGCGGTACGTCATGGCGGGGCCCTCAGTCGCCGTCGGGGAGGACGACGTTCAGCGCCCAGGAGACGACGGAGATGATCAGGCCGCCGAGGACCGCGGTCCAGAAGCCGTCCACGTGGAAGCTGAGGCCGAGCTGGTCGGACAGCCAGGAGGTCAGCAGCAGCATGAGGGCGTTGACGACCAGGGTGATCAGACCGAGCGTCAGGATGAAGAGCGGGAAGGTGAGCAGCTTCACGACCGGCTTCACCAGGAAGTTGACCAGGCCGAAGACCAGGGCGACCAGGACCAGGGTCCAGACCTTGTTCGCGGTGCTGTCGCCGGTGAGGGTGATGTCCGGCTGGAGGATCCAGACGGCCACCGCCAGGGCCCCCGCGTTCGCGAGCGTCTTGACTACGAAATTCTTCATGTGTCAGATCGTGGCAGACGTGATCGAGCCAAGGCAGGGGCGAAGGAACCATGAAGGCATTCCGACTGGACGAGCTGGAGGCGGAGCGAGCCGCCAACGAGGGTGCGTACCTCCAGTTCCTGCGGGAGCGGAACATGTCGGTCGGGCTGTACGCGCTCGACGCGGGGCAGCTCGACCCGCAGCAGCCGCACGGGCAGGACGAGGTGTACTTCGTGGTCAGCGGCCGGGCCGCGATCACGGTCGGGGACGAGACCACCCCGGTGGCGCGGGGCAGCGTGGTCTACGTGCCGGCCGGGGTGCCGCACAGGTTCCACCACATCACCGAGGACCTGCGGGTCATGGTGGTCTTCTCGCCGCCGGAGGCCTGACGCGCGGGCATCCGGGGTCCGAGGCGGCCTGGGGGTCCCCGGTCCGCGCCCCCTAGGGGTCGGGTCAGGGAAGAGCGGGGGCCGTGGGGCCCCCGCTCACCAGGTGCGCGCGCCTAGCATCGAGGGTGTCGGCGGCACCGGAAACGGCGGGCGCCGACACCCCCGGGGTCCGGACGGATCCCGCGGGACCGGACTCTTCGGGAGATGAGGTAAGCGCAATGGCGGTGAAGGAGATTCTCGCGGGGATGCCGTGGTGGGTGAAGTGGGTCGCCATACCCGTTCTCGCGCTCGTCGTCTTCGGCGGACTGATCACGAGCGTCCTGACCTTCGTGGTCGGCCTGCTCTTCAAGGTGCTGCTGTTCGTGGCGCTCGTCGGTGGCCTGATCTTCGTCGTACGGAAGTTCACCTCGTCCTCCGGCTCGCGCGAGGACTGGTAGCACGAGTTACCCGTTGGTATGGGCCAACCGGCGGGGATTAGCCCGGCCGGGGGAACGCGCCGGTTGAAACCGGCCGGGCCCCGTGGCCTGCCATTAGAGTGGAAACCTCTGCCGCCCCAGGAGCAACAGGCGTAGACCCGGCGGTCCCAGGTCGCGGTGGGCGCGCGGGGGCGGCCCCCGCGGGCGGATGCGGCGCATCCGTCACTCGCCTGGGGGTGACCTTTGGCCACGGCTTCGCAGACCGCTGCTCCTACCCTGATCGGATCGGTGCAGAGGGCGCTGAGACTTCTGGAGGCCGTGGGCTCCCATGAGGACGGGGCGCCCGCCAAACAGCTCGCCCGCGAAGCGGGGCTCCAGCTTCCCACCGCGTACCACCTGCTCCGCACCCTGACGCACGAGGGATATCTGCGTCGTGAGAAGGGTGTGTTCGTCTTCGGCGACGCCGCCGGCCGTCTGGTCGGCGGCGGAGTTCTGCAGAATCGTCGCACCAAGGTGGAGGACTCCCTCGCGCACTGGCGCGACGCCATCGGCGTCCCCGTCTACTTCGCCATCTACCGCGAGGGCGAGATCGAGCTGGTCGCCGTCGCCGACACCCCCGCGGCCCCCGCGGTCGAGGAGTGGGCCGACTTCCGAGAGACCGGCCACGCGCACGCCATCGGGCAGTGCCTGCTGAGTCAACTCGATCTGAAGAGCCGTCAAGACCACCTCGACCGCCATCCGGTGGAAGCCATCACCCCGTATACGGTGCGTAATCGCCATGCCCTTTTGGACCGTTTGGGCGGAATGGGGCGAATGGAGCCCCTGGTGGAGCGTCAGGAATATGCGCTCGGCACGGTCTGTGCGGCCATCCCCATCACGGCGGGGTCCACGGCGGCCGCCATGGCCATTTCCGTACCCCTTCACCAGGAAGAACGGTTGCTGCCTGCTATCGCGCAGCTACAGAACGAGATCGGAAGGCTCTTCAGTTCGCTCGCCTTCTCTATCAGTATCTGAAAAATCACTCCTTGTGATCTGCTAGCGCGTACAGCACGATTGCGTCAAGAGGGCCATGGGGGATCATTCCTGGCCGTTTCGACCACAGCTTTCAGCAGCGTGTTTACACAACCGCTTCGTCTACTGGTTCGGGGTACATGATGCGAGAGACGGTTCAGGCCGAAGTCCTGATGAGCTTCCTCGTCTCCGAGGAGCTCTCCTTCAGGATCCCGGTGGAACTGCGATACGAGGCCCGCGACCCCTATGCGGTGCGGATGACCTTCCACCTTCCCGGAGACGCGCCCGTGACCTGGGCGTTCGGCCGGGAACTGCTGCTCGACGGGATCAACAGGCCCAGCGGGGACGGGGACGTGCACATCGCCCCGACCGACCCGGACGGGCTCTCCGACGTGATCATCCGGCTCCAGGTCGGCGCCGACCGGGCCCTGTTCCGGGCCAGCGCGCCGCCGTTGGTCGCCTTCCTCGACCGCACGGACAAGCTCGTCCCGCTCGGTCAGGAGCGGACGCTCGGCGACTTCGAGGACCACTTGGAGGCGGAACTCGGCCGGATCCTCGCGGAGGAGAACGCCGGCTGAGGCCCACGGGGGCCCACCCGGCCCCCGGCCTCCCGGTATCGGGTCCCCGGGCCCATGCCCACGGCCACGCCCACGTCCGGCTCCGGCTCCGACTCTGGCCAGGCCCCCCGGCACCCGCGGCTCGGTCGGTCACTTGGCCCGTCGGCGGCGGCCGCCCCTGCCCGGGCGCTGCGCATCGGCCCCCGGCCGGTCGGCGGAGACCACCAGCGCCGCGAGGGCGGTGGTGACGGGCACCGAGGCCACCAGGCCGATCGAGCCGATCAGCGTGCGGACGATCTCCTCCGCGACCAGCTCGCTGTTGGCCACCGTCCCCACGCTGCTCTGGGCGATCGAGAAGAGCAGCAGCAGCGGCAGGGCGGCACCCGCGTAGGCGAGGACCAGGGTGTTCACGACCGAGGCGATGTGGTCGCGGCCGATCCGGATGCCGGCCCGGTAGAGCGCCCGCGGACCCATCCGCGGATCGGCCTGGTGCAGCTCCCAGACCGCAGAGGTCTGGGTGACCGTCACGTCGTCGAGCACGCCGAGCGAACCGATGATGACGCTCGCGAGCAGCAGGCCCGACATGTCGATGTTCGGGTAGAGGCCGTGGATGAGACCGGTGTTGTCGTCGGTGTTGCCGGTGAGCGAGGCCCAGCCGATGAAGAGCGAGCCGAACAGCCCGATCAGCAGCAGCGAGATCAGGGTGCCGAGCACCGCCACCGAGGTCCGGGCGGAGAGGCCGTGACACAGGTAGAGCGCGATGAGCATGATCGCGCTCGCTCCGACGATGGCGACCACCAGCGGATTGGAGCCCTGGAGGATCGCCGGCAGGATGAAGAGGGTCAGCACCAGGAAGCTCGCGCCGAGCGCGATCAGCGCCATCACGCCGCGCATCCGGCCGACGGCCACGACCACCAGCGCGAAGATGCCGGCCAGCACCGCGAGGGGCATCTTCCGGTTCACGTCGGTGACCGAGTACTGCAGGTCGTGCGGTGCGTCCGGGGCGTAGGCGACGACCACGCCCTGGCCGTCGTGGAGTTGCCGCGGCGCGTCCGGCTGCACGATCTCGGTGAAGGTGCGGCCCTTGTTCGGGCCCGAGGCGACCTCGATCGTCGCCTTCGCGCACTGTCCCCGCTGGGAGTTGACGGCCTCGCGCCCCTCAGGCGTGGAGGTGTCGCCGGTCGGCGGGACCTGGGCGACGTTCACGTCCTTGCAGTCGACCTGCTCGACGGCGACGACCCGGCCCTGCTCGGTCTGCCGGTCGAAGCCGACGCCGGTGCGCTCGTGCGCCGGGGCGCCGCCGGGCCACAGCACCACCAGGCCGATCAGCACGGCGGCGCCGAAGGGGATCAGGACCGCGGCGATGACCTTGCGCAGATGGCGCGAGACGGGTGCGGCCGGCCCGTGGCTGTGCGCGTGCGAGTGGCCGTGGCCCCCGCCGTGCCCTCCGCCGCTTCCGCCGTCGTGGCCGTGTCCGCCGGGGCCACCGTGGCCGTCGTGCCCGCCCGGGCCGTGCGAATCGGGGGTCTGCTGCGTGGAAGTCACCGACCGATCATCGCAAGAACGCGGGGGACCCACTGTTCAGCACGCCAGGGATGGCGCTAGCGTGGTGACACCTTTGCACACGCGGGAGCTCGGAGCACCGGGCTGAGAGGGCGCTGATCACCGTACGCGCGTACTGGACGTACGTACGGGAGGAGGCTGCGCCGACCGCCGAACCTGTTACCGGGTAATGCCGGCGTAGGGAGATTCGGTCTCATGACCATTCAGGATGCACGCACGCCTGCCTCCGACCAGAACGGCCCGCAGGAGCGCACGCCGGGCTGGCACAAGGGATACGTCGAGGGCTCCCGCCCCGACCTCCGGGTGCCGGTCCGCCAGGTGCACCTCACCAACGGCAAGGACGTGACGCTGTACGACACGTCCGGTCCGTACACCGACCCCACCGTCGAGACCGACGTCCGGCGCGGACTGTCGCCGCTGCGCGAGAACTGGATCATCGCGCGGGGCGACACCGAGGAGTACGCGGGCCGCCCGGTCCGTCCCGAGGACGACGGGATCAAGCACACCTCGCCGCGCGGCGGCGGCCTCAGGAACCTCGACGCGGTCTTCCCCGGCCGGCCGCGGCTGCCCCGCCGGGGCCGCGACGGCCAGGCGGTGACGCAGCTCGCGTACGCCCGCCGGGGCGAGATCACCCCGGAGATGGAGTACGTCGCGATCCGCGAGAACGTCTCCCCCGAGGTCGTACGGGAGGAGATCGCCGCGGGTCGCGCGGTGCTGCCGGCGAACGTCAACCACCCGGAGATCGAGCCGATGATCATCGGCAAGCGGTTCCTGGTGAAGGTCAACGCCAACATCGGCAACTCCGCGGTCACCTCCTCCATCGAGGAGGAGGTGGAGAAGATGACCTGGGCGACCAAGTGGGGCGCCGACACGGTCATGGACCTCTCCACCGGCCGCAACATCCACACCACCCGCGAGTGGGTGCTGCGCAACTCCCCCGTGCCGATCGGCACCGTGCCGCTCTACCAGGCCCTGGAGAAGGTCGACGGCAAGGCCGAGGAGCTGACCTGGGAGATCTACAAGGACACGGTCATCGAGCAGGCCGAGCAGGGCGTCGACTACATGACGGTGCACGCCGGCGTGCTGCTGCCGTACGTGCCGCTGACCGCCCGCCGCAAGACCGGCATCGTCTCGCGCGGCGGCTCGATCATGGCCGCCTGGTGCCTCGCGCACCACAAGGAGAACTTCCTCTACACGCACTTCGAGGAGCTCTGCGAGATCCTCGCGGCGTACGACGTCACGTACTCGCTCGGCGACGGCCTGCGGCCCGGCTCGATCGCGGACGCCAACGACGCGGCGCAGTTCGCCGAGCTGAAGACGCTCGGCGAGCTCAACACCATCGCCAAGCGCCACCACGTGCAGACCATGATCGAGGGCCCGGGCCACGTCCCGATGCACAAGATCAAGGAGAACATCGACCTCCAGCAGGAGATATGCGAGGAGGCGCCGTTCTACACGCTCGGCCCGCTGACCACCGATGTGGCGCCCGCCTACGACCACATCACCTCGGGCATCGGCGCGGCGATGATCGCGTGGTGGGGCACGGCGATGCTCTGCTACGTGACGCCCAAGGAGCACCTGGGCCTGCCCAACAAGGACGACGTGAAGACCGGCGTCATCACCTACAAGATCGCGGCGCACGCGGCGGACCTCGCCAAGGGCCACCCGGGCGCGCAGGAGTGGGACGACGCCCTGTCGGACGCGCGCTTCGAGTTCCGCTGGGAGGACCAGTTCAACCTGGCGATGGACCCGGACACGGCACGTGAGTTCCACGACGAGACGCTGCCGGCGGAGCCCGCGAAGACGGCGCACTTCTGCTCGATGTGCGGGCCGAAGTTCTGCTCGATGAAGATCTCCCAGGACATCCGGCGTGAGCACGGCGGCGACCTGAAGGCGGACGAGATCGAGGCGGGCATGGCCGAGAAGTCGGCCGAGTTCGCGGCGGCCGGCAACCGGGTGTACCTGCCGCTGGCGGAGTAGCCGGGGAGCGGCCGGCGCAGTCGTACGCACCGGCGCACGCCGGGGACCGGCCCGCGACCCATGGGGGGAGCCGCGGGCCGGTCTCCTTTTCGTGCGCCCGGGAGCGTGCCCCGCGCGTGCCCCGGCGTGCTGTCCCGGCGTGCTACTCCGGCGCGCTGCCCCGGCGCCCTACTCCGGGTGGTGCTCCGGCGGGCCGAAGTCCGGGCTGGTGAAGTCCGGGCTCGAGAAGCTCGGCCGGGGGGCCGGGGCGCCCTCGGACGGGCTGGTGAAGTCCGGGCCGCTGTAGCCGACCTTGGGGATGCGGCCGGTCGGCGGCGGGGGCTTCGGGAGGGGCGGGGGAGCCGGGGCGGCGAGGGCCTCGCGGACGAAGGGCAGGATGCCGCGGTCCACGAGGGCGCGGCCCCAGGCCTGTCTCGCGCGGGACAGCTCGTCGTCCGGTGTCTCGGCCGGGACCTCCGTGGCGCTGTTGCGCAGGGCCGTCACCAGCAGGCCGGCGGCCGCGCAGAGCAGCCCCGCCGCGGCGACGGCGCCGAACATCAGGCCGGCGGTCAGCAGGGTGTCGGCGAAGACGGGCGGCGGGTCGAGCATCTTCAGGATCGCGCCGACCAGGAGGAGGGCCACGGCCGCGGTGCCCGCGAGGATCGGCGCGAGGACGGTGACGATCGCGACGACACCGGCGCCGCCCTCCTCGTGCAGGGCCTCGCTCGTACCGCCGATGCCGGCGGCTCTCGCCGCGCGGAGCTGTTCGCGGACCTTCACGAAGTGGTCGTACTCGACGGCGGCGGCCGCCGTGATCAACGCCGTCGCGTTCAGCGCCATCTCGCGGAGCTGCGCGGTCGTGAGCCGGGCGTCGTGATCGGCGAGTCCCGGCCGTTCGTGCGCGGTGCGCAGTGCCTCGTCGAGGACCCGCTCGAACTCGGCGCGATCCTCGGTCAGCAGGTGCGGAGCCACGTTCATGTGCATCCCCCGATGCTCCGTAGGGCCGTAACGGCCCTGGTGAAGCGGCCGGTTGGGCGGAAACGGAGGAGAGCCTGCTACGGATGAGCCGATGGTATTGCGGTTTCGGCACGCGGTGACAGGGTGTTTCGGGAAATCGACTTCCCCGGATGCGTACGGTTATGCGTCAGGCGGGCAGCGGGAGTTGCACGACCAGCAGCTTTCCGGCCATGGTCACTCCGCCGTCCATCGCGATCGCCAGACCGTCCGCGTAGACGTGCGGGCCCTCGACGGGCGGGCGCTCGCCCTCCTCGCCGTCCTCCGTGCCGACCTGGCCGAGGAGGTACGGGATGGGGCTGTGACCGTGCACGATCCGGCGGCCGCCGTAGGTGCCGAGCAGCTCCTGGACGGCGAGCGGTCCGGCGGCCTCGTCGCGGAAGGCGAAGCGCTTGGTGAACTTCCGGAAGAGGTCCCAGACCTCGTCCGCGTCGTTCCGGTTGAGGATCTCGTGGACGGTGTCGTTGACGTCCTCGATCGTCTCGCCGTACTCCAGGTACGCGGTGGTGTCCGAGTGCAGCAGGAGGTGGCCGTCCTCCTCCACCACGGCGTCCAGCCGGGACATCCACTGGAGGTGGACGTCCTGGAGGCGGTCCATGTCGTGCTTCTGGCCGCCGTTGAGCAGCCAGGCGGCCTGGAAGGTGGCCGTGCCGGCGCCCGAGCTGACGGGGGTGTCGCCGAACCGCTTGGCGCCGATGAGCAGCAGCTCGTGGTTGCCCATGAGGGCCTTGCAGTAGCCGCCGGCCGCGGCGGCCTCGGCGGAGAGGCGCATCACGAGGTCGATGACGCCGATGCCGTCGGGGCCGCGGTCGGTGAAGTCGCCGAGGAACCAGAGGCGGGCGTTGCCCGCGGCCCAGCCGCCGTTCTCGTCGATCAGGCCCTGGGCGCGCAGGGCGTCGAGGAGCTCGTCGAGGTAGCCGTGGACGTCGCCCACGACGAAGAGCGGGCCGGGGCCGTCGCCCGTGGGGACGGCGGGCTGCGGGACCGGGGTCACGTGGACCTGGACGGTGTCGCCGCGGTTGATGACCGGGAGGTCGCGCTCGGTGGGCGTGTAGCCCTCGGGCGGCTCGCCCTCGGGGTACGCGTTGCCGGGATGCCCGGTGGCCACGGAGACGATCGAGGAGCCGGTGTCGCCGTCGTACGGCTCGTAGGCATCGGGGTGCCCGCCCGGCTCGACGGCCGGGGCCGGCTCGCCCTGCTCGGCCACGGCGGCGGGTGCCGCGGGGGCGGTGCCCAGGTGGAGGGTGGCGTCGGCGGGTGCCGGGGGTGCCGCGGGGGCGGCCGGCGCGTCGGCGGGGAACGGCTCGGGCGCGTGTCCCTGGACGGGCACACGGGCGTACGGAGGTACACGGAAGTCACGCAATGTCGCCGTGCGCACCACGGGTTCCTGCCCGGCCCCCTGAGTCATCGACCCCTCCACCACCGTCGCGATGCCCTGCACATCGCGGACCGGCCTGGTCGGGGTGGTCCGCGGTGTCGTCCGCCCATCATAGGAATGAGCGTCCTCCTGTGTGACGCACCAGGGGTGGTGAATCCGGGTCCACTCCGGGTTCACCGGTTGTTTCGCCCGAATTGGGAAGGTCTAGGCCAGGGATCGGGCCGGGCCGCCCCGAGGTTTCGCCTCGAAGCGGCCCTTGAAGCGTGTCAGTCCTTCGAGGGAGACCTCGGCGGGCTGACCGTCGTCCGCGGCGAACGGCGCTGCGAGGAGGTGCGGACGATCAGCTCCGTCGGTATCACCTGCTCGACCGGTCCGTCCGTCTCGATCCCCTCGATGGCGTCGATGAGGAGCTGGACGACGGCGGTGCCGATCCGGCGCGGTTTGAGCGAGAGGGTCGTGATGGGCGGTTCGGTGTTGGCGTAGACGGTGGACTCGCTGCAGCAGACCAGCAGCAGGTCGTCCGGGACCCGCAGCCCGTAGCGGCGGGCGGCCGCCAGCAGGTCGGTGCCGTTGGGGTCGAAGAGGCCGTAGACGGCGTCGGGCCGGTCCGGGCGGGCGAGCAGCCGGTCGGCCGCGACGGCGCCCGCGCACGGATCGTGCGCCGGATAGGCCTCGTAGACGGGGTCCTGGCCGACCCGCTCGCACCAGTTGAGGTAGGCGGTGGTGGACAGACGGGTGTAGGTGTCGGTGGTGGTGCCGGTGAGCAGGCCGATCCTGCGGGCGCCGGCGGCGGCGAGGTGGTCGAGCAGGTCGAGGACGGCCGCCTCGTGGTCGTTGTCGACCCAGGCGGTGACCGGCAGGGTGCCGGCCGGGCGCCCGTCGGAGACGACGGGCAGTCCTTGGCGGACGAGTTCGGTGACGACGGGGTCGTGGTCGGAGGGGTCGATGACGACGGTTCCGTCGAGGGCGACGTTCGACCAGACGTCGTGACGGGAGGTGGCGGGGAGGATGACCAGGGCGTAGCCCCGGGCGAGCGCGGCCGAGGTGGCGGCTCTGGCCATCTCCGCGAAGTACGCGAATTCGGTGAAGGTGAAAGGTTCATCCCCGTACGTGGTCACGGTCAGGCCGATGAGGCCCGACTTGCCGGTACGGAGCGTGCGGGCCGCTGCGGAAGGGCGATAGCCCAGCCGGTCTGCGACCTCGCGGACGTGGCGGCGGGTGGCGTCCGGGAGCCGGCCCTTGCCGTTGAGCGCGTCGGAGACAGTCGTGATGGAGACCCCGGCGGCGGCGGCCACGTCCCGGATGCCCGCTCGGCCCTGCCGGCTTCCCCGGGTCTGTGCCCGGCTCACCTGGTGCTTCCCTGCTGCTGTCATGGCGAGCCGATAGTAGGGCGAGGGGGGTGGGTTGGGCCGATCGCATATGCGCGCATTGACAGGCACGTTTCTGCATGATCAAAAACCCCTAACGCCATGGGAAACAAAGGGTGTTCGGGCGATATTCGTGGGTCCTATCGCCTTCGGTAGGCGTGAGCCTGGCGAGGGTGCGAGGTCTCGAAGAGGTCTCAACTCACCTCTACGGGGGATGCGCGCCACGGCGCCCGCCACCGGCGCGCGCCACCCCTGGGCGCGCTCCCCCCGTTGCCGCTCCGTTGTCCACAGGCCATTCGCAGGGGAGCCGAATCCTCATAAGGTGAGGAGTATTGGCGGTACGGACGGTCGAGGAGGCCACACTGTGAGCGAGACCAGCGGGACGAGCACCGGCAGCCCGAAGCTGCGCGCCGAGCTGGACGGCATCCCCACCTACAAGCCGGGCAAGCCGGCCGCCGCGGGCGGACCGGTCGCCTTCAAGCTCTCCTCCAACGAGAACCCCTACCCGCCGCTGCCGGGGGTCATGGAGAGCACGCTGGCCGCGGCCGCGAACTTCAACCGCTACCCGGACATGGCCTGCACGGGGCTGATGAACGAGCTGGCCGACCGCTTCGGCGTCCCGGTCTCGCACATCGCCACCGGCACCGGCTCGGTCGGTGTCGCCCAGTCGCTGATCCAGTCGACGGCGGGCCCGGGCGACGAGGTCATGTACGCCTGGCGGTCCTTCGAGGCATACCCGATCATCACCCAGATCAGCGGGGCCACCTCGGTGCAGGTGCCGCTGACCGAGGGCGATGTGCACGACCTGGACGCGATGGCCGCGGCGATCACCGACCGGACCCGGCTGATCTTCGTCTGCAACCCCAACAACCCCACGGGCACCGCGGTGCGCCGGGCGGAGCTGGAGCGCTTCCTGGACCGGGTGCCCTCCGACGTCCTCGTGGTGCTCGACGAGGCGTACCGCGAGTTCGTCCGCGACACCGAGGTGCCGGACGGCGTGGAGCTCTACCGCGACCGGCCGAACGTGGCGGTGCTGCGGACCTTCTCGAAGGCGTACGGCCTGGCCGGGCTGCGGGTCGGTTTCGCGATCGCCCACGAGCCGGTGGCCGCGGCGCTGCGCAAGACGGCGGTGCCGTTCGGTGTCAGCCAGCTCGCGCAGGACGCGGCGGTGGCCTCGCTGCGGGCGGAGGACGAGCTGCTCGGGCGGGTCGGCTCGCTGGTGGCCGAGCGCGCGCGGGTCCATGCGGGGCTCGTGGCCCAGGGCTGGACCGTGCCGGACACCCAGGCGAACTTCGTCTGGCTGCGGCTCGGCGAGCGGACCATGGACTTCGCGGCGGAGTGCGAGCGGCACGGCGTGGTGGTGCGTCCGTTCGCGGGTGAGGGCGTCCGCGTCACGATCGGTGAGTGCGAGGCGAACGACCTGTTCCTGAAGGCGGCGGAAGGATTCCGCGGCCGGATCTAGGTACCGGAGCTAACCGACGCGTTCCACCCGGATCGGGTCGCCGTCCCGCACGGTGGCCAGAATCCGCGGGTCGCCGTCCAGCGTGCCCAGGATGTTGCACGGACTGGCGAGTCGCGGCTCGTCCCCCAGCGAGATGGGGGTCGGGCCGTAGGGGAGGGCGAGCGCGTCGCCCTCCGTCCAGAAGGCCACCGTGCCCGGCGCGACCACCTGTCGGGCGTCGGACTCGACGGGGACGCTGACCGGAGTGTCGAAGTAGACCTCCTCGCCCCAGGTCCGGGCGGTGGAGACGATCGGGAGAGCCCCCACGAGCGCTGCGCTCGTGGGGGTTTCCTCGATGGTGGCGGTGGTGTGGCCGGCGGGCCAGGAGACGCGTATCCGAAGGGTCATGGGCCGGATTCAACAATATGTTGAAGGGCTTGGGAAGGGGTGACCTTCGGTAGGGGGACCCCGATCGAAGGTACGGATTTCGTATGAGCCATAATGCTTGTGAATGTGAACGCGTTCACAAGCGTGTCCCTGTTCCTCCCGAGATAGGTGGGATTAAAGGGGCAAACTGCCGTCGTGACCACGGCGATGTAAGGAGACGACGACGTGGACCTAGCTTTGGCGCCGGAGACGCTGGCGCGCTGGCAGTTCGGCATCACCACCGTCTATCACTTTCTCTTCGTCCCGCTGACGATCTCCCTCGCCGCGCTGACCGCCGGTCTTCAGACCGCCTGGGTGCGCACCGAGAAGGAGAAGTACCTCAAGGCGACGAAGTTCTGGGGCAAGCTCTTCCTCATCAACATCGCGATGGGTGTCGTCACCGGCATCGTGCAGGAGTTCCAGTTCGGCATGAACTGGTCCGACTACTCCCGCTTCGTCGGCGACATCTTCGGCGCGCCCCTGGCCTTCGAGGCGCTGATCGCGTTCTTCTTCGAGTCCACCTTCATCGGCCTGTGGATCTTCGGCTGGGACAAGCTCCCCAAGAAGATCCACCTCGCCTGCATCTGGATGGTGTCGATCGGCACGATCCTGTCCGCGTACTTCATCCTCGCCGCGAACTCCTGGATGCAGCACCCGGTCGGCTACCGGATCAACGCCGAGCGGGGCCGGGCCGAGCTCACCGACTTCTGGCTGGTGCTCACCCAGAACACCGCGCTCACCCAGTTCTTCCACACCATCACGGCGGCCTTCCTGGTCGGCGGCGCGTTCATGGTGGGCATCTCCGCCTTCCACCTGGCGCGCAAGCGGCACATCACGGTGATGCGGACCTCGCTGCGGGTCGGCCTGATCACCCTGATCATCGCCGGCCTGGGCACCGCGATCAGCGGTGACCTGCTCGGCAAGGTCATGTTCAAGCAGCAGCCCATGAAGATGGCCGCGGCCGAGGCGCTCTGGGACGGCCAGGCACCCGCACCCTTCTCCGTGTTCGCCTACGGCGACGTCGAGAAGGGCCACAACACGGTCGCCATAGAGATCCCGGGCCTGCTGTCCTTCCTCGCGAACGACGACTTCAGCTCGTACGTCCCGGGCATCAACGACGTCAACAAGGCCGAGCAGGAGAAGTTCGGTCCCGGCGACTACCGGCCGAACATCCCCGTCGCCTACTGGGGCTTCCGCTGGATGATCGGCTTCGGCATGGCCTCGCTGACCATCGGGCTGGTGGGCCTCTGGCTGACCCGCAAGAAGTTCATGCTGGCGCCAGGGCTGCGGACCGGTGAGGACGAAGTGCCGAATCTGGTGCTGTTCAAGCGGAAGGCGCTCAGCCCCCGCCTGGGCAAGTGGTACTGGATCATCGCCCTGTGGACCATGGCCTTCCCGCTGATCGCCAACTCCTGGGGCTGGATCTTCACCGAGATGGGCCGCCAGCCGTGGGTGGTCTACGGCGTGCTGCGCACCCGTGACGCCGTCTCCCCCGGGGTCTCCACGGCCGAGGTGCTCACGTCGATGATCGCCTTCACGCTCCTCTACGCCGTGCTCGCCGTGATCGAGGTGAAGCTCCTGGTCAAGTACGTCAAGGCCGGCCCGCCCGAGCTCACCGAGGACGACCTCAACCCGCCCACCAAGATCGGCGGGGACCGCGACCCCGACCGGCCCATGGCCTTCTCGTACTGAGGCTCAGGAGATCGAGGCATGGAACTCCACGACGTCTGGTTCGTACTCATCGCCGTCCTCTGGATCGGCTACTTCTTCCTCGAAGGCTTCGACTTCGGGATCGGGGTCCTCACCAAGCTGCTCGCCCGCGACCGCACCGAGAAGCGGGTCCTCATCAACACCATCGGTCCCGTCTGGGACGGCAACGAGGTGTGGCTGCTGACGGCCGGCGGCGCGACCTTCGCCGCCTTCCCCGAGTGGTACGCGACGCTGTTCTCCGGCTTCTACCTGCCGCTGCTGATCATCCTGCTCTGCCTGATCGTCCGTGGCGTCGCCTTCGAGTACCGGGCGAAGCGGCCCGAGGAGAACTGGCAGCGCAACTGGGAACAGGCCATCTTCTGGACCTCTCTCATCCCCGCGTTCCTGTGGGGCGTGGCCTTCGGCAACATCGTGCGCGGGGTGAAGATCGACCGCGAGATGGAGTACGTCGGCACCTTCTGGGACCTGCTCAACCCGTACGCCCTGCTCGGCGGACTGGTCACGCTCACCCTGTTCACCTTCCACGGTGCCGTGTTCGCGGCGCTCAAGACCCTCGGCGACATCCGCACCCGGGCGCGGTCCCTCGCGCTCAAGCTGGGGCTGGTCACCGCGGTGCTCGCGCTGGCCTTCCTCGTCTGGACCCAGGTCGACAAGGGCGACGGCTGGAGCCTGCTCGCGATGGTGATCGCGGTGGTCTGCCTGGTCGGGGCGATCGGGGCGATCCAGCTCGGACGGGAGGGCTGGTCCTTCGCGCTCTCGGGCATCACGATCGCCGCCGCGGTGGCGATGCTCTTCCTGACGCTCTTCCCGAACGTCATGCCCTCCTCGCTCGACCCGGCGTGGAGCCTCACGGTGACGAACGCGTCGTCGAGCCCCTACACGCTCAAGATCATGACCTGGTGTGCGGCCATCGCGACCCCGCTGGTGCTGCTCTACCAGGGCTGGACCTACTGGGTGTTCCGGAAGCGGATCGGCACGCAGAACATCGCCCAGGCCCACTAGGGCCGTCCGACAGGCCGTAGCCGGACCCGCACCGGCCTCCTCAGGGGAGCATGTTTCACGTGAAACCGATCGATCCGCGGCTGCTCCACCACGCCCGCGCCACCCGGTTCTTCCTCGCGGCGGTGGTCGTCCTCGGCCTCGTCGGGGCGGCGCTGGTGATCGCCCAGGCGATGCTCATCGCCGAGGTCGTGGTGGGGGCCTTCCAGAAGGGTCTGCCGGTTTCCGGGCTCACCACGCCCCTGCTGCTGCTCGTCGGAGTGGCGGTGGGGCGGGGGCTGGTCGCCTGGCTGACCGAGCTCGCCGCCCACCGGGCGAGCGCGGCGGTCAAGTCCGAGCTGCGCGGACGGCTGCTCCAGCGGGCGGCCGGGCTCGGGCCGGGGTGGCTGAGCGGGCAGAAGGCCGGTTCGCTGGCCGCGCTCGCGACGCGGGGCGTGGACGCCCTCGACGACTACTTCGCCCGCTATCTGCCGCAGCTGGGGCTCGCGGTGGTGGTCCCGATCGCGGTCCTCGCCCGGATCGTCACCGAGGACTGGGTCTCGGCCGCGATCATCGTGGTGACGCTGCCGCTCATCCCGATCTTCATGATCCTGATCGGCTGGTACACCCAGGCCCGGATGGACCGTCAGTGGAAGCTGCTCTCCCGGCTCTCGGGACACTTCCTCGACGTGGTGGCCGGTCTTCCCACGCTCAAGGTCTTCGGCCGGGCCAAGGCCCAGGCCGAGAACATCCGGTCGATCACCGCCGACTACCGGCGGGCGACCATGCGGACGCTGCGGATCGCGTTCCTCTCCTCCTTCGCGCTCGAACTGCTCGCGACCCTCTCGGTCGCCCTGGTCGCGGTGACCATCGGCATGCGGCTGGTCCACGGCGACTTCGACCTGTACACCGGCCTGGTCATCCTGGTCCTGGCGCCCGAGGCCTATCTGCCGCTGCGGCAGGTCGGGGCGCAGTACCACGCGGCCGCCGAGGGACTGGCCGCCGCGGAGGAGATCTTCGAGGTCCTGGAGAACCCGGTGCCGGACGGCGGTACGGGGCCGGTGCCGGCCTCCGTGCGGCTGGAGCTCGACGGGGTGACGGTACGTCACGCGGGGCGCGCGGAGCCCTCGCTCGACGCGGCCACGCTCACCGTGGAGCCCGGCGAGACGGTGGCCCTGGTGGGGCCGAGCGGGGCCGGGAAGTCGACGCTGCTCGACGTGGTCCTCGGCTTCGCGACGCCGGAGCCGGGCGGTTCGGTCCGGGTCGGCGGTGCCGAACTGGCCTCGCTGGACCTGGAGGAGTGGCGGTCCCGGATCGCCTGGGTGCCGCAGCGCCCCTACCTCTTCGCCGGAACCATCGCCGAGAACGTGCGCTTGGCCCGGCCGGACGCCTCCGACGCGGCGGTCCGCCAGGCCCTGCGGGACGCGGGCGCCGAGGAGTTCGTCGCGGAGCTGGCCGAGGGCGCGGAGACCGTCCTGGGCGAGGACGGCGCAGGGCTTTCGGCCGGCCAGCGCCAGCGGCTCGCGCTGGCCCGGGCGTTCCTGGCCGACCGGCCGCTGCTCCTCCTGGACGAGCCGACGGCCGCGCTGGACGGCGAGACCGAGGCGGCCGTCGTGGACGCCGTCCGCCGGCTCGCCGCCGGCCGTACCGTCCTGCTCGTCGTGCACCGGTCGGCGCTGCTCGCGGTCGCGGACCGGGTGGTGCGGATCGAGGGCGCCACGACGGCCGACGAGACGCCCGTCGCGGACTCCCCCGTCGCGGCGGCCCGGCTCACCGACGACCTGGGCGAGCCGCTCCCGTCGAGCGCGAACGACACGGCCGGGGAGCTCCCGTCCGCGGACCCGCGGCCGGCCGACCGCTCCGGCTCCCCCGCGCGCACGGTCCTCGGCCGGGTCCGGGACATGGCCGGGGAGCTCAGGGGCCGGATGGCGCTCGCCCTGCTGCTCGGCAGCCTGGCGCTCGGCTCCGCCGTCGGGCTCATGGCCGTCTCCGGCTGGCTCATCTCCCGGGCCTCCGAACAGCCGCCCGTGCTCCATCTCATGGTCGCGGTCACCGCGACCCGCGCCTTCGGCATCGGGCGGGCCGTCTTCCGCTACGCCGAGCGGATCGTCTCGCACGACGCCGTGCTGCGGATGCTCGCCGACCTGCGGGTGGCCGTCTACCGGCGGCTGGAGCGGATCGCCCCCGCCGGACTGCGCCGCACCCGGCGCGGCGACCTGCTCGCCCGCCTGGTCCAGGACGTGGACGCCCTCCAGGACTACTGGCTGCGCTGGCTGCTGCCCGCGGGCGCCGCCGTGGTCGTCGGCGCCGGTTCGGTCGGGTTCACCGCCTGGCTGCTGCCCGAGGCCGGTGCCGTGCTCGCCGGGGGGCTGCTGCTCGCCGGAGTGGGCGTACCGCTGATCGGCGGCGCGCTCGCCCGGCGCGCCGAACGACAGCTCGCGCCCGCGCGCGGCGCGCTCACCACCGCCGTGGTCGACCTGCTGCGGGGCTGTGCCGAACTGACCGTCGCCGGGGCCCTGAAGGGCCGGGTCGAGCGGGCCGCCGCGGCCGACCGGACGCTGACCGGCATCGCGTCCCGGCAGTCCGCCGCCACCGCGCTCAGCGCCGGGCTGTCCGCCCTGATCTGCGGCCTCACCGTCGCCGGAGCCGCGCTGGTGGGCGTGCAGGCGGTACGGGACGGGCGGCTGGACGGGGTCGCGCTCGCGGTCCTGGTGCTCACCCCGCTCGCCGCCTTCGAGGCCGTCACCGGGCTGCCGCTGGCCGTCCAGTACCGCCAGCGCGTGCGCCGCAGCGCCGAGCGGGTCTTCGACGTGCTCGACGCGCCCGTGCCCGTACACGAGCCGGAGCGCCCCGCGACGCCGCCGGCCGGCCCGTTCCCGCTGGAGCTCGCCGGGCTCACCGCCCGGCACGCCGGTCAGGTCCGGCCGGCGCTCGACGGCTTCGGGCTCACCCTGGAGGCCGGGCGGCGGGTCGCCGTGGTCGGCACCTCCGGCTCCGGCAAGACCACGCTCGCCCAGGTGCTGCTGCGCTTCCTGGACGCCGAGACCGGCACGTACCGGCTCGGCGGCACCGAGGCGGCCGCCCTCGACGGCGACGAGGTCCGGCGCTTCGTCGGCCTGTGCGCCCAGGACGCCCACCTCTTCGACAGCTCCATCCGGGAGAACCTGCGGCTCGCCAGGACCGGGGCGTCCGACGACGAGCTGCGCGGCGCGCTCGGCCGGGCCCGGCTCCTGGAGTGGGTGGACGGGCTGCCAGCCGGGCTCGACACCCTCGTGGGCGAGCACGGCTCGCGGCTCTCCGGCGGCCAGCGCCAGCGGCTCGCGCTGGCCCGGGCGCTCCTCGCCGACTTCCCCGTCCTCGTCCTCGACGAGCCGGCCGAGCACCTGGACCTGGCCACCGCCGACGCGCTCACCGACGACCTGCTGCGGGCCACCGAGGGCCGCACGACCGTCCTGATCACCCACCGCCTGCACGGCCTGGACGCCGTGGACGAGGTCCTCGTCCTGGACCGGGGCCGGACCGTGCAGCGCGGGACGTACGCGGAGCTCGCGGCGGCCGAGGGGCCGCTGCGCCGGATGCTGGATCAGGAGCGGGAGAGCGATCTGCTGCTGATCCCCGACCACACCCCGACTTTTCTTGGCAAATAGGACTAACTAGGCTCTGCTCCATGACCGCCGCCGTGCCCGACGCCCCGGACCCGCTCGAAGCCGCGACCCAGGCCACGCGCAGCCTGCACGGCCTCTCCACGGAGCTGACCGCCCGCGTGCCCCAGCTGCTGGAGGCGATGCGCTCGGTCGGCACCGGCCTGGAACTGCACTCCACGCTCGACCGGATCTGCGAGACCGCGGCCGAGCTGGCCGACGCCCGGTACGCCGCGATCGGCGTGGTCGACGAGGAGGGCGACGGGCTCTCCGACTTCGTCACCTACGGCGTCGGGGACGAGGTGGCCCGCCGGATCGGGCGCCGCCCCGACGGGCACGCCGGACTGCTCGGCGCGCTCATCCGGGACCCGCAGACGATCCGGCTCGCCGATCTGTCGGCCGACCCGCGCGCGGCCGGCTTCCCGCCGGGGCACCCGCCGATGCGCACCTTCCTCGGGGTGCCGATCCGGGTGCAGGGCGAGATCTTCGGCAACCTCTACCTCGCCGAGAAGAACGGCGGCGGCGAGTTCAACGACTACGACGTCCACATGGTCCGGGTGCTCGCCACCGAGGCCGGGATCGCGATCGGCAACGCGCGCCTGTACGAGGCCGCCCGGCAGCGTGAGCGCTGGATCGACGGCTCGGTCGCCGTCACCACGGCGCTGCTCTCCGGCGGCGACGCCGACGACGCCCTCGCCGTCGTGGCCGAGCAGGCCCGCCGGCTCGCCGACGCGGCGGCCGGCATCGTGCTGCTGCCGGCCGAGGAGGGCGGTCTGGAGATCGTCGCCGTCTCCTCGCCGCACCCCTCCAAGTCGCTCGGGGTGGTGATCCCGCCCGAGAGCCCGGTGGTGGAGCAGCTGATGGAGGGCGAGGCGGTGTTCGTCGCCGACGCCTCCTCGGACGTGCGGATGGTCCACAAGCTCTCCGCCCAGTACGGGCCCGCGATGCTGCTCCCGCTCCAGAGCGGCGGCCGGGTGCTGGGCGCGCTCGCCACGCCCCGGGCCCGGGGCACCCGGCAGTTCACGGAGGCCGAGCGGACCCTGGCCACCCAGTTCGCCTCGCAGGCGGCGCTCGCGCTGATGATGGCCGAGGCACAGCGGGACCGGGAACGGCTCGCGGTCTACGAGGACCGCGACCGGATCGCGCGTGACCTGCACGACCTGGTCATCCAGCGGCTCTTCGCCACCGGGATGATGCTGGAGAGCGCCCAGCGGAAGTCGATCGTGCCGGCCGTGCAGGAGGGCGTCGGCAAGGCGGTGGACGAGCTGGACGTGACCATCCAGGAGATCCGTACCGCGATCTTCGCGCTCCAGCAGGGGCCGGCCGAGGCCCCCTCGGGGCTGCGCACCCGGGTGCTGCGGGAGATCAACATGGCGGCGGTACCGCTGGGCTTCAAGCCCTCCCACCGCTTCCTCGGGGCGATCGACGCGACGGTCGGCGAGCTGACCGGAAAGAACCTCATCGCCGCCCTGCGCGAGGCCCTGTCGAACGCCTTCCGGCACTCGGGGGCGAGCCGGATCGAGGTGGTCGTGGACGCCACCGTCACGCTGCCGGACGGCACCCCGGGCGTCCGGCTCTCGGTCGCGGACGACGGCGTGGGCATCCCCGAGGGCGGCCGGCGCAGCGGCCTGCGCAACCTGGCCCGGCGGGCCGAGTCGCTGGGCGGGGCGAGCTGGTGCGGCCCGGGGGTCGGCGAGGACGGCGGCGGTACGACGGTGGTGTGGGAGGCCCCGCTCTAGGTCGTGTCCGGCGGGTCAGGCCGGGCGGCCCCGGGGGGCGTCCGGCGGTCAGGCCGGGCTCCGCGGGCCGGCCTGACCCGGAAGACGGGGCCTAACGCCCCTGGGTGGCCTCGGCGACGAGCTGTTCGATGATCACGGCCACGCCGTCCTCGTTGTTGCCGACGGTCCGACCGGAGGCGGCGGTGATCACGTCGGGGTGGGCGTTGCCCATCGCGTAGGAGCGGCCGGCCCAGCTGAGCATCTCGATGTCGTTCGGCATGTCGCCGAAGGCCACGACCTCCTGCGGGGTGATGCCGCGCTCGGCGCAGCAGTGCGCGAGGGTGGAGGCCTTGGAGACGCCGAGGCCGCTGATCTCGATGAGGGCGGTGGGGCTGGAGCGGGTGAACGAGGCCAGGTCGCCGGCGGCCTCGCGGGCGGTGGCCAGGAAGACGTCGGGGTCGAGCTCGGGGTGCTGGGCGAGCAGCTTGAGCACGGGCGCGGCGGCCCCGGGGGCCTCCTCGAACAGCAGCTTCTCGGCGGTGGCGACGGTGGCGCCGGGGTCGAGGAAGAACGGCGGGTACAGCGGCTCGTAGTGGATCCCGGTGGTGAGCTCGACCGCGAACGAGGTGCCGGGCGCGGCGGCGCGCAGGGTCCGGACGACCTCCAGGGCGACCGGCCGCTCCAGCGGCCTGACCTCCAGGAACGTGCCGCCCGCGTGCAGGTCGACGACGGCCGCGCCGTTGGCGCAGATCGCCAGGCCGTGACCGTGGACGTGGTCGCTGACGACGTCCATCCACCGGGCCGGCCGGCCGGTGACGAAGAAGACCTCGATGCCCGCCCGCTCGGCGGCGGCGAGGGCCGCGACCGTGCGCTCCGAGACGGACTTGTCGTCCCGCAGCAGGGTGCCGTCGAGGTCGGTGGCGATCAGCCGGGGGGCCGGGGTTTCGGTGCGCGCGAGGGGTGAGGTCACCGATCCATTGTTCCGCAGAAAGTGCACGGGCGTGCGAGGGGGTGCACATCTGAGTGCGAAGGAGTGCGGCGGAGAGCGAAGGAGTGCGGCGGGAGCGAAGGAGTGCGGCGGGAGCGACGGAACGCGACCGGGTTGTCGCGGGTGCCGTGCCCGGACGGGGCCCGCTCCGCCCGATGGCGCGGGCGGAGCGGGCTGCCGTTCAGGAGGAGAGGCGGTTCAGCGCTGCCTTGGCGATGCCTTCGAAGGAGGCCGGGGCGGGCCGGCCGGTGAGCTCGACGACGGCGACCTTGGTGCCGCTGCGCAGGACCGCGACCCCGCCGCTGACGGCGCCGTCGCCGTTGTAGGCCGGGTACCAGCGGGCGGTGCCGCCGGTGGTGGTCAGGGTGTGGGCCGCGCCGTAGCGCCAGTGGCCGGCGGGCTCGTCCTGGCAGTCCTGGACGAGCCCGACGAGCTGCTTCTCCCAGGTGGCGGCCGTGGCCTTGGCGGGGGCGTTCGCGGCCGACTCGGTCAGCTGGGCGTCGGTGGTGAAGGTCCAGTTCACGGACGCGTACGCGGTGGCCTTGCCCTTGGTCAGGTCGCGCATCGTCTCCTCGCCGGAGCACGCGGACAGCGCCTGGCGTCCGGTCAGCGTGACGGTCGCGGCGACCGGCTTCAGGCCCTGCCGGACGTAGTCCTCGCTCTGGACGAGATGGGCGGAGCCGAGTCCGGGCGCGGCGGCCGCGGCCGTGCGTGCGGCGGCAGCGGTGCCGCGGAAGGCCCCGTCGGCGGTGGCCGACTGGGTGCCGACGACGGTGGCCGTGACCAGTGCGGCGGCGACGCAGGCCGCGGCGGCGAAACGGTTGCGGCGGACGGACTTCTGCTGGACGGTCTGGTTCTCGGTCATCTTGTCCCCCTGCTGGTCGGGACGCCTGCTGCGTCCTCGTACAACCGGGGGAGATGCCGCGGGAGGAGGGAAAGTTGGAGCTCTGACCCGCTGTTTCACAGCTGTGACAGAGCGGTCCTGACGACGCGGTCCATCGCGGCCGTCCCCAGGCAGGCGTTGACCTCCAGCACGCCGTAGTGGGTGCCGCTGCGCAGCACGGCGATGCCGCCGCAGGGCTCCTTGCCCTCGGGCGCCGTGCCGGTGGTGTTGAGGGAACCCGGGTACAGGCCCATCCAGCTCGCGGTGACGTCCGGGGCGAGCCGCAGGGTCGTGGTCCTTCCGTAGACCCAGTGCCCCGGCGTCTCCTCCTGGCAGGGCACCTGTTCCAGCAGCAGGCGCTGGGCGAAGTTCTCCGCCAGGGAGGGGGTCCTGGCCTCGGCGGCGACCTCGCGGGCGACCTGGTCGGCGCCGTCCAGGGCCAGCGTGGGGTCGCCCGGGTCGGTGCGGGTGCCGGTCATCAGTCCCCGGAAGTGGGCGCCGGGCCCGCCCAGGGTCTCCTCCAGGGTCTTCTCCCCGGTGCAGGCCGCGTTGGCGTAGTGCCCGTCGCCGAAGCGGTCGGTGACGTGGATCTTCCCGAGGCCGGAGTCCGGGCCGAACGCCGCGGGTCCCAGGAGGTTCGCCGCCGTCACCGGCCCCGTCGCACCCGTCGGAGCGGTCGCACCCGTCGGAGAGGCGGAGCCGGAGCCGGAGGCCGAGGGCGTCGGGGTGGACGCGCCGGGCGTCGCGGGAGCGGACGCGCCGTGGGACGCCCCGCCGACCGCGGCACCCGGCCGCGCCGACGGGTCCGCGTCGGATCCGGGCGGCGCCGGCAGCACGAACCGGCCGGTCACCAGCCCGAGCGCGGCGGCCGCCACCAGGGCGGCGACGGCGGTGCGGGGCCGGACCGCGGTGCGGCCGGCGCCCCTCGCGGGACCGCCGTTCACGGACCGGTGACCAGGCGCTCGCGCATGAAGCGGCGGGCCTGGTGGATCCGGTCCTTGATCGTGCCCAGCGGGGCGTCCAGCTGCTCGGCCACCTGGACGTAGGTCAGGTCGCCCAGGTCGCGCAGCACGAAGGACTCCACCAGGGCGGGGTGCTGCCGCTCCAGCGCGCCCAACGCCTCCATCAGGTCGAGCCGGCTCCCGGCGATGACGCTCGTGGTGCGCGGGTCGACGGACTCGGGGAGGTCGGCGTGGCTGTCCTCGGCGCGTCGGCGCATCGAGCGGTAGGTGGACCGGGCGGCGTTCGAGGCGATCACCGTCACCCAGCCCAGGAAGGAGCCGTGGCCGCCGTACTCGCGCAGATGCGTGCTGATGGACAGCAGGGCGTCCTGCGCGGCCTCCTCCGCGTCGGCGTGGTGGGGCAGGAAGCGCGAGCAGCGGCGCAGCACCAGTGGCCGCAGCTTGGCCAGGAGGTAGTCCATCGCCCCCGGGTCGCCCGCCTGAGCAGCCGTCACGAGCCGTTCCAGCTCGCCTTCGTCGAACACCCGGATCCCCCGTTTCGTCCCGCTTGGCATCCCGCCCGCCGAACGGGAGTTCCCCACTCCCCCCGACTCCGGCAGAATGCTGCCACATGCGCAAGCTCGGCCGTTACCTCCTCCTGGAGCGGCTCGGAGCCGGCTCCTTCGCGACGGTCTGGAAGGCCTACGATCCGGAGCTCGACACCGAGGTCGCGGTGAAGGTGCTGGCCGACAACTGGGCCGCCAACGCCGACGTGCGCGAGCGGTTCCTGGCGGAGGCGAGGCTGCTGCGCCGGATCGCCAGCCCGCGGGTGGTCCGCGTGCACGACGTCGGGGTGCAGGAGGACCGGCCCTACTTCGTCATGGACTACGTACGCGGCGGCACCCTGGAGGACCGGGTCGGGCGGTGCGACCCGCAGGAGGCCCTGCGGCTGGCCGCGGAGGCGGGCCACGCGGTCCAGGTCCTGCACGAGGCGGGCGTGGTGCACCGTGACGTCAAGCCGTCGAACCTGCTGCTCGCCGACGGCCCCGCGCCCGCCGCGGTGCTGGTGGCGGATCTGGGCAGCGCGAAGCAGCTGGCCGACGCGTCCGGGCTGACGGTGACCACGGGCACGCCCGCGTACATGGCGCCGGAACAGGCCTTCCAGACCGGTGGGTTCGACGGGAGGGCCGACGTGTACGCGCTGGCCGTCGTGGCCTACGAGCTGCTGACCGGGAAGAAGCCCTTCGGTCCGGGCGGGCGTGCCACGGCCCTGATGACCGACCAGCCGACCGCCTCGACGCTGCCGGCGCTCCCGGCCGAGGCGCAGCTCCCGCCGCACGTCGCCCTGCTGCTACGGGCCGCGATGTCCGTCGAGCCGGCGGACCGGCCGCCGACCGCCCAGGCCTTCGCGGACGCGCTGCTGGCTCCGGTGCCGCAGTCCCAGCCCCTGGAAGGCCCCGGGTCGCTGACCCCGCGCGCCGTCTGTCTGGCGTCGGGCGCGGTGTTCACGGCGGCGACCCTGCTGAGCTGGCTGCTGCGCTGAATCCGACGGGGGCCCGATCCCATCCCACCCCCTCCCCGCCCACCTGATCCCCGCCCACTCCCTCCCCGCCCACCTGATTCCCGCCCGCCCCTTCCCCGCCCACCTGATCCCCGACCGTTGCGCCGACGGTTCCCGTAGGGTCGGTGGCATGCGTCTGAGCACGGTGATCCTCCCCATCCACCGGTGGGCCGAGGGACAGAAGATCTGGCGGCGGGCCGAGGACCTCGGCTTCCACACCGCGTACACCTACGACCACCTGTCCTGGCGGACCTTCCGCGACGGTCCGTGGTTCGGGGCGATCCCGACCCTGACCGCCGCCGCCGGGGCCACCGAGCGGCTGCGCCTGGGCACGCTCGTGACCTCGCCGAACTTCCGGCACCCGGTGACGCTCGCCAAGGAGCTGATCTCGCTCGACGACATCTCGGGCGGGCGGATCACCCTGGGCATCGGCGCGGGCGGCAACGGCTTCGACGCGACCGCGCTGGGGCAGGAGGCGTGGACGCCGAAGGAGCGGGCGGACCGCTTCGCCGAGTTCGTCCCGCTGCTGGACCGGCTGCTCACCGAGGACGCGGTCTCCGAGCGGGGCACGTTCTACTCGGCGGAGGAGGCCCGCACCATCCCCGGCTGCGTGCAGCGCCCCCGGCTGCCGTTCGCGGTGGCGGCGACCGGCCCGCGCGGACTGAGGCTGGCCGCGCGGCACGGGCAGGCGTGGGTGACGACGGGGGACCCGAAGCTGTTCGAGGCGGGCACCCCGGAGCAGTCCGTCGAGGCGCTGCGCGGGCAGATCGCCAAGCTGGGCAGGGCCTGCGAGGAGATCGGCCGGGATGCCGCGCCGATGGAGAAGGTGCTGCTCACGGGCTTCACCCCGGACCGTCCGCTGGACTCCCTGGACGCCTTCGTGGACTTCGCGGGGACCCACTTCGCGCTGGGCTTCACCGAGCTGGTGGTCCACATGCCGATCGCGGACTCGGTGTTCGCGGCCGACGAGTCGGTCTTCGAGAAGATCGCCACGGAGGCGCTGGACCAGCTGCGCTGAGGCGCGGCGGGGGGGCCGGGTCAGCGGATCCGGCCGGCCAGCCACGGGGTGAGCGTGACCCCGGTGACGAGCTCCTTGTAGGTCTCGTCGCCGGGGAGCGGGACGATCAGCCACCAGCCGGGCGGGAAGAAGCGGCCCTTCACACGGGCCAGGCCGCCGTGGGCGGAGCGGAGGAAGGCGGGGACCTCGTCGCGGGGGACGTCGGCGAACTCGACGCCCTCGACGGTGATCTTCGCGTCGCCCTCCGGGTGCAGCCGGACGGTGACCGAGGGGGCGCCGCCGAGCTCGACGAAGGCCTCGTGGGGGAGCGAGCCGTCCGGGTCGAGGACGTTGAAGGCGCCCGCGGAGGTGCGCCGGGAGGTCTGGTCGGCGCCGATGTCGTCGGTGACGGTCATCTCCAGGTTGAACTCCCGGGCGATCTCGCGGATCGCGGTGACGGCCGATTCGGTCGTGGGCAGATGCGGGTGTCCCATGGGAACGATCATGCCTCAGCCCGGGAAGCGGATGAACCGCGCCGGGACGGCGTCGGTGAGCCAGACGCCGTTGGCGCTCACGTGGAAGACGTGTCCGGCCCGGTGCATCGCCCCGGCGTCGACGCTCAGCACCACCGGCCGGCCGCGCCGGGCGCCGACCCGGGTGGCGGTCTCGCGGTCCGGTGAGAGGTGCACGTGGTGGCGGGCCATGGGGCGCAGGCCCTCGGCCCGGATGGCGGGCAGCACGGCGGCGACCGTACCGTGGTAGAGGTACGCGGGCGGCTCGGCGGCCGGCAGGTCCAGGTCCACCGCGACGGTGTGGCCCTGGCTGGCCCGGATGCGCGTCCCCTCGATCGCGAAGCGCTTCTTGTCGTTGACGGCGACGACGTGGTCCAGCTCGGCGCGGGTGATCGGGAATCCGTGGGAGGCGGCGGCCCGCAGCAGGGCGTCGATCTCCGTCCAGCCGTGCGGGTCGAGGACGAGTCCGATGCGTTCGGGCTGGTGGCGCAGGTGTTTCGACAGGTATTTCGACACCTTCACGGTGTGTTTCTCGTCGTTCATGAATTCATTGAAGCCGCAGGTTTGATCCACAGCCAAGTGGGTTTATCCACAGGCTACTTGGCGATTCTGTGGACAACACATCTTTATCCTCAGGTGGATTGATCGATTTGCCTGCTATTTGCGGTATTTGACGTGAGAGTGTCCAATGTCCTCTTCTGTACCTCTCGTTCGGTCGCCGCAGCGATGAAAGCGGACACGTTCTGCGGGCCAACGAGCCGCTGTACGGCCCGAATCGTCTCGGGCGAGAGCGCCACCGCGCGGGGCTCCTCACCCCTCGGCAGAGGGGTGTCCGCCACGAGGTGCTGCTGGAGGTGAAGGGTGGCGAACAGGCGCATCGCCCGAGCCAGTTCGGCGTCGACGGTCTGCTGGGCCAGCGGGCGGAGCCGCCGGACCATGCTCGCCGCCTCGGCCGCGTCCGCGTCCGTCGGCGGCCGGTGCTCCAGATAGCGGGCGAAGACGTGCTCGGTCGTGAACTCCAGGAAACGGGAGGCTATGTGCTCGACCTGGCCGCGAAGTTCCCTCAGATGACCGGTGATCGCGGCGAGCGGGACCCCCGCCGCGTACAACTCGGCTGCCACCGCCAGCTCTTGGGGGCTGGGGACCAGATACTCCTCGGTCTCCCGGTCGGGGATGCGCTCCAGGACGCCGAGCTCGATCGCCTCCCGGACCGCCTCCTCGTCCGGTCGACCGCCGAAGCGCGCGTCCAGCTCGGCCCGCGAGATCCGGTCCGCCTCCTCGTCGGTCCACGGGCCGTCGACCTCGGCGACCAGACCGAGCACCCCGCCGAGACCGCGGCCGGCGTCCCAGGCCTCCAGCAGCTCCTTGATGGAGGCCAGGGTGTAGCCGCGGTCCAGCAGGTCGGCGATCTGCCGCAGCCTGGCCAGATGCGTGTCCCCGTACACGTTCGACCGGCCGCGCCGCTCGGGGCGGGGCAGCAGGCCGCGGTCCTGGTAGGCGCGGATGGTCCGGACCGTGGCCCCGCTGTGATGGGCCAGATCCTCGATCCGGTACTCCGGATGTGCTGCCTGCTCCGACGAATGCACCGACGAACCCACTCCCACCGACCGCTCCCTTCCGTCCTGCGAGGGATGGTACGACCGCCCCGGTACGGTCGCCCCGCCCCCGTCCCCGCCCGGCCCCTACGCCGGCGGCTGCCAGCGGGCCAGCGCGCGCAGCAGGCCCGGGGAGAACCGGGAGGCCAGGTGCGCGCCCCGGGCCTCCGGGGTCACCGGGACGACGGCCCGGTCGTGCAGCACCGCGCGCAGGATGGCGTCCGCGACCTTCTCCGGCGGGTAGTTGCGCAGCCCGTACAGCCGGGAGGCCTTCTTCTGGCGGCGCTTCTCCTCCGCCGCGTCCGTGACGCCGGCGAACCGGGCCGTGGACGTGATGTTGGTGTTGACGATGCCGGGGCATATCGCCGAGACCCCGATGCCCTGGTCCGCGAGCTCGGCCCGCAGGCACTCGCTCAGCATCAGCACGGCCGCCTTCGACGTGCTGTACGCGGGCAGCGCACGGGAGGGCTGGAAGGCCGCCGCGGAGGCCGTGTTGACGATGTGGCCGCCCTGGCCGCGCTCGGCCATCTGCGCGCCGAAGACCCGGCAGCCGTGGATGACGCCCCACAGATTGACGTCGAGGACCCGCTTCCACTCCTCGCTCGTCGTCTCGAAGAAGGAGCCGGTCAGGCCGATGCCCGCGTTGTTGACCAGCACGTCGACCACGCCGTACTCGCTCGCCACCTTCGCGGCCAGCTTCTCCATCGCCGCCTCGTCGGCGACGTCGGCGGTCTCGCCCCAGGCCTCGGGCGCGCCGATCAGCCGGGCCATCTCGGCCGTACGGGCCGCGCCTTCGGCGTCCCGGTCCACCGCCACGACCCGGGCGCCGGCCTCCGCGAACGCGAAGGCGGTGGCCCGGCCGATCCCGCTGGCCGCGCCGGTCACCAGGACCAGCTGGCCGCCGAAGCGCTCCGCGTACTCCGGCCGCACGCCGCTCTTGGCCGCCGTCTTCGGGGCCCTGGTCGCCGGGTCCTCGTTGGCCTCGACGAACTCGGATATCCAGGCGGCCAGTTGGTCGGGCCGGGTGCGCGGCACCCAGTGCTTGGCCGGCAGGGTGCGCCGGGTCAGGTCCGGCACCCAGTCGGCGAGGTCGTCGTAGAGCCGCTCGGAGAGGAAGGCGTCCCCGGTCGGGGTGATCAGCTGCACCGGCGCGTGCGCGAAGGCGTCGGCCCGCGGCCGGGACAGCCGCGCCCGCACGTTGTCCCGGTAGAGCCAGGCGCCGTGCGCCGCGTCGCTGGGCAGGGACGGCGTCGGGTAGTCGCCCGCCGGGATCCGCTCCAGCCGCTCCAGGAGGCGGGGCCAGCGCTTGCCGAGCGGCCCGCGCCAGGCGAGCTCCGGCAGCACGGGGGTGTGCAGCATGTACACGTACCAGGACTTGGCGCCCTGGCCGAGCAGCTGGCCGACCCGGCGCGGGGTGGGCCGGGTCATCCGGCTCTTGATCCAGTGCCCGAAGTGGTCGAGGGACGGGCCGGACATCGAGGTGAAGGAGGCGATCCGGCCCTCGGTGCGGGAGACCGTCGCGAACTCCCAGGACTGCACCGAGCCCCAGTCGTGGCCGACCAGGTGGACCGGGCGGTCCGGGCTGACGGCGTCGGCGACGGCCAGGAAGTCGTCGGTCAGCTTCTCCAGCGTGAACCCGCCGCGCAGCGGGGTCGGCGCCGTCGACCGGCCGTGGCCCCGGACGTCGTACAGCACCACGTGGAAGCGCTCGGCGAGCCGCGACGCGACCTCCGACCAGACCTCCTTGGAGTCCGGGTAGCCGTGCACCAGCAGCACGGTCGGCCGGCCCTCGTCCCCCAGCTCGGCCACACACAGCTCGATCCCGCCCGTACGGACCCAGCGCTCGCGCACCCCATCGGCCGTCACGCCGCCACCTCTTCCTCGTTCCAGCGCCGCACGTGCGGCAGGTCGTCGTCCAGCCAGAACGCGCTCTGCTCGGGGTCCCGGGAGTCGGTGACGACCAGGATCTCCTCGAACTTCGCGCCCGTACCCCGGAATCCGAGGTGCGGCTCGACCGCCCACAGGCCCGGCTGGGGCGGGTGGTCGGAGAACCGGTACGGCGACCACAGCGGCGACCAGCCGTCCCGGTGGCCGTGCAGGGCGTCGCTCGCCAGGCCCTTGAGCGCCTGGGTGCCGAAGCCGAACAGCGTCGGCGACCAGCGGCGCTCCTTCACCCGGTCGATCTTGTGGGCGATGACGCCGAAGGGATAGGCCCGGTGCCGGTTCGCGTATCCCTGGCGGACCATCAGGCGGTCCACGTCCTCGTAGATCTCCCGCAGCGTGCGGCGCTCGCGCACCTCGCGCAGGATCAGCTCGCGGTGCTCCCGGAGGTCGGAGAGCAGCTTGTCGTGCACCGGGTTCAGGCCGAGGCAGCCGGAGTAGCCGACGTCCGCCGTGAAGCCCTTGTGGACGGGCGCCATGTCCAGGATGAACGGCATCCCGGCCTCCAGGCGCCGGTCGGTCGGGAAGAACTGCAGCGGGATCTTGAAGTCGACGAAGGCCGTGCGGTCCCCGAACCAGGCGAACGGCCGGTGGAACCAGTCCCGGACGCCCCGGGCGTACAGCCACTCGCGCTGCATCCGGGCCGCCTCGCGCTCGGTCACGCCCGGCTTGAGCTGGGCCGCCACGGCCTCCGCGCACTCGTACGAGAGGCGCTGCACCTCTCTGAATCCCCGCAGCTCCGCGGTGAGCTCGCGCGTCCCTGCCGTGCCTGCTGATGTCATGCCACCCGCCCGTCCCGTGTGAGCGCCGGCCGCGCTACCCGTCCGTAACTTGACATCGATGAATGTGACAATGCCCGGCGGCTGCGTCAAGGGGTCCGGCACGGCCTGTGGAAAACCGTGGCCGGAACAGCAGGTCGGAGGGGCGCGGAACGACTTTGGTCTCGACTCCCCTACGGGCTTGTACGTCTGGAGTCGGAGAGGGATCGAGCCGTTGGGCTGACGACCGCTGTGGCGCACGCCACTACCGTCGTAGGCGTGACTGTGATCGCGACCGAAAGCCTCAGCAAGCGGTTCCCCCGGGTGACCGCTCTCGACCGGCTCTCCCTGGACATCGGGCCCGGTGTGACCGGACTTGTGGGTGCCAACGGAGCCGGCAAGTCGACGATGATCAAGATCCTTCTTGGTCTGTCCCCGGCCACGGAGGGCCGCGCCGAAGTCCTCGGACTCGACGTCGCGACCTCCGGCGCCCAGATCCGTGAGCGCGTCGGCTACATGCCGGAGCACGACTGCCTGCCGCCGGACGTCTCGGCGACCGAGTTCGTCGTCCACATGGCGCGCATGTCCGGTCTGCCCGCGACCGCCGCCCGCGAGCGGACCGCGGACACCCTGCGCCACGTCGGCCTGTACGAGGAGCGCTACCGCCCCATGGGCGGCTACTCGACCGGCATGAAGCAGCGCGTGAAGCTGGCCCAGGCCCTCGTCCACGACCCGAAGCTGGTCCTGCTCGACGAGCCGACCAACGGCCTCGACCCGGTCGGCCGCGACGACATGCTCGGCCTGATCCGGCGGGTGTGGACGGACTTCGGCATCTCGGTCCTGGTCACCTCCCACCTCCTCGGCGAGCTGGAGCGCACCTGCGACCACGTCGTCGTCATCGACGGCGGCAAGCTGCTCCGCTCCAGCTCCACCAGCGACTTCACCCGCACGACCACCACCCTCGCGGTCGAGGTCACCGACTCCGACGCCCACCCCGACGGCACGGAGGCGCTCCGCGCCGCCCTGGCCGCCGCCGGAGTGACCCTGCACGGCGGCGTGGAGGAGGGACTCCCGGGCGCCGGGCACATCCTGCTCCTGGAGGCCGCCGGCGAGGAGACGTACGACCTGGTCCGCGACACCGTCGCCGACCTCGGCCTCGGCCTGGTCCGTATGGAGCAGCGCCGGCACCACATCGCCGAGGTCTTCAAGGCGCAGCAGCAGGAGGAGGTGCCGACGCGATGAGCTCCCAGGCCACTGACGACACGGCGAACACCCGGATCCACAACATCGGCTACCGCGGCTACGACGGACCGCGCCTCGGCCGCGCCTCCGCGCGCCGGGCGCTGTTCTCCCAGTCGCTGCGCGGCGCGTACGGACTGGGCCGCAGCGCCAAGTCCAAGGTGCTGCCGATGCTGCTCTTCGCCGTGATGTGCGTGCCCGCGCTGATCATCGTCGCGGTCGCGGTCGTCACCAAGTCGTCGAAGCTGCCGATCGAGTACACGCAGTACGCGATCTTCCTCCAGATGGTCATCGCCATCTTCCTGGCCTCCCAGGCCCCCCAGTCGGTCTCCCGGGACCTCAGGTTCCGCACCGTCCCCCTCTACTTCGCCCGCCCGATCGAGCGCGTGGACTACGTGCTCGCCAAGTACGGGGCGATGGCCTCCGCGATGTTCGTCCTCACCGCCTCCCCGCTGCTGATCCTCTGGATCGGCTCGCTGCTCGCCAAGATGGACTTCGCCGAGCAGACGAAGATGCTCGGCCAGGGCCTCGTCTCCGTGACGCTGCTCTCGCTCCTCTTCGGCGGCATCGGCCTCGTCATGGCGGCCCTCACCCCGCGCCGGGGCTTCGGCGTCGCCGCCGTCATCGCCACCCTGGTGATCTCGTACGGAGCGGTCTCCACGCTCCAGGGCATCGCCTACGGCACGGACAACGTCGGCGCGGTCAAGTGGATCGGCCTGTTCTCGCCGATCACCCTCATCGGCGGTGTGCAGGACGCGTTCCTCGGCGCGCCCACCGCCGCCCCGGGCGGGGAGGCCGCCGCGCCCGGCACCGCGGTCGGCGCGCTCTACGTGCTGGTCGTCCTCGCGCTGATCGCCGGGTCGTACGGCGTGCTGATGCGCCGCTACCGAAAGGTCGGACTGTGACCACGCTCAACATCGACCACGCCTCGCGCTGGTTCGGCAACGTCGTGGCCGTCAACGACGTCACCATGACCGTCGGTCCGGGCGTCACCGGCCTGCTCGGCCCCAACGGCGCCGGGAAGTCCACCCTGATCAACATGATGGGCGGCTTCCTGCCGCCCTCCACCGGCACGGTCACCCTCGACGGCGAGGCGATCTGGCGCAACGAGTCGGTCTACCGGACCATCGGCGTCGTCCCCGAGCGGGAGGCGATGTACGACTTCCTCACCGGCCGCGAGTTCGTCGTCGCCAACGCGGAGCTGCAGGGCCTCGGCGACGAGGAGGCCCGGCGGGCCCTCGCCACGGTCGAGATGGAGTACGCCCAGGACCGCAAGATCTCCACGTACAGCAAGGGCATGCGGCAGCGCGTGAAGATGGCCTCGGCCCTCGTCCACGAGCCGTCCGTGCTGCTGCTCGACGAGCCCTTCAACGGCATGGACCCGCGCCAGCGCATGCAGCTGATGGATCTGCTGCGCCGGATGGGCGCCGAGGGCCGCACGGTCCTCTTCTCCTCGCACATCCTGGAGGAGGTCGAGCAGCTCGCCTCGCACATCGAGGTGATCGTGGCCGGACGGCACGCCGCCTCCGGCGACTTCCGCCGCATCCGCCGGCTCATGACGGACCGGCCGCACCGCTATCTCGTCCGCTCCAGCGACGACCGGGCCCTGGCGGCGGCGCTGATCGCCGACCCGTCGACGGCCGGCATCGAGGTCGACCACACGGCCGAGGGCGGACTGCGCGTCCAGGCCGTCGACTTCGGACGGTTCACCGAACTGCTGCCGAAGGTGGCCAAGGAGCGGGGCATCCGGCTGCTCACGGTCTCGCCCTCGGACGAATCCCTCGAATCGGTCTTCTCGTATCTCGTAGCGGCCTGAAAGGAGCCCGACCGATGTACAACCCCACAGTCGCCCGGCTCACCTACCGGGCCCTGCTCGGCCGCCGACGGGCCCTGATCCTGTTCGGGCTGCCGGCCATGCTGATCGTGATCGCCGTGGCGGTCCGCCTGTTCAACGGAGCCGACGACCAGGTCGCCGCCGACGTCCTCGGCGGTTTCGCCCTGGCCACGATGGTGCCCCTGATCGGCGTGATCGCCGGCACCGGCGCCATCGGCCCGGAGATCGACGACGGCTCGATCGTCTACCTGCTGGCCAAGCCGGTGAAGCGGCCCACGATCATCTTCACCAAGCTGATCGTCGCCGTCGCCGTGACGATGGTCTTCTCCGCCGTGCCCACGCTGATCGCCGGATTCATCCTCAACGGCAACGGGCAGCAGGTGGCGGTCGCCTACACGGTGGCGGCCCTGGTGGCCTCCATCGCGTACAGCGCGATGTTCCTCCTGCTCGGCACGGTCAGCCGCCACGCGGTCGTCATCGGCCTGGTCTACGCCCTGGTGTGGGAGGCCCTGTTCGGCTCCCTGATCGCGGGCGCCAAGACCCTGAGCGTCCAGCAGTGGGCGCTGGCCCTGGCGGAGAAGGTCACCGGCGACGGCCTGATCAGCTCCGAGGTGGCGCTGCCGACCGCGGTGATGCTGCTGGTCGCCGTGACGGTCGGGGCGACCTGGTTCGCCGGCCACAAGCTGCGGTCGATGACCCTGGCGGGCGAGGAGTAGCCGCCCCGGCCCGTGAGGGCCCCGCCCCGGAGCCGTACGTGTCCTCGGACCGTACGGCTCCGGCGTGTCCGTGTCCTCGGACCGTACGGCTCCGGCCTGTCCGAGTCCGTTTCCTCGGGGGCGTCCGGCGCCGCCGGCGTCCTCAGACCGTGCGGTTGCGGGCCGCCAGCAGTCCGACCGCGAGCGCCGCCGCGCACACGCCGAGCACGGCGAGGATCGGCGGCGTCCAGGAGCCGGTGGCCTGGTGCAGGGCGCCCGCGGCCAGCGGCCCCGCGGCGGCCAGCAGATAGCCCACGGTCTGGGCCATGCCGGACAGCCGGGCGGCCGTCACCGCGTCGCCCGAACGCAGCACGATCAGGGTGAGCGCGAGCCCCACCGCCCCGCCCTGACCCACGCCGAGGACCGCCGACCAGAGCCAGGCGCCCTGCACCGGGGCGACCATCAGCCCGGCGTATCCCGCCGCGACCAGCGTCGTCACCAGCACGATCAGCGGGCGCTGGCTGCGCATCCGCCCGGCGAGCAGCGGCACGGCGAAGGCGCCGGCCACCTGGATGAGGTTGTTGAAGGCGAAGACGACGCCCGCCGTCGAGCGGCTCATCCCGTGGTCCGTGAAGATCGTCGGCATCCAGGCGATCAGGACGTACGACCACAGCGACTGCAGCCCCATGAACAGCGTCACCTGCCAGGCCAGCGGCGAGCGCCAGACGGACCGGACGGGGGCGGCGGCCGGGCCCGCGGCCCGCAGCTCGTGCCCGGTGCGGCCCCGGGCGATCAGCACCTGCGGCAGCCAGGCCAGCGCCGCGACCGCCGCGAGCAGCGACCAGAAGCCGAGCGAGGCCTGCCAGCCACCGAGCACCCGCTCCAGCGGCACCGAGGAGGCCGCGACGACGGTGGCGCCCGCGATCATCGAGCCCGTGTAGACGGAGGTCATCGACGCGGCCCGGTCCGGGAAGTCCCGCTTGATGAGACCGGGCATCAGGACGTTCAGCAGGGCGATGGCGGTGCCGACCAGGACGCCGCCGCAGTACAGCGCGGCCGACGAGGGCAGCACCCGCACCAGGATGCCGGCGCCGAGCAGCAGCAGCGCCGCGAACAGCACCCGCTCCGCGCCGAAGCGCCGTCCGAGCCAGGGCGCGACCAGCGCGCCGAGCCCCAGGAAGAGCACCGGCACCGAGGTCACCAGGGAGGACGCGGCCGCCGACAGGCCGTACGCCTCGGATATCTCGCTCACCAGCGGCGACACGCTCGCGAGCGCGGCGCGCATGTTGACCGAGGCCAGCACGATCCCGACCAGGAGCACCACCGGACGGGCGAGCAGCGCCCGCCGGGCCGCCGCCCCCGCGGCGGAGGGCCGGACATCGGCCTCCGCGTCGACGAGGACGGGCGCCACGACCGGGGCCTCGGAGGTCTCCCGGCTCATCGCGACCCCTCCGTCAGCGCGGCGACGGTCTCCATCGGGACCCGCAGCAGTTCGCGCGCCTGCGCCTCCGCCGCCTCCGGGTCGGCCGCCTCGATCGCCGCGACCAGCGCCTCGTGGGCGTCGATGTCGACCGGTGGCATGGCGCGGTCGCCCAGCGCCTCCACCAGGGACTCGTGCACCTGGGCGGAGAAGAAGCGGTAGACCTCGCGGAAGGCCGCGTTGTGGGTGGCCTCGACGACCGCGAGGTGGAAGGCGACGTCCGCGTCGGCGTCCCGGTCGCCCTGTTCGCGCAGGGTGGTCAGGGCCGCCCGCAGCCGCAGCAGGTCGTGGGTGTCCCGGCGGACGGCCGCGAGGCGCGCCGCCTCCGCCTCCAGGGCGACCCGCAGCTCCAGGACGTCCAGCGCTCCGGCGTGCCGCACCCCGCGCAGGACGGCGGCCGGGTCGGCGGTGGACCTGACGAAGGTGCCGTTGCCCTGCCGGGACTCCAGGAGCCCGGCGTGGACCAGGACGCGGACGGCCTCGCGCACGGTGTTGCGGCCGACGCCGAGGAGTTCGGCGAGCTCGTGCTCGGTGGGGATGCGGTCGCCGACGGCCCACTCTCCCTCGGTGAGCTGCGTGCGCAGCTGTTCCACCACGGAGTCCACCAGCGAGACCCGTCCCGCCGCCTTCAGCGCCATCACCGCTCCTTGATTCGCCCGGTTGCCCAGTCATCCTACAACTGCCCTTCCCGTTGCCCCCGCCGCGCCGCAGCGGCGGGACTACTGTGGGCTCGTACGTGGACTCGTACGTGGACCGAACACCCTCACCACCCTCGGGAGTCAGTCATGTCAGACCGCTTCGACGTCGTCGTACTCGGAGCTGGCCCCGGCGGCTACGTCGCCGCCATCCGCGCCGCCCAGCTGGGCAAGCGGGTCGCGGTCGTCGAGGAGAAGTACTGGGGCGGTGTCTGCCTGAACGTCGGCTGCATCCCCACCAAGGCGCTGCTGCGCAACGCCGAGCTGGCCCACATCTTCACCCACGAGGCCAAGACCTTCGGCATCAAGGTCGACGGCACGGTCTCCTTCGACTACCGCGAGGCGTTCAACCGCAGCCGCACGGTCGCGGACGGCCGCGTCAAGGGCGTCCACTTCCTGATGAAGAAGAACGGCATCACCGAGTTCGACGGCCGGGGCACCTTCCTCGACGCGAACACGCTGCAGGTGAACAAGGCCGACGGCACCGCGCAGACGATCAGCTTCGACCACTGCATCATCGCCACCGGCGCCACCCCGCGCCTGCTGCCCGGGACCGCGCTGAGCGACCGGGTCGTCTCGTACGAGCAGCAGATCCTCGCCGAGGACGCCCCGAAGTCGATCGTCATCGCCGGCGCCGGCGCGATCGGCATCGAGTTCGCGTACGTGCTGAACAACTACGGCACCAAGGTCACCATCGTCGAGTTCCTGGACCGGATGGCCCCCCTGGAGGACGAGGAGGTCTCCAAGGAGCTCGCCAAGCAGTACCGCAAGCTCGGCATCGACGTCCTGACCTCCACCCGCGTCGAGGCCATCGACGAGTCCGGCCCGCAGGTCCGCGTCACCGTCACCGGCAAGGACGGCGCGCAGAAGGTCCTGGAGGCCGACAAGGTCCTGCAGGCCATCGGCTTCGCCCCGAACGTCTCCGGCTACGGCCTGGAGAACACCGGCGTCGCCGTGACCGAGCGCGGTGCCATCGACGTCGACGGCCGCTGCCGCACCTCCGTGCCGCACATCTACGCCATCGGCGACGTCACCGCCAAGCTGATGCTCGCGCACACGGCCGAGGCCATGGGCGTCATCGCCGCCGAGACCATCGCGGACGCCGAGACCATGGAGCTCGACTACGCGATGATCCCCCGCGCGACCTACTGCCAGCCGCAGATCGCCAGCTTCGGCTACACCGAGGCGCAGGCCCGCGAGAAGGGCTACGACGTCAAGGTCTCGAAGTTCCCCTTCATGGCGAACGGCAAGGCGCACGGCCTCGGCGACCCGACCGGCTTCGTGAAGATCGTCGCCGACGCCAAGTACGGCGAGATCGTCGGCGCCCACCTCATCGGCCCCGACGTCACCGAGCTGCTGCCCGAGCTCACCCTGGCGCAGCAGTGGGACCTCACCGTCCACGAGGTCGCCCGCAACGTGCACGCCCACCCGACGCTGGGCGAGGCCGTCAAGGAAGCGGTCCACGGCATCGCCGGACACATGATCAATTTCTGAGGTTCCTCACAGGTATCACCCGGCTCGGGGTGATAGGCACATATACGTGCCACGTGAAACCCCGTCCCATGCCCCGGGTGGCGAACCGTCCCGGCCGATCAGGTCGTGGGTGCGTTCGTCACCCGGCACGCATGTCTGGCTGGCCGTCATCGCGATCACCAGCCTCTGCATCGCCCTGTCCCCGGACGGGCTGGACCACTATCTGCTGCACCGCAACAGCAGCAACCTGTACGAGCTCTCCCGCCACCCGATGCAGGCGCTGCTCGGCAGCGCGTTCTGGATCGAGAACCCGGCGAGCCTGCTGCTCTACGCGGTCCTCTTCGAGGTCTTCCACGCGCCGGTGGAGCGCTGGCTCGGCACGGTGAAGTGGCTGGTCGTCGTGGCGACGGCGCACATCGCCGCCACCCTCATCAGCCAGAAGGTGGTCCTGGAGGCGATCCAGGACCACGACGTGCCGCGCAGCATGGCGCACGTCGTCGACATCGGGGTGAGCTACGGCCTCGCCGCCTCGGTCGGCATCCTGACCTATCGGCTGCCCCGGCCCTGGCGCTGGTTCTACCTGGCGGGGGCGGTGGCCTTCTTCGCGGTGCCGCTGGTCACCAACCACACGTACACCGACCTGGGGCACGCGATCTCGCTGCTCATCGGGCTCGCGTTCTGGCCGCTGACCCGGCACGTGCCGGATAAACCGGTGGTCCACGCGGGGGCGTCCGACCCACACTAGGGAGACGGGAACGGGGCGGCCGCTTCGAGCGCGCGGGGGCGAACCGCGCGGGCCGCCCCGCTCCTCATGTCCGGTACTACGCCTCCAGCAGGCGCTCCAGGACGAGCGCGATGCCGTCCTCCTCGTTGGACGCGGTCACCTCGTCGGCGACCGCCCGCAGCTCCTCGTGGGCGTTGCCCATCGCGACGCCGCGCGCGGCCCAGCCGAACATCGGGATGTCGTTGGGCATGTCGCCGAAGGCGATCGTCTCCGCGGCCTTCACGCCCAGCCGGCGCGCGGCGAGCGAGAGCCCGGTCGCCTTGCTCAGGCCGAGCGGGAGGACCTCGACGATCCCCGGTCCCGCCATGACGACGTCCACGAGCCCGCCGACCGTCTGGCGCGCGATCCGGGTCAGCTCGTCGTCGCCGAGCGTCGGGTGCTGGAGGTAGAGCTTGGTCAGCGGGGCCGCCCACAGCTCCGCCGGGTCCTCGTACGGGACGTACGGCAGCGGGCCCTCCTGGACCCGGTAGCCGGGGCCGATCAGGACCTCGCCCTCCAGACCGTCGCGGCTCGCGGCGAGCGCCAGCGGGCCCACCTCGGCCTCGATCTTCGACAGGGCGAGCCCGGCGAGCTGCCGGTCCAGGGTCAGCGAGGTCAGCAGCCGGTGCTCACCGGCGTGGTAGACCTGCGCGCCCTGCCCGCACACCGCGATCCCCTCGTAGCCGAGGTCGTCGAGGATGTGCCGGGTCCAGGGCACCGCCCGGCCCGTGACGACGATGTGCGCGGCGCCCGCCTCCGTGGCGGCGGCGAGCGCGTCCCGCGTACGGTCCGAGACGGACTCGTCGGCACGCAGCAGCGTGCCGTCGAGGTCCGTCGCCACCAGGCGGTAGGGGAAGGTGCTCACTTGGAGATCGGCTCCAGGACCTCACGGCCGCCGAGGTAGGGGCGCAGCACCTCGGGCACGCGCACCGAGCCGTCCGGCAGCTGGTGGTTCTCCAGGATCGCCACGATCGTGCGCGGGACGGCGCACAGCGTGCCGTTCAGGGTGGCCAGCGGCTGCACGGTCTTCTTGCCGCCCTGCTCCTCGCGCATGCGGACGGACAGGCGGCGGGCCTGGAAGCCGTCGCAGTTCGAGGCGGAGGTCAGCTCGCGGTACTTGCCCTGGGTGGGGATCCAGGCCTCGCAGTCGAACTTGCGGGAGGCGGAGGAGCCCAGGTCGCCGGTGGCGACGTCGATCACCTGGAAGGGCAGCTCCAGGGAGGTCAGCCACTGCTTCTCCCAGTCCAGGAGCCGCTTGTGCTCGGCCTCGGCGTCCTCCGGGGCGACGTACGAGAACATCTCGACCTTGTCGAACTGGTGGACGCGGAAGATGCCGCGGGTGTCCTTGCCGTAGGTGCCGGCCTCGCGGCGGAAGCACGGCGAGAAGCCGGCGTAGCGCAGCGGCAGCTTGTCGGCGTCGATGATCTCGTCCATGTGGTACGCGGCGAGCGGGACCTCGGAGGTGCCGACCAGGTAGTAGTCGTCCTTCTCCAGGTGGTACACGTTCTCCGCGGCCTGGCCGAGGAAGCCGGTGCCCTCCATGGCGCGCGGGCGGACCAGCGCCGGGGTCAGCATCGGGATGAAGCCGGCCTCGGTGGCCTGCGCGATCGCCGCGTTGACGAGGGCGAGCTCCAGGAGCGCGCCGACGCCGGTCAGGTAGTAGAAGCGCGAGCCGGAGACCTTGGCGCCGCGCTCGACGTCGATGGCGCCGAGCGCCTCGCCGAGCTCCAGGTGGTCCTTGGGCTCGAAGCCCTCGGCGGCGAAGTCGCGGATGGTGCCGTGCGTCTCGAGGACGACGAAGTCCTCCTCGCCGCCCACGGGCACGTCCGGGTGGACGATGTTGCCGAGCTGGAGGAGGAGCGTACGGGCCGTCTCGTCGGCCTCGTTCTGCTCGGCCTCGGCGGCCTTGACGTCGATCTTGAGCTGCTCGGCCTTCTGCAGGAGCGCGGTGCGCTCCTCGGGGGAGGCCTTGGGGATCAGCTTGCCGAGCGCCTTCTGCTCGGATCGGAGCTCGTCGAAGCGGACGCCGGACGACCTGCGCCGCTCATCGGCGGAGAGCAGGGCGTCGACGAGCGCGACGTCCTCTCCACGGGCGCGCTGGGAGGCGCGAACACGGTCGGGGTCCTCACGGAGCAGGCGAAGGTCAATCACCCCACCAGGCTACCGGTGCGGGCTCGTGCGACCCCACCCCATATAGCCTTGCGTGTCACTTTGCCCGAATTGCTTTGTTTTTCCATTCTTTTCCCATTCGGAGTTCTCCACAGGAATACGGGACTCCGAAGGGTTATCCACAGGCTGTGTGGAAGATCTGTGGACCACGATGACCGCCGGCATTTTCCCACTCATTCGAGTGGGAATGCCTCGCCCCGAAGAGTGGGTCCCCGGAGCAGGGGTGACGACGATTTGTCGACCATGCCGGGCATGCGGTGACACGGGGTCGGTGCGCTTGTCGACTTGTCCCCAGGTCGAGACGCAAGCCTGTGGATAACTTTGTGGGAAACCGCCCGCCGGTGGCTACGCCCGGCCGTCCTGGGCCCGCGCCAGCCAGTCCGAGGCGTCCGTGAACTCCGCGTCAGAGGTGCCGCGCCGCAGCGCCCGCACGTCCTCGACCGCCACGCCCGCCCGCGGATACGAGCCGAGGAAGCGCACCTTCGGACAGATCCGCTTCAGCCCCATCAGGGCCTCGCCGACCCGCCGGTCCGAGATATGTCCCTCGGCGTCCACCGCGAAGCAGTAGTTCCCGATCCCGGCCCCCGTGGGACGGGACTGGATCAGCATCAGGTTGACTCCGCGGACGGCGAATTCCTGGAGGAGTTCGAGGAGCGCACCGGGGTGGTCCTCGCCCAGCCACAGCACGACCGAGGTCTTGTCCGCACCCGTCGGCGCCGCGGGCCGGGCCGGCCGGCCCACCAGCACGAAGCGCGTCTCGGCGTTCTCGGCGTCGTGGATCTCGGTGACCAGGGCCTCCAGACCGTAGGTCGCCGCCGCGAACTCGCCCGCGAAGGCCGCGTCGAAGCGGCCCTCCTGGACCAGCCGGGCCCCGTCCGCGTTGGACGCGGCGGACTCCCAGACCGCCTCCGGCAGATGCGCCCGCAGCCAGTTCCGCACCTGCGGCTGGGCCACCGGGTGACCCGTGACGGTCTTGATCTCCGACAGCTTCGTCCCCGGCCGCACGAGCAGGGCGAAGGCGATCGGCAGCAGCACCTCGCGGTAGATCATCAGCGGCTCGCCCGAGGCCAGCTCGTCGAGAGTCGCCGTCACCCCGCCCTCGACCGAGTTCTCGATCGGCACCAGCGCGGCCGCGGCCTCCCCGTTGCGCACGGCGTCCAGCGCCGCCGGGACCGAGACCATCGGGACGAGCTCCCGCGTCGCGGCCTCGGGCAGCGTACGCAGCGCGGCCTCCGTGAAGGTGCCTTCGGGACCGAGATACGTATACCGGGTGGCTGACATACGGTCACCCTAATGGCAGCCGCTCACCGGCGACGCGCCTACGACTCCAGCAGCCGCTCACCGGCGACGCGCCTACGACTCCAGCAGCCGCTGACCCACGTACTCGCCCTCCGCCGCCCCGCCCGGCACCGCGAACAGGCCGCTCGCCTCGTGCCGGACGAACGGCGACAGGGCGTCGCCCCGGTCCAGCTTCCGCTGCACCGGCACGAAGCCCCGCAGCGGATCGGCCTGCCAGCAGACGAAGAGCAGACCGGCGTCCGGGGTGCCGTCCGCGGCGATCCCGTCGTGGAAGGAGAAGGGCCGCCGCAGCATCGCCGCGCCGCCGTTCTGTTCGGGGGCGGAGATCCGGGAATGGGCGTTGTCCGGGATCACGGTCTTGCCGTCCGGGCCGAACTTGTCCAGGTCCAGCGGGGTGGTCTCGCTCCCGCCGGTCAGCGGCGCCCCGTCCGCCTTCCGCCGGCCGATCACCTTCTCCTGCTTCTCCAGGGACAGCTTCTCCCAGTCGTCCAGCAGCATCCGGATCCGCCGGACGACCGCGTACGAGCCGCCGGCCATCCACTCCTGGGCGCCGGCAGCGCCCTGGCCGCCCCGCGGGACGAAGATGCGGCGGTCGAAGTCGGCGTCCGTCGGCTTCGGGTTGCCGGTGCCGTCGACCTGCCCCATCAGGTTCCGGGCGGTCATCGGCCGGGCCGTGGCCCCGGCCGAACGGTTGAAGCCGTTCATCTGCCAGCGCACCCGCGCCGCCCCGTCCGCGTCCTTCTGCAGCGCCCGCAGCGCGTGGAAGGCGACGAGCGCGTCGTCGGCGCCGATCTGCACCCACAGGTCGCCCTCGGAGCGCTTCGGGTCGAGCGCGTCGGAGGAGAACGCGGGCAGCGGGTCCAGCTGCTGCGGGCGCCGCGCGGTGAGCCCGGTCCGGTCGAAGAAGCTGCGGCCGAAGCCGAAGGTCACGGTCAGCGAGGAGGGCCCGGCGTCGAGCGCGATGCCCGTGTCCCCGGTCGAGGGCCTGCCCGCCATCACCGCCTTCGCCGTGGCCGACCAGCGCCGCAGCAGCGCGGCGGCCTCCTTGCGGCCCGCGCCCGGGGCGAGGTCGAAGGCGACCAGATGCCCGCGGGCCTGAAGCGGAGTGGTGATCCCCGCTTGATGTTTCCCGTGAAACATCACCTCGGTCGCGCCCACCGAGGTGAGCGCGGAGGCGTCGGCGGTGCCGGAGCCGTCCCCCGCCGCCGCGATGCCCGCGCCGCCGGCCGCGCCGATCAGGAGACCGGTCGCGCCCGCGGCGCCGACGGTGCCGAGCAGGCGCCGCCGGGAGATGTCGATGGTGCCGTCGTCCACGGAGTCGTCCACGGAGTCGTTCACGGCGTTGCTCACGGAGGCGTTCACGGGGTCGTTCACGGAGGTCAGCCGATCTTCACGTTCTTGTCGATGGTGATCTGGTCGATGTCGGAGGTGCGCACGGTGATCTGCATCTGCCACTCGCCCGCCATCGGGAGCTGGACGCCGGTGGCGGTCCAGTGGCCGGTCTGGATCCGGTCCGGCAGTACCGGCAGCGGGCCGATCTGCTTCTCCTTGAGGGTGAAGGCGACCTTCACCTCGGGTACGTCCAGGGCCCGCCCGTTGGG